>NZ_CP172312.1:4018537-4342244 GCF_047946665.1 Allohahella sp. A8
CGGCATAGTGAATGAAACTGGAGAGTACGGGATCATCGAACCAACCAAGCGTCGAATAGGCATCGACGCCTCTGACATACACGTCCAGACCAGCAGCTGACAGCTCTGCTGCGCTACGGCGCGCCATATCTTCTTCGAAATAGCCCTTGTAGGCCACGCAGCCGGCGACGGGAAAGCACCATTCGTGACTGCGTACAGAAAACTCACCAGCGGCCTGCACATTCCAAACGACATGCCGGCGGGGCAGGGCGACGTAAGTGCCGTACGCTTGGTCTACCGGCAAGTCGAGGACTTCGACGGCAAAGCGCCTTGCGGACTTGACGAGCCTGAGCTTATCGGCGAGTGCCAATTCGAGATCAGGGCGCTGGAGCATCGATTCAATCGATTCACGTTGCCAGAGAAGCGCCAGCTGTCCTTCGGTCGCCTGAAAATAGTAACTGAATTGCTGGCAGCTATTCAGCTGGAAGATCACCACGGTTATGAGCGCCAGTCTCAGGCAGATCGTCTGCAGTGCCCGGCGGCATTGATTCAGGTACATAATATTTCAGTTCCGGTGTCTGCATTCCGTGCGATTGTCTATACTTGTTCGTTCATTAATGTGAAGTCTTCGGGAGCCGTAGGTCTGTCTCGTCAAGATGACCCGGCGTCTTTGCTTGCGCGCAATCTTTATAGAACAGGTTTTATGCAGTATCAAACTACAGGCGGTAGCGAACGGCGGGCGAGTCGACGCAAGTCACTGAATCTTGCTGCGAAACTTGTCTATCAGAGCAGCGCTCCCTTGCCATGTCGTATAGTGGACTTCTGCGCTGACGGTTTGTTCATCCGCTACGCGCTCGCAGTTGGCGAAACCCTCGAGTCCAGGAATTTTCAGGTGCAGGATATCGTGAGTCTCTCATTCGTCGATGAGGCGAGCGGGGAAACGCAGCACCTGTCTATCAGTGCCGTCCGGATTATCGATGGTGCCTTTGGTGGCCTCTTCGTCGACACCGAACCACGGGTCATTCAGGCACTGCTCTCACGTTACTCAGCTGAAACCAGAAGCGGTGCTCAGCAACAGGGTGGAGCTGGCGAACAACAGGCCAGCAGCCAACTCGTCTACAAGCAGCTCGAGCGCATTCTGCTGGCTCATGTCGAGGCAGCCGTACAGCATTTTGATACCGCCCTGGCACCTGAGCTCGACAGGCAGATGAGCCAGGCTGCCAGTGATAATCTGCGCGGCCAGTTTATCGATGCCGCGACGGTATTACGCCAGCGCCGTACCCAGCTTCGCAAGAATTTCATTCAACATGTGGTCCAGGGCGTCCGCCTGCAGCCGGGCGAAACGCCTTCACAGCCAGCGACTGGCGAGCTGGCTTTAGTGAACAAGGATGAGTTTGAGGATTGGCTCACGCTCAAAGTCATGATCACCAGAGCTGAAACACAGTATCGTCGGGCCTTGCTCGAACTCAAGATGCGTCTGGACGCGAGTGGGGTGCTCAGAACGGGCAACGAAACGACTACCGGCGCAGGCTCTGGTTACAACCCCCTGGGGCCGGCGCTGATCTGTTTCTCTTTTCACGACGCCCTGAGTGAGCTCAAGTTGCCTATCGCAGTCGATCGAGCCGTGCTCAAGGTTTTCGAGGCGACTGTGGTCAAGGCGCTCGAGCCGCTGTACGACCAACTCAACGGGCTACTCATCCGGCAGGGCGTGTTGCCCAAGTTGGACTTGCGTAAGTACCTGGCAAAAGAAGACAAGTCAGTTGAGGAAGAGCTCGCCTCGAAGCGCGCCATGGACGCTGCAAAGGCGGATCACGACAAGGCTGAGGCCCAGACGCGTGTTGCCAGCCGCAAAGTGACCAGACCAGTGTCTACAGGCTCGCTACGCCCTACTCAGCTGAAGGTGAGATCGGGCCGTCTGCAATCACTTTTGCCATCTAACGCACATGGACCGCTGGACAAGTCGAAGATGGCGGCGGCGATGGCCAGGAGCGACGAAACCGGCACGACCCTGCAGATGCACCTTCAGGATGCCGAAGCCAGCTTCGGTGTGATTCAGGAGCTGCTGGGGGTGCTCAATCGCGGCAAACAGGTTCGGGCAGAGGAGCAGACCATTCAGCGGCGGCGGTCGTCAGACCGCTTGCAACCGGAGGCACTGGCAGAGGCCGCAAAGGACACCGTCGCTCTCCCACCGTTTCGTGATGCCGAAGTCTTTCGCAAACTTGCCTCACAGCAGATTGCGCCAGATGCGAGTCATGATGTTATCCCCACTTTGCGCGAGCGTCTCAAAGCTGACCTGGGTGATGGCGCCCCGGAAAAGTCACTGACGCCAGAGCAGGACAATGCGCTCGATGTCGTCGATCGTTTCTTCATGAGTCTACTGAAGAACGACAAAATCGAACCCAGGGCCAAACGGCAGTTGCGCAGTCTCGAAGTGCCTGTTCTCCGGCAGTACATGAGACAGCCTGACTTTTTCGTGCAGAAGGAAAACCCGGCGCGACAGGTGATCAACCGTATCGCCCAGCTTGGCGTGAAGGGGAATCGTGCGCCGGCACATCAGATTCATCAGATCGATCAGCTCGTGGTACGGATTCAGAACGAGCATGAGGCGGATCAGGGTGTGTTCGCCGAAACCCTCAAGGACCTGGACGACCTTCTCGCCAAGCAGCGAAATCTCTACCGTCGCAATGTCGAGCGCGTCATGGCTGCTGCTGAAGGTCAGGAGAAAGTCACTTCCTCCAAACAGCGCGTCAGCGAGGAAATTGAAAGTCGGCTTGCGGGTCGCCGCGTGCCAAAGGCTGTCATTTCCCTGCTCAATAACGGCTGGAAGGATTTGCTGTCACTGGTGTACATCCGTCACGACGACCAAAGCGAAGAGTGGGCCAGATATCTCGGCGTTATTGATTCGCTACTTGAATTTGGCGAAAGGGGCACGAGCGCATCAGTGGACATGCCTGTTCTGGTGAAGACCATTCAGGAAGGGCTGAATACGATTTCATCCCAGCATATGCCGGCAACCAGTATACGCGCTGAACTCAAAGCCTTCCTGACTGGTGGGAGTGAACAGGCGCAGTTTGTCACCGTTCCGGAAAGTAGCGAAGCAGTCACAAATGCCGGCCCAGCGAATGAGGTGCCAAATCGCAGTCTGCAGCGTTGGATGCAGCGCATTCAAAAGCTGAAGATCGGGGACTGGATCAGACTCTCACGCGAAGGCGAAGCGTCAGAGCAGGTTCGAATCGCATGGATTGGCCAGAATTCTTCACGTTATGTTTTTGTCAATCAGATGGGATCGAAAGTCATTGATCTCGATCCCCTCACGCTAGCAGCCTATCTGCAGCAGGGTATCTGCGCTATCGAGTCCGAGGGCGAGCAGCCTGCAGTGAACGAGAGCCTGGCCAACATGGTCAAGGACCTGTACGAACAGCTCAGTCACGTCGTGGCTACTGACGAGCTGACGGGTTTGATTCAGCGCAAGGAGTTCGAGCGCCAGGCTCAGATTTACTGCCAGAGCCTGCAGAAGTCATCCAACCCCGGCTTGATTCTGATTTCGACGAGACAGTTCTACCAGGTTAACGAACAGGTTGGCATCGCTGGCGGCGACAAGGCCCTCAAGGACATCGCCCGCATCTGTCGAACGCTGTTGCCCGAACAAAGCCTGCTAGCCAGATACTCAGGCGACGAGTTCATTGTTGCAGTAGCCCAGGATGCTGCCGAACAGGCTAACCGTCTGCTGACTGCACTGCAGAGTTACCGCCTGTCCTGGGAAGGCGATATGCTCGCGCTGCGGTTTGTTGTGAGCTGCTTGCCGCTTCAGCCCGGCCTGCTGGATTTAAGCGATCATCTGCGGGAAAGCGAAGATCTGGTGCGCAAGGCTAAAAGCAGTGGCGGTCAGGTACCGGTGCAGCTTTCGCCCCGCTACGCCACCGCAACCGAGACTGGACCGCGTCTCAAGGGAGAGCCGGTCGATCTCAGCAAGCTGAACATACAGCTGCGCTGCCAGAAAATCATACCCCTGCAGGCCAACACCCAGCTTCCCGGTATCGTTGAGGTGCTGATTAGCGTGATATCTCCCAAGGGCGCAGTGATTCCTGCGGCGGAGTTTGTCCAGGCGGCAGAGCAGTCCGACAGCATTCGTGAAATCGATCGCTGGGTGGTGGGCAACATGCTGACCTGGATGGCCGAGAATGGCGGGCTCATAGAGGAAATGGGTAGTGTGCTCATCAACCTGTCTGGCCACTCGCTGAATGACGAAAGCCTGCTTGAGTTCATTTTTGAGCAGCTCACGGCCTTTGAGTGCCCGCTGGAAAAAATCTGCTTCGAGATCACCGAAGCATCAGCAATCAGCAGGCTCAACGATGTCGCGGACTTCATCACCGAGCTAAAGGAGTATGGTTGCCGGTTCTGTCTCGGCCACTTTGGTGTTGGCGCGAGTGCCTACGAGGCGCTTAAGGTGTTGCCGGTAGATTTCATCAAGATCGATGGCACCTTCATCAGAGATCTTCCCAAGGATCTCTATGACCAGATGATGCTGAAATCAATGGTCGACATGGCGCACTATCACGGTAGCGAAGTGATTGCGCCGTATGTCGAGGACAAGACAACGCTTGATCTGCTTCGGGACCGGCACGTGGACTACGCTCAGGGCTTCTTCATTGAGCGACCCAAGGCGCTGCCCAAGTTTCGCTAGCGTAGCGTTCTGGCGGCGTGGACAGCTGGTCTGACGTCCGAAACCCGGCGGACGGGCGCTAGTCGTCCCAGCTATCGCCGCCGCCGTTATCTTCGACACCCGCCATATCCAGTTCTTTCATCTTTCTCGTGAGCGTGTTGCGGCCCCAGCCAAGCAGAATGGCCGCATCTTTCTTGCGCCCGCCTGACTGCCTGAGCGCAGACTCGATCATGACCCGCTCGAAGATAGGCATTGCCACATCGAGCAGTCCCTCCTTGCGCGTAAGCAGCTGTTTCTCAGACCAGAGGCGGAGTGATTCGGGCCAGTCGATGGTTGTCGTCTTGTTCGGCGTTTCGTTCTGCAGCTCCGGCGGCAGATCGCCCAGATGGATTGTTCGTCCGGAAGCCATCACGGTCAGCCAACGGCATGTGTTCTGCAGCTGCCGCACGTTACCGGGCCAGGGTAGCTGGCACAGCAGTGCCTCGGTCTCGGCAGCCAGAAGCTTGTTTTCCGTGCCTAACTCAGCGGCTGCCTGCTCGAGAAAGTGAGCGGCCAATCTGGGAATATCTTCACGGCGTTCACGCAGGGCAGGCAGATGTATACGGATCACGTTCAGTCGATGGAAGAGATCTTCCCTGAACGCGCCGGACTCCACCAGCTTCTCGAGGTTCTGATGCGTGGCCGCGACAATTCTGACGTCGGCCTTCACCGGGGTGGTTGCACCAATTCGGTAGAACTCACCATCGGCCAGCACGCGAAGTAGCCGCGTCTGCGTGTCTGCCGGCATGTCGCCGATTTCGTCGAGAAACAGCGTTCCGCCACTGGCTTGTTCGAAGCGACCGATACGCTGGCCACCCGCGCCTGTGAAGGCACCTTTCTCATGGCCGAACAGCTCTGATTCGATCAGGTCTTTCGGAATGGCAGCCATGTTGAGTGCAATGAAGGCATGACCTGCCCTGGGGCTATGCTCGTGCAGCGCCTTGGCCACCAGTTCCTTGCCGGTGCCAGACTCGCCATTGATGAGCACTGTGATATTGCTGTGGGAGAGGCGGCCAATGGCGCGAAATACCTCTTGCATAGCGGGCGCCTCACCAATGATCGGCGGGGTCTTCTGTTTCTGCTGCTCGCTTGGCTGTCCGACTCTGTTCTGGTTTCCAGTTGCGTGCGCAAGTGCCCGCTTGATGATGATAATGGCTTCATCCAGGTCGAAGGGCTTCGGGAGATAGTCGAAGGCGCCTTTCTGGTAGCTGCTGACCGCGCTATCCAGATCCGAATGTGCTGTCATGATAATAACCGGGATATCCGGATGTTGTTCCTGCAGGCGTTGTAGCAGTTCCAGGCCGTTGATACCCGGCATTCGGACATCACTGATGATGGCGAGGGGTTGTTCACACTGCAGTCGGGAGAGAATGGTGTCTCCAGACTCGAAAGATTCGAAGGCGATGCCTTCCTGCTCCATCGCTTTCTCGAGCACCCAGCGAATAGAACGGTCGTCATCAATAATCCAGACGGGCGACGACTCGGTCATAGTGCATTCTCCAAAGGTAGATAGACGATAAAAGAGGTATGTCCGGGTTCACTTTCGCACTCGACGATGCCGCTATGCTGTCCGATGATGCCCTGAGTGATAGACAAGCCGAGACCGGTGCCGCTGGCGTTGCCACTGACCATGGGATAGAAGATGTTTTTCAGAAGCTCTGGCGGCACACCGGCACCGTTATCGATCACTTCTGCCTTCAGTACCAGTCGATGAAGCTTTCCGGACAGCGTGAACTGTCGAACAGTTCGTGTCTTGAACTGTATCTCGGGCAGGAATCCCGGTTTTGAGCCTGGTTGCGTCAGGGCCTGAACCGCGTTACGCGCAATATTCAGGAAGCCCTGTATCAGTTGTTCCTTGTCGCCAGTGAATTCCGGGATGCTAGGATCATAATCTCGCCGGATGGCTATGTCTGAACCGCACTCGACTTCAATGAGACTGATGATACGCTCGAGCACTTCGTGAATATTGACTTCGCTCAGGTGCAAGGCCTTGTTGGGACCGAGCATACGGTCCACCAGGTTCTTCAGCCGGTCCGCCTCGGAAATAATAATGTTGGTGTACTCCGACCACCCGCCACCGGAGGTGGGCACGGACAGGCGAGTGGTCTGGTGAGTGTCCTGACTGGAATCAAGCGCTTTCCCCAGCAGCTGAGCGGCGCCACGGATGCCGCCGAGGGGATTCTTGATCTCATGGGCCAGGTTGCGGATCAGGACACGCGCCGCCTGATGCTCTGATTGCAGCTCCTCTTCGAGTGATATTCTTCTAACGTGATCCTTTGCCTGCATTTCGAGTAGACGAAACGCATCCCCAGTGGGTCTGCCAATGTCTGCGGGTGTGCTCGATATGGTGTAGTCGACAATGATGCTGCTGCCGCTCAGCAGGGTGAAGCGCACCGTGCTCTGGCCAAAGCTCTGTTCGGTAGAAAGACCGTTCTCGAGTGCGCACAGACCGCCGGGCTCTGACTGGAGACAGTCAGTGTAATGTAAGCCAAGCATTCGGCTGGCGCTGCTTTCAAGTAGAATTTCCGCCGCAGAATTGACGAAGGCGATCGTGCCTCGGTGATCGAGCAGCAGTACGGCCGTAGCCAGGTTTTCAAGAAGCCTGGCCAGTACAGAGTCGGTCAGCGCGTTTTGTGGGTGCATACAGGGTCACAATATCTCTGGCAGCTAAGACAGTGCGATAAAGCAATAAATGGTCCAGGTCCTTATTTTACTTCTGCGAACGCACCACATGGGGTCGCTCCGTAAGGGAATCGCCGCTATGGCGCCGGCTGACAGCGTTTTCCGTCAGGGCTTACCACTCACCGAAAAGCAGCATGCCTGATTTTGAGGCGATATGCGCGCACCATAATGGTGCGCGGTTGAATGGTGCTCAGGGTCGATGCAGCACAGAAGGTCTGTGAATGGTAAACGTAACGGGTTCAGCGCTTTGCACGACGCTGTCACCCTCTACCACATCAACACTGATGGTGTGGGTGCCACGGTCCACGTTACTCAGAGGTATGGCTGGCCCCTTCGTAAGCGCTTGAGCCTGTCCGTCCAGGGTCAGACGCAGGAAATGCTCGCTTTGAAGATCGGGCGTGATGTTCATGACGACATTGAAGTCTCCGCTGCCTGAGTTGAAGGCACTGTCATGCTCGGGGTACGCGATCTGCAGCGTCTCGTAAGCTGGACCGGCATCGCCGGATTCAGCCGCTTCCTGTCGCTCGCCAATAATCGCAGTAACCTCGTCTGGCTTCGGCAACTGGATAGTGGCAGTTTCCTTCACTTCGACACGTTCGGCACCTTTCCGCGGCTGATCCGTGAATTCGACGTTGCCTTCAGCGTCAGTAAAGCGATAGATCTCGGCATGCGCGCCGAAGGGCAGTGGCGTTAGCAGAACCCCACTCAGCACGGCAATATGACATTTTCGTCTGGTCGTAGCGCTCATGCTAGCCATCCGTCGACGGCAGCTCTTTAGGAGGTCTTCCTGTATACGCATATTCATATCCGTCTCTGAGCCTCTGAATTGGCAGATCTCAGTATAGTGCAAGCAAACCTCGGTGCCTGCAACCGAACAGGAAGCTGGTCGCTGAAACGAAAAAGGCCCGCATATGCGGGCCTTCTGGGTCACTCTGAATATTAGAGCGAGTAGTACATCTGGAACTCGACCGGGTGAGTGGTCATGTTCAGACGCTCGACTTCAGCACGCTTCAGCGCAATGTAGCCATCGATCATGTCCTGTGAGAACACGTCGCCCTTCAGCAGGAACTCCTTGTCTGCTTCCAGTGCGTCCAGTGCCTGCTCGAGAGAGTTACACACTGTTGGGATTTCAGCAGCTTCTTCTGGTGGCAGGTCATAGAGATCCTTGTCTGCAGGATCGCCTGGGTGGATCTTGTTCTGGATACCGTCGAGACCAGCCATCATCATCGCCGCGAAGCCCAGGTAAGGGTTCTGCATTGGGTCAGGGAAGCGGGCTTCCATACGACGTGCCTTGGCGCTGTTGACCCATGGAATACGGATCGACGCCGAACGGTTACGTGCAGAGTACGCCAGCATGACTGGTGCTTCGTAGCCCGGTACCAGACGCTTATAGCTGTTGGTAGACGGGTTGGTGAACGCGTTCAGTGCGCGGGCGTGCTTGATGATGCCGCCGATGTAGAACAGTGCTGTTTCAGACATACCTGCATAGGCGTCGCCAGCGAAGATGTTCTTGCCATCCTTCGACAGTGACATGTGTACGTGCATGCCTGAACCGTTGTCGCCAACGATAGGCTTGGGCATGAATGTCGCAGTCTTGCCATAGGCGTGAGCGACGTTCAATACGCAATACTTCAGAATCTGAACTTCGTCAGCCTTGCGGGTCAGCGTGTTCGCGCCAACACCAATCTCGCACTGGCCAGCAGTACCGACTTCGTGGTGATGGACTTCGATCTTCAGGCCCATGCTCTCCATGGCCGCGCACATGGCGCCACGCAGGTCGTGGAGTGAGTCGACTGGCGGCACAGGGAAATAACCACCTTTCACACCTGGACGGTGGCCGACGTTGTTGCGGTCGAAATCATCATTGGAAACCCATGCAGCTTCTTCTGAGTGAATTTCGTAAGAAGCGCTCTGCATGTCTGCACGGTACTTGACGCTGTCGAAGACGAAGAACTCCGGCTCAGGACCGAACAGGGCAGAATCGGCAATGCCGGTGGTCTTGAGGTATTCTTCAGCACGCTTGGCAATGGAGCGCGGGTCACGGTTGTAACCCTGCATCGTGGATGGCTCAACTATGGAGCAAGTCACGTTGACCGTGGTATCTTCTGTGAACGGATCAAGCACACAGGTCTCGTCGTCGGGCATGAGAATCATGTCTGACTCGTTGATGCCTTTCCAGCCGGCAATTGACGAGCCGTCGAACATCTTGCCGTCCTGGAAAGTTTCTTCAGTGATCTCGCTCACGGGCATGGTGACGTGCTGTTCCTTGCCCTTGGTGTCCGTAAAGCGAAGATCGACCCATTTCGCTTCGTGCTCTTTTATAAGTCCCAGAGTTTTCTCTGACATTCCTTACACTCCGTTTACGTAAAATTCTGTTACAGAAATGGCCCGCTCCACTTGACGGTGAAGTCGCAGCGAGCATAGCACGAGGTTCCGGTTGCTGAAACTGTCACTCGGCTGTAATCCGGCGGCCAGCTACGGGGCCGTAAGCTTGCGCTCGGCTTGGCTAAGCTTCAAGTCTTAGGTGTAAGCAAATTTGTTGCCATCTTTTGGCCTGCCGCGAATCGACGCAGATTCATCGAGTGGCGAGACCAGTGGCAGCAGGGGTTTCCATGATAAACGACAGTGCACCAAGACACGCTTCGAAGATTCGCGCTCGCCCATTAACGGTGCGCTGCGCTCTATTATGGTGCGCGAGTCGGTTGTTCGGCACCACAATGGTGCATAATAGCCGCCAGGCGCTTGCGGATTACGACATGCACATAATTGTCACGTCGCATACTCGGCATTGATTCTATACTCTTCTACGACATTGCTATCAAGCATTCCAGCAATGGTTTATAATGCCGCGCAAATTTTGCCCGCACAGTTCTCCCATTTCGCCACTATTCGGTACTCGCAACGTGATAGAAAAAGTACGCAACATAGCCATCATTGCCCACGTCGACCACGGTAAAACTACGCTCGTGGACAAGCTGCTGCGTCAGAGCGGTACCCTCGGTCGAAAGGATCAGGATTCTGAACGGGTCATGGACTCGAACGATCAGGAAAAAGAGCGCGGCATTACCATCCTTGCCAAGAACACCGCCATCACCTGGCACGACTATCAGATCAACATCGTTGACACACCAGGCCACGCCGATTTCGGTGGTGAGGTCGAGCGTGTACTCTCGATGGTCGACTCGGTTCTTCTCCTGGTCGATGCGCAGGACGGTCCGATGCCCCAGACGCGCTTCGTGACACAGAAGGCGTTCGCCAATGGCCTTAATCCGATCGTCGTCATCAACAAGATCGACCGTCCAGGCGCACGTCCTGACTGGGTGCTTGGTGAAGTCATGGATCTGTTCGACCGCCTCGGTGCAACCGAGCAGCAACTCGATTTCCCGGTTATCTATGCTTCTGCGCTGAACGGAATCGCCGGCCTTGAGCCTGATGCCATGGAAGACGACATGTCTTCATTGTTCCAGATGATCGTTGACAAGGTGCCACCACCGGACGTCGATCCTGAAGGCCCGTTCCAGATGCAGATCATGGCCATGGACTACAACAGCTATGTCGGCATCATTGGCGTTGGTCGAATCAGTCGCGGCAAGATCAAGACGAATACCCCGGTCGTCGTCGTTGATCGTGAAGGCGGCAAGCGAAATGGCCGCGTGCTCAAGATCATGGGTTACCACGGCCTCGAGCGCGTCGAAGTCGAAACAGCTGCTGCAGGAGACATCGTCTGCGTGACAGGTCTTGATGAGCTGAATATTTCTGACACCCTGTGCTCACCAGACAAGCCTGAAGCGCTGCCGCCGCTGACAGTCGACGAGCCTACCGTCAGCATGATGTTCCAGGTCAACGACTCCCCGTTTGCTGGCAAGGAAGGCAAGTACGTCACCAGCCGGAACATCAAGGAGCGTCTCGACAAGGAACTGCTGCACAACGTGGCGCTTCGAGTCGAGCCAGGTCCGACGCCTGACCAGTTCCTGGTTTCAGGTCGCGGCGAGCTGCACCTGTCAGTACTGATCGAGAACATGCGTCGTGAAGGTTTCGAGATCGCAGTCGCCAAACCAAAGGTCATTCTGCGTGAGCAGGATGGTGTGAAGGTCGAGCCGTTCGAGCAGGTCGTTATCGATATCGAAGACCAGCACCAGGGCGCCATCATGGAAGAGATGGGTGCCCGTCGCGCCGAGCTCACCAACATGATTCCAGACGGCAAGGGCCGAAGCCGACTCGAATTCATCGCGCCTTCTCGTGGTCTTATCGGCTTCCGTTCAGCGTTTCTGACGATGACGTCTGGTTCAGGCATCCTGACGCACATATTCGACCACTACGGGCCGCTGAAGGAAGGCATCAACGCCACGCGTCAGAACGGCGTGATGATAGCCAACCTCACTGGTAAGGCGCTCGGATACTCACTGTGGAACCTGCAGGAGCGTGGCCGTCTGTTCATCGATCCCAACGTCGAAGTGTATGAAGGCATGGTCATCGGTCTGCATAGCCGGGATAACGACCTAACGGTCAACTGTACCAAGGGCAAGCAGCTCACGAACGTGCGAGCTTCGGGAACAGATGAGAACATCGTGCTCACACCGCCTATCCGGATGTCGCTTGAGCAGGCGCTCGAGTTTATCGAGGATGATGAGCTTGTTGAAATTACGCCGGCCAGTATTCGCGTGCGAAAGCGTCATCTCAAGGAGAGTGATCGCAAGCGGGCCAGCCGAGCCTAACGTCGTAGATTAGTTTTTCAAAGGCGCCCTCAGAGGCGCCTTTTTTGTTGTTAGTCCGCTCGTAAAATTTTCCCCGAAGTCAACTTTTCCCTTCGAATTTATTAACAATGTCTCATTAACTCTCGGTAATTGCTTACTATGACTGCCACGAGGCGGATGTCATGGTTCGGTCACCTGACGTAGTTCACTGATTACCCGGTTGCCCCACTAGGTAGAACTGCTGACGCTTCAAGAGGATTCCGTAACATAAGCGTCACAATTGCTACGTACAATTCCGGATCTATAGCGTGGTCCAGCCTAACAGGCTGAATTGAAAAGGAATTTCAGAAATTTTTGCGTTGTTGCCAAGGAGTGGGGAAAGCCCTGGGCCGCCTGAGAAGGCGCCAACATTGCAAAGACCTGAATGCTGTATTACTAATTGGTTATCGGAAACATGCGTTTAGTGGGTTTTCGTGAAGCAACACTTGAAGATCTGAATCTAAGCAAAGTGCGAGATCGGATCGCCAGGCAGAGCGGCAGGAAGCGCTGGTGCCAAGGGACACTGAAGTCATTGGAATGACTGCACGAACAATAGAAAGCTGCCGAAGAAGCGGCTAATCCGCCCCGGACAACAGGGGGTGGAGGCAATACCCGGCACTGCCAGTTCAGTTATCCAACAACGAGTTGATTTACACACAGAAGGAAGACGAAATGAAAAAGACGCTTTTAGCTTCAGCTGTCACGCTGGCCACCTTGACGACCGGCACTTTCGCTGCCGATACCACGCCACAGATCGACTCTGCAGCCGCACTGGCGCAGCGTCTTGATTCCATGCCACAGGTTTATGGCAACGTTCAACTTGCCTGGGTTTATTCGGAAGCAGACAAGAATATCCTCTCGGATAACGGGGATGTAGAATTCTTTGAAGGCTCTACCGTAAGCGGCCTAGAAGATAATGGATCAACCATCGGCTTGACTCACGAGCATGAAATCAGCCCTGGCCTCGAAGCGTTCATGAAAATTGAGCTTGACGGCATTGACGGTGATGACAAGGCTAAAGGACGCGGACGAATCAAGCTTGATGAGGCTTACATCGGACTAAAAGGCGACTTCGGTCAGGTCTGGGTCGGCTCTGACGACTCGGCTTACGAGAGATTAATCGATGGCATCAAACAATATTACGAGATAGTCGTCTTCAACACCGGCACCGTGTATAACACCGGTGAAGGCGATCTGCTCCAATACACTTCGCCTTCATTCAGCGGTCTGACCTTGCACGGTGCGGTTGAACTCGACGGCAGCTTTGAAGATGCAGACGGTAACGACGTGGGCGGTGAAAATCCATATCAGTTAGGCGTCCAGTACGCGGATCATCAATTCTCACTGGCTGTGGCAATGGACTCGAACGACAGTTCAAATGCCGGTAACACCTATGGCGTTCGCGGTGCGTTCCAGATGGGCGATCTGGAACTGAGTGCTTTATACTCGACCACGACAGACGTCCGTGATGACTACGGTCTGATGGCGATCTACTCTATGGGTGCCAACACATTCGCGGCGTCATACGAGTTCTCCACGCCGGACGGCGACGGTGAGGACACTTCGGTTATATCGTTGCAGGCGCTCCACAGCTTCTCGGATAACCTCTATGTCTATACTGAGCTTTACTTCGTAACAAGTGATGAGGAAGGTTTCATCGACATCAATCCTGATGACGCCGATAATTCGCTTGTTGAAACCGGTGCCGATGCGACTCACCTGGCACTTGGCGCAGTCTACGCTTTCTAATAAGCTGTTCAAGGCGGCTTCGCTCTGCGAAGCTGCCTTTTTCTCCGATTTGAAGTACGAAAATTTTATCGCGTTTATTATTGGTAAGATGTCGGCGCCTGACTAGAGGGGCAGTACCTCGTCGGCTTTGCCCCTCTGATCGCTACCAGTTTCTTTTACTGTCAAGCCAAATGCCTAGCTTGCGCCGGAAGGCCAGATCATCCGCTCGGAATTTCGCCAGGCTCTATAGCTGCAGAGCTAGCTTCAATTGGATATCTACTTCAAGAGAGACCTTCGTAATACGATCGAAGGCATTCTTTTCAGAATCAGAACAGGCGTGCCCTGGCGAGACCTGCCGCCAGACTTCGGTAAATGGAATTCGGTCTACAAAAGATTTAATGGTCGAGAAAAGGCGTCTGGAAACGTCTGTTCGACAAGCTGGTAACGGAACCAGACCTTGAATGGGTTTTCCTGGATGGGACTTATGTCAAAGCTCATCAGCACAGTGCAGGCGCAGCGTCGCTCTGGCCTGCGCTTTCGTGTGGCTACCGATGTGAAACGTCAACAGCCCCTAGCAGCCATATCTTACTAGAACGTTTTGCTCCACCCTAACCAAACCTTAGGGTCGCTGGAGCTCACCGAGCCCAGTGCAGAGTCTTCATCGATATCAGCATACTCCAGGTTGAAACTGAAGGCGCCAAATTCTCCAGCATTTTTCGTAATGTTAGCTGAGGCATGTGCGTAACTCGCGTCTCCGACAGATGGAGCGCTGTCGTCGGTAAAGTCGTAGAAACCTGCGAGAACGCCCGTACTGTAGCCGTCCTGCAAAGGTATTTCGACACTTGCGTAATAGTAGAGGTCGCCTTGGACGAACAACCCTTTCCCACTCACGTCGCTGTTTGTTGTATACGCGAAGCCTAGGGCCGCAACGCCATAGCTCACCTCCCCATATATCTCCCCGAAGTCAATGGAATCAGGCGCATCGGGATAGGCATAGTAGATATAGCCCACATCGTAGCCAAGGTCATTCATCGCTCCGGCGAATCCAGCATATAAGTCCAGCTCGTAACTCGTTTCATCGCCGAAATCCACGTTGGAGGCCCATGTACCAGCGTAAAAACCGGAGGCGTGTTCAAAGTCAATTCCACCTTGAACAGCTGGGGAACCGTCTGTTTGCGTTACACCGCGAAACAGATAATTGCTCACAGCGGCGATGTTGGTACTCACCTCTGCGCTCACGAGAGAAGATGTCAGCTGGAGCGTGACCATCAATCCAAAACTTGACGTCATTCGAGATTTTTTCATTGCTTGCACCTTTGTTAAAGAAATCACGATCTCGAAGCATTAAGCAAAACACATGCCACCTTTCTGAAAAACGCTGCAGACATTTGCAATGCATTGATTGCTGGGCAAGCGAAGCTGGTATCAGCTGTTCGTGCGTCGCTGGTAAAGCATAAAAGAACCTCTCGACTCTACGCAATGCGTCAATCTGGTGCATTCGCCGGGGTCGGAGCGCGCTATGCACCAAAAACGCTCTGAACAATTATCATGAGCTCCGTTGTTACGGGTGGATAGTAAAAGGAGTTTTCCCTCAATGATAAAGAGTGCCCCACCTGAACTGCCAACGCGAGTCAGTAAAAAATAAGCCAAGTGATTGCCTTCGTCGAATCCAATCTCGTAGAGATCGTCACCTATCTGTTTACCGTGAGCAAACAAAGGTTTTTTACTGATTGGCCGTACGGAAATTCGAAAGGCCGAGGGACGAGAATAATGATTCGTGCTGTGATGTGAAAGTGGCGCGAGGAAGAAGGCCCGCCGTACCATTGCGGCAGCGGCGGGCCATATAGCTAGGCTTTACGGGCGTCTCTGAGCTTGCCTTTTGAGAACAGGGCGAAGAGCACGGGCAGTACAAAGAGTGTCAGGAACGTGGCTGTCACCAGCCCGCCCACGATTACACTGGCCAGCGGCTTTTGTATCTCTGCACCAACACCGTTCGAGAGCATCATGGGAATAAGTCCCAGCGCCGAGGTGAGAGCGGTCATAAGCACGGGCCTCAGTCTCGAGGCTGCACCATCGAACACGGCATCGGCTACCGCCAGGCCATCCCCTATCCGCTGATTGATGCTCTCCACCATGACCACCCCATTCAGCACCGCTACCCCGAACAGGGTAATGAAGCCGACGGAGCTGGGAACTGACAGATACTGCCCGGAAATCCAGAGCGAAAACACACCACCGATCACCGCCAGGGGTACGTTGACCAGGATCAGCATGGCCTGCCCCACAGACCCGAACGCAAAGTAGAGCAACAATGCTATGAGGCCAAGTGAGATAGGTATTACGAGTGCCAGTCGTTTCTGCGCTCTCTGCTGGTTTTCGAACTGGCCGCCGATTTCCACTGAGTAGCCGGTGGGGAGATCCACCTGCTCAGCGATGACCTGTCGAATGTCCGCTACAACGCTGCCCATATCCCGGCCTTGCACGTTCGCCTGTATCACAACCCGCCGCTGAACATCGTCGCGTCTTACCTGTGGCGGGCCTGAAGCTATCGTGACATCGGCCACATCGCCCAGGCGAACCCACGCACCGGACGGCGCCTGCAGCCGCAGATCGGCAATCGCCTCACGATTTTCACGGAAGCGTTCGCCAAGACGTACATAGATATCATAGCGTTCGTTGCCGTTGATGATCTGGCCAGCGCTCGCCCCGCCAAGCCCCTCTTGTACCAGCTCCATCACATCGCCTACAGCCAGACCATAACGCGAAAGCGCGCGGCGATCTGGTTTGACGACCAGCTGTGCTTCACCCGCAATCTGTTCCATGGCAACATCACGCGCACCCGAAATTTTCTTCACGACTGTTTCGATAGCCTGCCCCTGTTCGGCCAGAACATCCAGGTCCGGGCCGAACAGTTTGATAGCCAGCTGAGCTTTCACGCCAGACAGCAGTTCATCCACACGTGTGGCGATCGGCTGGGAAAAATTGAACAGTAAGCCGGGATATTGTTCGAGTTTCTCCTCCATCAGGCTCTGCAGCTCATAGCGGCTGCTGGCACTCGTCCATTCAGGCACGGGCTTGAGACCGATATAGATTTCGATATTGTTCACTGGTTCAGGGTCTCCGCCGATTTCCGCTCGCCCGATTCGCGACAGAGCATAGGTCACTTCTGGAAACTCCATCAGCATCGCTTCCAGTTTGGGCGCTACTGTCAGTGCAGTGTCGAGACTGGAAGAGGGCGCCAAGGTAACCCGCAGATTGATCGTCCCCTCTTCAAGTTCAGGCACGAACTCCGTGCCGAGACGAGGAACGACGGCTGCGGCAGCTATCACCATCAGTCCCGCAACCAGAACCACAGTCTTTCGGTGTCCCATCGCCCACAGCAGTCCCCGGCGATACAGGTAATCCAGCGGCTTCAGCACGAAGCTTTCTTTTTGACGAATCCCCTTCCGGAACATATAGGTAGCCAAAGCCGGAACAATAATCAGCGCAACAAACACCGCAGAAAGCATGGCAAGCATGATGCTGATAGCCATCGGCTGGAAAAGCTTGGCCTCGACACCTTCAAAACTGAAGAGCGGCATGAAGACGACCAGGATGATAGCTGTGGCAAAAAAGATAGGGCGGGCAACCTCCCGGCCAGCCTCCTGCAGCCTCAGCGCAATGCCATGGTTATCATGCGGGGCGTCAACAGGGTCTATATCGTCAGGCCCCACGCGTTTCAGTCTCTGCGAGTCGTGCTCGGCATCCGGGTGGGTCAGGTGCTTGAACATGTTTTCGACCATCACCACCGAACCGTCGACCAGCATGCCTATGGCTACTGCGATGCCACCGAGCGACATCAGGTTGGCAGAGAGTCCGAACCACGCCATGACCATCAATGCGATACCAATCGATATCGGGATGGAGATCAGAACCAGGAAAGTGGCCCGCAGGTTCATCAGGAACAATGCAAGGATGACGACGATGAACACAAAAGCGAGCAGGAGCGCGTTGACGACGGTCTCTACGGCCTGTGTGATCAAATCGGCCTGATCATAAAATGCTTCAAAGTGAACACCTTTGGGCAAAGCCTGATTGATCCGGTCAACGCGGGCATTTACAGCATCGATAGTAGTCTTGGTGTTGGCGCCCATGCGCTTCAGGACGATGCCGGCGACGACTTCGCCCAGCTGGACGACTTCGCCATCGGCATCCTTGCGGGTCATGGTCACTGCGCCCTGGCGAATTTCACTTCCCAGTTCGACCTGAGCCACATCTGAGACAGTAACGGTTGTACCATCCACGGTTTTCAGGGGGACCTGACGGATCTGGTCCATGCCCGCTTCGCCGTGGTCCATCCAGCCGGTACCACGTATCACCAGCTGCTCCTGACCGCGGTTCATATACCACCCGCCGACGTTCGTGTTGTTCTGCTCCAGCGCCTCCATCACGTCATCCTGCGTCAGGTCGTAGGCCAACAGTCGTGACGGGTTCAGGTTGACCTGATACTGGCGAACATCGCCGCCAAAGGAGAGCACGTCAGTGACGCCTTCGGCCGGGATCAGTAGGAGTTTGACCACCCAGTCGTGCAGGCTGCGTAGCTCCATCGCATCGAAGCCCGAGTCGGGATCGGCGACCAGCAGATACTGATAGACCTGTCCAAGCCCTGAGGTATTCGGGCCCATCTCCGGAGTGCCAACACCATCGGGAATCAGCTCCCTGGCAGCCTGAAGCCGCTCGAAAACAAGCTGACGCGCGAAATAGATGTCGGTGCCTTCCTTGAAGACAACGGTGACGCCTGACAAACCGGTCTTCGATATCGAACGGACTTCTTCTACGTCGGGCAAGGCATACATCACAGCCTCGATCGGGTAGGTGATGAGCTGCTCGACTTCTTCTGCGGCTAGCCCAGGTGCTTCGGTATTGACCGACACCTGAACATTGGTGACATCAGGAAAGGCGTCGAGATTGAGTTTCGGAATGATAAAAACGGCCGCTGTCATCAGCGCCAAGAGTGCAATCACCACCAGCAAGCGATTGGTGACTGCCCAATCGATGATTCGATTAAACATGAACTTTCCTTTGCTTAGTGGTTGTGAGGATCAAAGCCGCCTTTGGCGATTTGGGAAGCGACGAAAAAAGCGCCTTCAGTGACGACACGAGCGCCGGTTGCGATGCCGGATATTTCGCGCAATAGCCCAAGGGATCGTCCCAATTCAACTTCTATTGGCTTGAACTCGCCAGGGTGATCTTCGACAAACACGGTCCAGTCGCCATCGGCACCTCGCATCAGTGCGCCTTCCGGAACGGCCAGTACTGGCTTTTCAGTACTGAACTGAAAGAACACCTCGGCAAATTGGCCTGGGTGAAGCCGGTGAGACTGGTTATCGACCAGCAGCCGGACCGTTCGCGTGCGTGTGACCGGATCTATGGTATGTGCCTCCTGCGACACGACCGCCGGTACGCGCAGGTTGGGCGTCACGACCTCCGCCCGCGTCCCTTCGGGCAGGGCCAGCGAGCGATCGGCCGGCAGGTGAGCCTCTACCCACAGCTCCTTCTCGTCCGCCAGGGTAATCATCGGGGCACCTGCCTCGATGCGCTGCCCCTGCTCGAAATCGTCCGCGAGTACAGAGCCATCGATTTCAGCTCGCAGGGTATATTCGCCAAGGGCCTTGGTCTTTTGTGTCTGCAGCGCCTTGAGGTCCTCCGAAGTGAGGCCGTAAGCCAGCAAGGTCGCCTCTGCGGCTTCCAGGTCAGCCTTGGCGCTGATATACCGTTGTTCTCCCACGGTTCCGGGCCCAAGCTTCTGTACCCGCTGCCATTCTGGCCAGGCTCTGCGGTAGTCGGCCTGTGCCTGGGCGACGCTTTCGCTGAAAAGCGTGACCAGCGGCTGACCTTGTTTGACGTGGCTACCCAGCGCCACGTGGCGACGCAACACCACCGAAGGGACCCGAGGCGATACTCGGAAGCTGGTGTAGCCGTTGGACATGATTTCGCCCGGCGCATAAAGCGAATAGTCCACAGACTGAGGGGCGAGCGCTTTCACCTGAATATCCGCCAGCGCCATCTGACCACCGGTCAATGTTGCAGCAGCGCCTTCATCATGACCACCTTCGTCGTGGCCGCCCTCCTCATGGCCGCCCTCATCGTGCCCACCTTCCTCTTCATGGTCTTTGCCGCCATGGTCATCACCCTCATCTTCGTCATGATTTTCGTCACTATGTTCGTCATGACCATGCTTGTCGGCAGTTTTATGGTTATCGTGCGCCCCGTGCTCATCGTGATCTTCTTCTTCGTGACTATCGTGAGGCGGCTCGGCAGTCAGAGCGGTGTCCGGTGAAGTTTCTTCATGAGCATGGCCCGGCGAAGTTGTCTCGGCCTGTCCAGCCGTCGCCAGCGTACCAAGCAGAAAAATAAGCAATGTCTTGTTCATGTGAGGTGTCCCGTATCAGTTCGTTTGAGCAGAGGGTGGCACTGTCGCGGCGATCAGTTGACCCGATGTAAGTAGCACTTGTGTAAGCGCCAACTGCGTCTGTTTTTCGAGTGCTATACCAGCCAAAAGACTCTCGGCCCGCTGGTTGAGGGTTTGAAGATAATCTGCTGTGGAAAGATCCCCGCTGCGCCATTGACGCTCCAGCATCTCGGGACCGCTCTCTACATGACTCTGCGCTACTGTTTGCCAGCGGCCATACTGTTGTTGAAAACGCTGCCAGGCGGCCAGAGCAGCCTCGAATTCGAATCGTTGCTTGCGCAAAGCAGAACGATATCGCGCTTCGGCTTCCAAAGCTGCACGGCTCGCAGCGCGAGTTTCGGCACTGAAATCGTTACGCACGTTGAGTGGAATGGCGAATGTGAGGGCTACGACATTCTCGCCACCGTCGCGACCTGCATTGATGCCTACAGTGGGTTCTGCCCTGGCCGCGCGTCGTGTCACCTCGGCCTCCTCCTTCAGCGCCTGCCAGTTTGCGCGCGCAGTCTCGACTGCTGGATGCGTCAGCAGCGCCTCTTCGGACAGCGAACTTGGCAGAGTCGGCCACTCGTCCTTCGAAATACCGCCGAGTGCGGGCGTCCACTCCGGAAGAAGTTCACGCAAACGAGACTCAGCTGTCAGCGACGCGACTTCCAGTTCGGCAAGTTCGGCGAGCTGTTGGGACAGAAAAAGAAATGTAAGCTCCGCATCGATGGTGCTGATATCACCAGCGCTTTGCCGTTTGCGCGCCAACTCGAGCAGTGTCTGGAAGTGGTCTTTCTGTGCTGTCGCGATCGTGGCCGCACGATTTGCGGCATCCCACTCGATCAGGGCTTCCAATACTTCGGCAGTCCTGTCCATGGCCAGCTGGCGGTACTGTGCCTCAGCTGCCTGGCGGATGGATACGGCTTGATCCTTCCTCGCACCTTTTCTGTCCCACCAGTCGAGAGTCTGCTGAACACCGACGCGGAAGTTATTCTCTTCACCGCCACGTTCCACTTCAGAATACAGCTCAGGGTTGTGGAGTGGCTGGTCTGTTGCGTCGGCCGTGGCCCAGGAGCCCAGCAATTGCTCGCGAGCGGCAGAAATATCCGGATGCTGCTCTAGCTGTGGCGCCAGCCAGCCGGGCCAGTTATCCGCTCTGGCTTGCGCCGCAAAAGTGGAACAGGAAAGAAGTGCACAAATGGCATAAGAAACTTGCAGTTTCTTCATGAAGAGCCCTCGCAATGGAGTAAATCAATGTACATTGGACGCAACGAGGCATTGCCACGCTGTGTCAATAAGCAGATCGTGCCCGTACGTTGACTAGACTATCGGAGGTGGGTTATCTGAAAAAACGATGTGGGACCGGTAGCTGACGTGGTAGTCGAATAGTCCAGCGTGCAGCGCGGTGAGAAAGGATGGATGTTGATCGTCATCGAGAAACATTGGCGAGGAGCCATGACAATGGCAACAATGATGGCAGTCCAGTTGGGCGGTAGCAGAATTGGTGGTCTTGTCAGTGAAGTGGCCTGACTGAGTCTGCTTGCTTGTTTCGTGCTCGTGCTCGAATGACAGATGCGCCTCACCTGATTGATGGCTGTTATGCACGTCCGCTATGGCGAGTACCGATTGCAAGGCAATGAGCGCGGCCAGAAAGACGGTCAGGAGGCGGTGAGTCGCAGAAATGATATTTATCCTGTAAAGCCAAAATGATTGACGCGGGTAACCCTACCAGATTCGTCCTTGGAGACCAACGCAATAATGCTATTGTTTATGAACAAGCGGCAAGGTGTCGCGCGTATCCATTTATCGGTCGAGAAAAATGCCGCGCAGTGTCTCGTGCAACTACACTTCGAAAGCGGGCTTAGCTATCAAATCGTTTGACCCAGCGGTCTGATGCCTGCGGCTCTGCGTCATCTCTCCGCAGGATGCGAGTAGCCTCTTCGAAGACTGATAAGGGGTTCACCAACATCAGCCCCGCAAGTTCATCCCGGTACATGGTCCGGGGCAGCAAAGAAAGGAACAGAAATATGGGCGGACATCACAATCACAGTTCCGGCAATTTGAAGACGGCATTCTTTCTGAACCTGAGCTTTACGATCATTGAAATCATTGGAGGCTTATGGACGAATAGTATCGCAATCCTCAGCGATGCCGTACACGATCTAGGTGATTCCATGTCCCTGGGTCTGGCCTGGTATTTCGATCGCCTCTCGCACAAGGGGCCTAATCCGCAAAACACCTATGGGTATCGCCGCTATGCCTTGCTCGGTGGACTCATCACCTCTATCGTGCTCATCATGGGTCTCGCCTTCATTCTCTGGCACGCTGTCAGCAGGCTCCTGTCACCAGAAGCTGTCAATGCCCCTGGTATGATGGCGTTAGCTGTGGTCGGTATAGTCTTCAATGGGATAGCCGTACTTCGGGTGAGGAAGGGCTCGTCCCTAACCGAGAAGGTCGTGAGTTGGCATTTGCTTGAAGATACACTTGGTTGGGCTGCGGTATTAATCGGCGCAGGCGTCATGACGATCTGGGATGTACCGATTATCGATCCCATACTCTCGATCGGAATCTCCTTGTTCATCCTCTGGAACGTCATTCGAAACCTGCGCCAGTTTTTCCATGTGTTCCTGCAGACCAGTCCAGAGGGTTTCGATATGGAATCCTTTGAGCGTGACATAAGCTTACTGCCAGGTGTCAACTCCGTACACCATTGCCATAGCTGGTCTCTGGATGGCGAAAAGCATGTCCTGAGCGCACATCTGGTCATGAAGCAATCAGTGAGCCGGGAAGAAGTGGTAGCGGTCAAGGAAAGAGTCCGTGAAATGCTGGACACTGAAAAGTTCGTGCACCTCACTCTTGATGTTGAGCTCGAAGGCGAGACTTGTATTACAGGCGAGGTCCCACACGGTAGTCCTCCCGATTTGCTCAGTTAGGTAGTGGCGGAAGCCACCTGGTTGTAAAAGGGATCTGTGAGAAGTGCAGTAATCATTCAAACCAATAGCTGAAAGAATAATCACTATGGCAGAATTACAAAAATCATTAAGTACCCTTCGGCTTACTTTTTATGGTGTAGGCACTATTGTAGGCGCAGGAATATATACCGTAATTGGCGCGGCAGCTGGACAGGCTGGTACAGGCCTGTGGTTGAGCTTTATTTTTGCCGCCATCGCAGCAAGTGTATCTGCAATGTCGTATGCAGAGATGTCCTCTACATATCCAAATGCTGGTGCGGAGTTTGTTTTTGTACGCAAGGCCTTTCCCAAGATTGACACACCATCTTTTCTCACGGGGTGGACGATCGCGTTTCACAGTTCGGCTACCATCGCCGCTGTTCTGTTGGCTTTTTCAGGATATTTCAATACTTTTTTAAGTGTGCCCTCTATATTGGTGAGTTTTAGCGTCCTGGTTGTTCTCTCATTGATAAGCATTGCCGGCATCAAGAAATCATCGAACGCCAATATTGTTATGGTAAGCATACAGCTATTGGGTTTGTTAATTCTTATTGTGGTTGGACTTTCTGAGACAGGGCTACCAAAGGCAGAATTTTTTAAAGTGGAATCTTTATCTGGTACTTTGGCAGCTACCGCCACATTATTCTTTATTTATACTGGCTTTGAACATATGGCGGCACTAGGTTCGGAAGTGAAAAATCCTGGTAAAACCATTCCCCGTGCATTCTTGTTGACAATGGTTATCACTACTATTGTATACCTGCTAATATCTTTTACTGTACTTAATATTGCCGACCCTTCTGAGCTGGCAAAAGTAGATTCTCCACTTTCACTTGCGGCTTCTAATCTCAACAGCTGGTTGCCTGTGGTCTTGGCCGTTGCGGCACTTTTTGCCACGGCCAATGCTGCATTTAGTGGTCTTATTTCTATAAGTAGACTTCTGTTTGGTATGGCTAGCGTCGGCGAACTTCCAAAATTCATGACAAAAACCAACGCACAGAAAGTGCCATGGGTCGCTACCGTTGTTGTTATGGTGGTAGTTGCGGGTTTTATACTACTGGGCGATATCAAGATCGTAGCAGGAATGTCCTCTTTGGGCGCGCTGCTTGTTTTTGTCGCCGTGAACGTTGCCCTAATTGTACTGCGTTTTAAAGCACCTGAAAAAAACAGGCCTTTTAAAGTTCCTTTGTCCGTAGGAAAAGTTCCTATACTGCCAATTTTGGCGATTATCATTAGCCTGTCGCTGATAATTCAATATGACTGGCAAGTATATGCTGCATTTTTGGGAGCAGTAGCTGTCGGCATCCTACTGGACTATTTTTTGGATAAAAGGCCAAAGGAAGAAGTTGATGCTGAAAAAGAAAAGGATTTATTCAGTCACTAAATGAAGTTATGAAAATCAATAAAGCAGATTTCGCACGTTTTTTGTTCGCCTGAACCTGTCTCCGTTTCGATTGCGATGAGCGATTTACCTGCGTCCTGTGCTGCACTCGATGCCAAGGTGGAAGAGCAGCTCGAACAGGTGCGTATCCGTCTTCGTGATCTGAATGCGATGGAGCGGGAGCTCACACGCCTTAGCGCCTGTTGTGAAGGCGGTGTCATTCATGATTGCAGAATTGTTGAGTCGTTATTCGGGCGCAGCTAATGCCAACTGTCTAGTTCAGCGGCGAAGAACCGATCGTCTGCGGACAGGTGCCGTCCATCATCATGCCGCCCATCATACTGCCATGCATGAACCACATCGCGATGAAACCAAGTACACAGAGGAATCCAATGATTGCAAAGATGATCACCGTTATTTTTATGGCCGGGTTGTTCATATACTAATCTCCATAGCGCCCAATGGGCGGAAAATATGTTCATGATAATGATTTCGAAAGATCAAAGGCTTTGCTGGCCTGAAGGGGCATTGTTTCGCATTGGCCGCATACCGAAGTACATTAGCCGGCTGGCGTAGAGGCTGACCACCGGCACCACCACCCATTGGGCCAGCGGGAGCAGGCCAGTGCCTAACAGAGGGAGCGTTGGCATCTGCTCGTTGTACTGCCATCGTCCTAGTATTTCGGTTGCCATGTATTCGAACAGGATCGTGATGAGCAGGCCTGCCAGCAGGTAGAAAAATAGTGGTTTCGAGGCGGGCGTGCTGACCCAATGAATGGAGCGCACGCTTAGCGCTGCTGTGAGATAGGCGGTGACCGCAATGTTGGCATCCCCGAAGGTTGCCTTGGTGCAGACCCAGATTGCAGCTGCATGACTAGCAGAGGCCATGCCCTCGTAAAATGGAACCTGCCACATTTCCCAGGCCAGGTGCAGGAAGAGACTCGTTATCCAGATTAACGCGAGGGGTACTATCCAGTGTGGGCGATTCATCGAGGCTCCTAAGTTGTCCTGTTTAAAGTGAGGACTGTTGTCAAAGCTCATACGCAACGAGCGCTGCCAATGGGCCATGCACTTACCGACTCGTCGATACCTTGGTTGAACGCGCGTCGCGAAACGTAGTAACGAGCAGCAATACGGCACCCAGACAGATGCCTACGTCTGCCAGGTTGAACGCAGGCCAATGCCAGTCGTACCAGTGGAAGTCGAGATAATCCACGACGTAGCCTCTGATGATACGGTCCACAACATTGCCGACCGCGCCACCGAGAATCAGGCTGTAGCCCATCGCCTCCAGTCGCGGCAGTGGCTTGCGGAGCATCAGGATAAGGGCAACCGACACGGTCAGCGCCAGCACGATGAAGAAGTAGCGCTGCCAGCCCCCTGCCTCGGCGAGCAAGCTGAAGGCCGCACCTGTGTTCCAGACATGAACCCAGTTGAAAAAGGATGTAAGCGGGATGGATTGGCCATACGGCATCAGATCCTGGACCAGCCATTTGATGGCTTGATCGGCCAGCGCCAGCAATGCTGCGATAGTCAGCCAAGGCCAAACGTTGGCACTTCCATCGATTGATGCCTCGGGGCTAAGGTTCATTGCGGTCGTCCAGTAGGCGTTGCAGCGCCTCGCTCAACCGTTGATGTATCATCTTCATACGGAGTACTCCTCAATTTCATCCGAAACCGCGCACGCTGTCCCTCACCCAGAAGAGAGGACTTGAACCACCGTTCCCGTTAATCCAGGATGCATTACACACCTTATAGTTACTTTAGAGTCAAGGGGCCGATCAGGGAATGGTGTAGAATATCAGGCGCCAAATCGACGGAGAGAGGCGGATGCAAGCAGACACACGGGCGGTCGAGCGCCAGGTAGAAACAATTGTTGCCCAGTTACAGGCGCAGCTTGTTCAGAGCGATATCAGGGCTAACCGGAATGCGGCCTTTGCCGCGTACGAAGAATTGGAAGCGCTGTGGCGACAAATCATCGCTGCGCAATCCAGCGACGCCGGGTCGAGAGAATCGCAGGCGGTCGAGGCCCTCCTGGCCGATGCCAGCCGCAAAGTCTGGAGCCTCTACGAGGCTTATCATCAGGAATTACAACATCAGCTGGAATGGGCGAGCTCGCGGGATTATGAATGAGTGCCGTCTCGACCGTGTCCGATCGGTTCGCCGTGCAAAAAGGCCGTGTGTCGTGCTCTACGTCGCCGAATCCATCTCGCTGATCTCCGCAAGAACGCCACAACGCTCGACCTGACGATCATCGTTGCAACGCGACCGTAGCGATATAAGCTGTTTTTCGAGCGTCTGAAGTGCGCCGATCCTTGTAGCTACATCGGCAATGTGGTCGTCAAGAAGGGTATTGATGGCAGAGCATGACTGGTTCGGGTCATCCTGCTGTTTTTGTAACTGGCGAATCTCGGCCAGTGACAAATCAAGCAACCTGCAGCGCCGAATGAAAGTAAGCTGCCTGACATGCTTTTCGGTATAAGCGCGGTAACCATTTTCCTGCCGATCTGGCGACGCCAAAAGGCCCTGCTGTTCATAGAATCGGATCGTCTGTGTACGGACCCCTCCCAATCTTGACAGCTGACTAATGCGCATTGAACGCCTCCACGAATGCTCTTCACATCTGTTGACCTTATAGTGACTATATAGTTTTAAATGATAGCCAAGTCATATTCAAGTGGAGCCGTATCATGAGCAAGACCGGTGGAGATTCCTGTGGCTGCGATGCAATGCCTGTAGCAGATACGAATACGCGGACCGATTCCGAAGCATCGGGAAAGTGGGTCAGCATTTATGCCGTGCCGAAAATGGACTGTCCATCGGAAGAGCGAATGATTCGCCTGGCTCTCAACGGCTTTGCACAGATTCACGGGCTGTCCTTCGACTTGTCGATCCGCCGGTTGAAGGTTATGCACGATGGGGAAGCTGCTCCTATCACTACGAAGCTTGCAACCCTGGGGCTGGGCGCCTCGCTTCGGGAAACCACCGCCGCAGATCGGGAGACTATCGAGGCCGCCGAGTTTTCGACAGCCTCTGCCAGTCAGGAATCGGGCACCCTGCGTTGGTTGCTCGGCATCAATGCAGTGCTCTTCGTGGTGGAAATGACCGCAGGCCTGATCGCCCACTCCGCAGGGCTTATCGGCGAGTCTCTGGATAACTTTGCCGATGCGGCCGTGTACGGGCTCGCGCTTTACGCTGTTGGGCGCGGCGTTGCTAGTCAGCTACGGGCAGCCCATGTTGCTGGTGTACTCCAACTCATTCTCGCTGTTGGCGTATTGATAGAGGTCGTGAGACGGTTCATATTCGGTAGTGACCCCGAATCGCTGGTGATGATGGCGATAGCATTCGTCGCCCTCATTGCCAATGTCACTTGTATGCTGCTGATATCCAGGCATCGAGAGGGCGGAGCACATATGAAGGCGAGCTGGATATTCTCAGCCAACGATGTGGTGATCAACCTGGGTGTCATCAGCGCTGGCGCCCTGGTGGCGTGGACTGGATCCAATTACCCGGATCTGATTATCGGCACCGTTGCGGGGGTGGTTGTGCTGAATGGTGCCAGGCGCATCCTGGCGCTCAAGGAGTGACATAGTTGCAGCCTCTTGCTAAGCATCGGCCCCCTCCCGATCGTCGAGATCAAGATCGACGTGATATGCGTCACGTCCCGATTCATAGGCTTCCCAGGCTACGTAGGGCACAATCAACAGCGCGGCGATCGGGTCGGCCCACCACCAACCCTGCCATTGCACCAGACCGATGCCGATTAGGACAACGATTGTCTGATATTCGCATATCATCGTGTCGATGGCGTCGTACTTCAGCGTCGGTGAGTCGGTTTTCTTGCCGTAGTAATACTTGCCCCACGCGAGCAGTGGGTTAACGACCAGCGACACCAGCAGGATGCCAATGCCCCACCACGACATCGACGCCGTATCCTGGCTGATGAGCTTGCTGATCGCCTCATATAGGATAAAGGCCACCGCGACGGTAAAGGCCCCAGACAGAACGCTCAGAGTGATCTTTTTGCGCTTGAGTAGCTCGCGTTCACTTTTGCCCTGTTCCTCTCCACGCAAGCGCCAGATCATGAACGCCGCCGAATTGGCTTCGACGATGCTGTCCACGCCCCAGCTAATCAGGGCAGAACTCCCAGTGGCAAAACCCGCTGTCAGAGAGACAACAACTTCGATGATGTTATAGATCAGGCTCACCACCTCGACGGTGCGGCCCTTGCGAACGCGCGCGATATATTCACTACTCATCTGAATGCTTCTCCTGTCGGGTGGTTTGTGAGAGTGCCATAAGTAAGCCTCCTTCAGCTTTGCGCAATTACATCGCCATTCGGAAAATCGATTTGACGGCGCTGGCTCCCTGGTCTATTTGCCGTCTTCAATCAGGACAATGACTTGTCTACGTCAACCACTAACCATCGTATTGAGTTCCACATCTTTGGCCCTGGCCGCAAAATAATGCAGCATTTACGGGCTCAGATAGATGGGCGAATCTCTTTCGCATCAGGCGTATTGAACTTGCCGCGCTTGCCTCTTCACCCATCATGTCTCCCTTTACGTGCCGTCTGTTTCGTGTTTCGTGTTTGGTGGCCGATTGCGCTGAAATCATGCGGATGGTCACGCCACCGCCCTCTGTGGTACGGAATGTGTGACCTGAGGTGCTGCGAACAGCACCTGACGTTCTCAGTCCGTTTCCAGCGTAGCCATGAAGGCCGTCGCTTCGGAAATGGATTGATTCATTTCCTTGATGAGCACATCTACCTGACTCTCTACCCGTCCCAGCTCGCTCTTGAGCCCGTCGATGGCCTGGGCATTCAGGTTGTGCTTCAGATAGAGTACCTGATCTCTGAAGATCGTGAGCACGGGCTCCATGCGTGATTCGGCCTTCTTCATGGTTTTCAGCAGTGCCTGATACTCCCTTCGCGTCTCTTTCAGTTTCTGGCTGCTGCGTCTCTTGAGCGCTTCATCAGAATAGATATCGAGCTCGTCCTCCCACTCTTCGAACAGCGCCTCGGCTACACCTTCGACCTTGTGAATACGCTCGTGAACGTCATTGGCAGCCTGCTCGGAGTCCTGGAAGGCATCGTTGAGCTTGTCGTACTTCGCCTGCAGCTCACTATCCTGCTTGCCTAGTAGCGCCTGAAATTGCTCGAGCGCTGAGCTGAACTCTTCCTTGGCTTCTTCCTGTGAATCTTTGACGTTCTCCACCCGATCTTTCAGTATTTCCCGTTTGGGGATACCAATTTTCTCCATGGCGCTGTAGTAGGCGCTCTGGCATCCCTGCAGAGTGAGCAATGTGCCGGCGCCAGCTGTAAGCCCCGCAGCCAAAAAGACGGCTCGTCCAATTCGGGAGGTCGTGACTGGCAGGCGTGTGGGCGGCAATGTGCCGTGGGTAGCTGTAGGCATTGTCAAAATCCTTTCCGTGAATGGTTTATGATCTGGGCGAGCTCAGACTATACAATATTTCCAGGCGCGACCGTGGGCGTCAGCGTGGTCCTGACCTGAACAGGGTTTATCCATTGATTTACGTGATCTCGACTAAAAGGATGCAAGTGCGATGAGCAGTGAAACTGATGCAGCCGCAGGGCCAGTTGAAATTGAAGCCAAGTTCGAGTTTGGTCCCGCTGGGCTCGAACAGCTGGAACAGCGCCTGGTCGCGGCCTACGGCAAACCTCGGCAGCGCCTGCAACTCAGGAATACGTACTTCGATACACCTGATCATCGGCTCCGTCAGGCCGGTGTTGCCTTGCGGATTCGCTCGACGGCATTGCTGGCCGAGGGCGGCGGGATCGAGGAGCTTCAGGTATTGGTGCCAGACTCCATGGCGTGGGAGCAAACAGTAAAGGCGAGGGGCACGGTTACGGGCGGTCTCCATAGCCGGAGTGAGTGGAATCATGAGTTAGGTCACTATGCCTCTGACGCACCTGTACCCAAGCTCGATCAACGCTGGCTCTCGACACTTGCGGAGACTGAACTACCAGGCCTCGCCGGCTTCGACTGGAGTCAGCTCCGCCCGCTTTTCAATACTGATTTCGAGCGACTGATCTGGTGGCATAACGAGGCTGTGGATGTCGAGTTCGCTCTGGATCAGGGGGCGGTGAATGCTGCTGACAAGACTGCAGCCCTCTGTGAACTTGAAGTTGAGCTCAAGCGCGGGGGTAGCGAAGCCTTCAATGAATTCCTGCAGGCTTTCAAAGCCAGGATCGAACAGCCCGACGAGCATGCACCAGCACTGCAATTGCAGCCGTCCGAAATCAGCAAGGCGGCCCGAGGCTATCTACTTGCTGGAAAAGCGGACTATATGACGCCACCTGAAGACTGTCACAAGATTTGTCGACTGAGCTGGCAGGCGCTCGCTGACCGTTATGAGTCGCGCGTCCCTGAGGCCTGGAGCGCGCCGGTTGCCGGATCAGGTGAAGCCGATACAAAAGCCTCCATGGCCGATGCTGGCGACGAGTCACCCACAGCAGAGCAGGCATGGTTAAACAGCGCTGCTGCGCAGATCACCCGGGCTTTTTGCGTGAGCGACTTTCTCGCTGAGACACTGAAGAATCATCTGCCTGCTGTGGTGCAGTATGTAGCGGTTAGCCTCAACAAGACCTGGCAAAAAGCTGATTTCGAGCAGCTGCTGACGAGCATTTGTGCAGACCTGCCGGATGAAGATGAAGCCGCCTTCAATGCAGCGCTCCGCAAGTTCCGCAGCCTGGCGCAGTTCCGTATTGTTTGGCGCGACCTCGTTGTCTGCAATACGGTCGAGGAAACCACTCGGGAGGAAAGCTGGCTGGCAGAACTCTGTCTGCAGGCTGCGCATGATTTCTGGATGCAGCGGCTCGGTCGGCGTCACGGATATCCTATGGCTGAAGGTAAGCCTCAGCCGCTGGTCATACTCGGTATGGGAAAACTGGGCTCCTTCGAGCTGAATGTCTCGTCCGATATCGACCTGATCTTTCTGTTCGAACAGGACTGTGGCGAAACCAGCTGGCCCCAAGGTGAGACGCCGCCGGCGAAGCTTCAGAGACTGGACACGCCAGCCTTCTATCGCAAATTGTGTCAGGGCATCATCGCGTCCATCGATCAGCGGACGGCCGACGGCTTTGTCTTTCGCGTCGACATGCGACTGCGCCCGTTTGGCCGCGACGGCGCGCTAGCGATCAGTTTCAGTGCCGCTGAACACTACTACTTCAATCAGGGTCGCTACTGGGAGCGTTTTGCGATGCTGAAAGCGCGGCCAGTCGCTGGTGACATTGCAGCGGGAATGCGCCTGCTGGCGAACCTGTCTCCCTTCATATTCCGCAACTACATCGACTTCACGGCTATTCAGGCGCTGCGAGACATGAAAGCCATGATCGAACAGGAGGTCGTGCGCCGAAACCTCAAGAACAACATCAAACTCGGTGCTGGTGGCATCCGCGAGCTCGAGTTCGTCGTGCAGGTCATGCAGCTGATGCATGGTGGGCGGCAGGTGGCGCTTCGCCAGGGTAGCCTGTTCGGCATGTTGGAAAAACTCGAGAAACTTCGCCTGCTGGAGCCGAAGGAATGTGCCGGTCTTGGCGAGGCCTATGCGTTTCTGCGTAATCTTGAGCATGCCCTGCAGGGCCTGCGGGACCAACAGACCCAGTTGCTACCAGTCGATGATCGAGACCAGTCCCGTATTGCTTTTGCCATGAATGAGCCTGACTACTCACATTTGCTGAAGGCGCTTGCACGGCATCGCCGGATTGTCCGCGAGGTCTTCAACAGTGTAGTGACCCCGGCCACCCAGGCCGAGCTCATAGACCTTGGCCTGGTGGCTCAGGATCAGCAGACTGGCGCCGGTGTGCTGGACGATGTCGACTGTACTGAATGCTGGCGGATCATCGCTGGCGCCTTCGGTGTCGACATCTCCGCAGACTCGGTTCCACAGCGCCATGACGCGGAGGTGGCACCGGACTCTGCTGCAGTCCAGCAGCAACTGATTGCACAAGGTCTGCAGGCGGAAGCCGTCGCACATCTGGATGAACTGCTCGAGCTTGCGGACCGGCTCCTGCACTACTCACAGTTTCGTCAGCTCAGGCCAGCGGGGGTGCGACGCTTCCATGCCTTGATGCCTATGGCACTGGGTCAGCTGTTTCGCTACGGGCTCGCACCCTGGCTGAGTGCACGTTTCTTCGCCTTGCTGGAGCAGGTAATCGGCCGATCGGTACATATGAGTCTGCTTATCGAAAACCCGCTGGCACTCCACGAGCTCATGAGTCTGTTGCACGATAGTGAGTGGATCGCTGAGCAGCTGATCTCTTTACCGGTATTGCTGAACGAGCTGGTGCAGCACAAGCAGATCTATACCCCGCCTGATGTGGCGACGCTGACCGATCAGCTGCGTCAGGAGTTGCTACGAATACCCGAGGAAGACCTGGAAGAGCAGATGGATGCGCTGCGTTACTTCAAGCGCGCCCATGAGCTGCGAGTTGCGGCGTCGGAAATTCGTGAAACTCTGCCGCTAATGAAAGTGAGTGACTATCTCTCGGCCATTGCTGAAGCGATGCTTGGCGAGGCGCTACATTTCGCCTGGCAGGATGTCGTGCAGAAATATGGTCGCCCAATGCGCGACGCCACGACGCCCTGCGACCCCGACTTTGCCATCGTTGCATATGGCAAGCTGGGCGGACTAGAGCTCAGCTACAGCTCCGATCTTGATCTCGTATTCCTTCACGATGCCGACGATACGCTCGAAACTGACGGCGCGAAGCCGGTCGAAAACAGTGTGTTCTTCGCGAGGCTTGGACAGAGAATCATTCATTTCCTGTCGACCAGAACCGTGAGGGGTGAGCTGTATGAAACCGATATGCGGCTGCGGCCATCAGGCAATAGCGGCTTGTTGGTGAGCACGCTCACCGCCTTCGAACGTTATCAGCGCGAGCGCGCCTGGACTTGGGAGCTGCAGGCACTAACGAGAGCACGCTTTGTGGCGGGGTGCCCCCGGGTAGGTGAGAAGTTCATGGCCGTGCGTCAGCGCGTGCTCTGCGCCGAACGTGACCCCGTCAAATTAAGTCGGGACGTGCTCGAGATGCGCGACAAAATGCGCACACAGTTTGCCGTCGAGGCGAAAAGCAGTCTCAAGCACGCAGCTGGGGGCATCGTGGATATTGAGTTCATGGTGCAGTACGCGGTGTTGAGGTGGGCCAACGAATATCCGACCGTCGCCAGGTGGAGTGATAACATTCGCATGCTCGAAGAACTTTCGAGTCGGCAGTGTGTAGATCCTGAAGCAGCCGACTGTCTTATCTCGATCTACCAGTTATTCCGTTCCGAGCTCCACAGCAAGACCCTGGGTCTGACCACCCATACTGGACCGGCCCAGGCCGGCGATGCCGCCAAACCCGATGGCGACCCGTCATCATCAAAATTTGCAGCCTTGGTGGAGACAGGCGAAGCGCTTGTCGCCAGAATGCTGCCTCATCGCGAAAAGGTTTCTGCCTTGTGGCAGACCTGGTTCGAGCCCTTAACATCCGAAGACGAGGAAAAGAAGTAATGACATCAATGGCTGACAGAGATGGTTTCATCTGGATGGACGGTGAGATGGTGCCGTGGCGTGAGGCCAAGGTGCACGTGCTGACCCATACCCTCCATTACGGTGCTGGTGTCTTCGAGGGCGTGCGGGCCTACAAGACTGATCAAGGTACCGCCCTGTTCAGGCTTGAGGATCATACCAACCGTTTGTTCGACTCTGCGCATATTCTCAACATGAAGATGCCATTCTCGCGCTCGGAGATCAGCCAGGCACAGCTGGCAGCCGTGAAGGTGAACAAGCTCGACTCAGCCTATATTCGCCCGATGGTATTCTACGGCGCTGAAGGCATGGGACTGAGAGCCAGCAATCTTCAGGTGCATGTGATGGTTGCTGCCTGGGAGTGGGGCTCCTATCTCGGCGAGGATTCGGTAGTCAAAGGCCTCAAGGTGCGTACCTCGAGCGTCACCCGACACCATCCGAATATCGCGATGACCCGTGCCAAGGCCAACGGCCAGTATATCAACTCGATGATGGCGCTGAACGAAGCGCTGGCCAGTGGTTGTGACGAAGCCCTGATGCTTGATCCGGCAGGCTATGTGGCCGAGGGTTCTGCGGTAAATTTCTTCATGATCAAGAACAGGGTGCTGTACACGCCTCAGCTCACCTCATGCCTGAATGGCATCACCCGCAATACCATCTTCCGCCTGGCCGAAGAGCTCGGACTGCGGGTAGTGGAAAAACCCATCACCCGCGACGAAGTGTATATTGCGGACGAAGCCTTCTTCACAGGTACCGCAGCGGAAGTGACCCCCATACGGATGCTGGATGAACGACAGATAGGCGAGGGCAAGCGTGGTCCGATAACCGAGCGACTCCAGTCGCTGTACTACGACGTGGTCAAGGGTCGGCGAGCGGATTATTCAGAGTGGCTGTCTTTCCTGGAGTGAGGCGCTGACAAGCCCGACCTGGTGTCATCAGATGACTCGTATCCCGGTGCAATATCAGGCACGTAGGAGTCCTCACGCGGCTTGAACAGCTTAACGCTCATGGCAATGATAACGAGCAGCAGGAAGAACTGGGTAGCCTTCAGTCGCAGTATCCTGCGCTTTCTCCGCTGCACTGCCTTCCGCGTGCGGGCGCTCGATGCCTCTGCCGAGTTCATCAGCGTTGGTCCACTACCAATGCCAGCCGGGGCTGAGCCGTTGGTGGCCGCTGAGTTCGTTGGCGTAGTCTGGGCACTTCTCAGGCCGCTGATGTTCTCTATCCCGAGCGCAACCAGAATATAGGTGGGGATCACCAGTATCAGCAGGTCATGATCCCGCACGCTCCAGCGCCAGCTGATCTGGAAGAAGAGTACAATTGCGCCTACCAGCCCCAGGAGCGACAGGAAGCCGAAGCTCGGATTGCGGCGAACGCTGCGCTGGATACCGATCAAACCGGCGATATAGAAGAGCATGACGGGTTCGAAAAGACTGCGCGCAAGCCAATTGAGCTCGGTGCCGAATATGATCCATCCGGCGAGCGTACGACTTTCCTTCCAGAACCCGGGGAAGGTGAAGTCCAGCACTCGTTCGCGGCTGCCATGCAGGTCAGAGAGATCCGATCGAAGCACGGCGTAGTGCTCGAATGCGTTGTTAAGCAAACCCAGGCGAACAATGGCTTCGTGCAGAAAATTGCCTGCGCCGAACCTTTCCGGCACTAGCATCATGACGAGATAGCCCAGCAGGAAGGGGGCCGTGTACACAAGGAGTAGGCGGAACTCTCCGCGAATGAAGAGATACACGACGCTCACGATAGTGAGTACGGTGAAGCTGACGTCCAGGTAGATGAGTCCGATTGCACCCACGGCGCTGCCAATAGCTGCGGCCGTGGCGCGGCGCTCTGTGGCGTGCAACAGGCACAGTACCGATCCGATTAACAGACAGAACTGCGAGGCGCCTTCGAATGACGCCAGTCCCCAGAATATCCACGTCGGCGTAATCGCGAACAGCAACGCCGCGTTGAAGCGCCCGAAGCCGTCGAGGAAGTAACCCAGCAGGTAGTACATCAATGCGCAGCCAAGGCTGCCAGTGAGGACTCCGTAGAGTGAATAGGCCAGGGAGTAGTCGCTACTTTGAAGCAGTGCCGCAGCGACCAGGCGATAGATGAAGGCAACGATAAATATGAAGCCAGCCGAATCGGCCAGCTTGCCTGAATAGCCGCCGGGGCTCGATTCGGGTCTGCTCCAGGGTAGTCTCATGTATTAGTAGCCGCTGGTCGCCGTCTGCGTTTACGCTTCTTGACCACCTTGTATGGTGAGGGCTCGGCCGGATCGGGACGGGTCTTGAAGCGGCGGTGCATCCACAGGTACTGCTCGGGAAAGCGTCGGATTTCGTTTTCGAGTAGCCTGTTCGTGGCGGCGGCGTCCGCCGTTTCATCACCCGAGGGATAATTGGTCAGAGGCCTGCTGAAATGCACCTCGTAGTATCCGCCGATGTTGCGGAAGTGCGAATATTGGAGCACCAGACAGCCAGTTCTGGCCGCAATCTTGGACGTTGTGGTGATCGTTGCCGCTGGCACACCAAAAAATGGCGCAAAGGTACTGTTCTGGCGACCGTAATCCTGATCAGTGGCGTACCAGACGACACGGCCCTCCTTAAGGCTACGCAGCGCGCCTCGGAGCCCTCCTCGATTCAGTATACGCTGGCAGTAGCGACTCCGTCCGCGGGTCATATAGTAGTTGAACAGCGGATTATTATGGTCGCGCTGCATCACATCCGCCTTTGCGAAGAGATTGAAGAGTGCGCCAGCGAGGTCGATGGTGGCAAAGTGACCACCCAGCAGCAGAACGCCCTTGCCCTCTGCAATCGCATTCTCAAGGTGTTCCAGACCATAGGCTCGGCTGATCGGGCGAAAGCGTTCGAGATCATTGAACCAGACGGCGGCAGCCTCGAGAAAGCCGATACCATTGGCTTCGAAACTGGCGTACACGAGTCGCTCCTGCTCTGGAGCCGATAGCTCGGGAAAGCAGAGTTGTATGTTGGTGCGAGTAATTGATCTGCGTGATCGCAGCAGGTAGTACGAGGCCTTCCCGAGCAGGCGCCCGAAAAACTGGATGTTGCGGATGCTCAGTCTGGAGATGAGCTTCAGTAATCCAATCAGCAGCCAGGTAGGCCAAAACCTGGGCGCCAGGAAATCGCCCGGCCGCTGATCAAGCACAGGGTTCGCGTTCACGTTGCCGGCAGAGGTGTCAGCAGCCATGAACGCGGGGTCCAGTCGCTCCGGGGTGGAAAATCGGTTCAGCCTTTGGAGGCAGCGGCCGATTGTGTAATCGCTTCGCGAGCCTCGGCACTGCCGGCCCAGCCAGCGACCTTGACCCACTTGCCTGGTTCGAGAGACTTGTAGTTCTCAAAGAAGTGCTCGATCTGCTTGATCAGAAGCTGTGGAAGATCAGCAGGTTCCTTGACGTCGTTGTAGAGCGCAGAGACCTTGGGATGCGGCACAGCCAGAACCTTGGCATCACCACCAGCTTCGTCTTCCATGTTTAGTATCCCGATCGGACGGCAGCGAATCATCGCGCCAGGCTGGATCGGATAAGGTGCGACTACCAGCACGTCCAGCGGGTCGCCATCATCAGCCAGAGTGTTGGGAATGAAGCCGTAATTCGCCGGATAGAACATTGGCGTTGCCATGAATCGATCGACGACCACGAGGCCTGCATCCTTGTCGACTTCATACTTGATTGGATTGGCATTCGCCGGGATTTCGATAATGCAGTTGAAGTCGTCCGGGAGATCCTTGCCTGCTGGAATAGCATCGAAATTCATGGTGCGTCCTTATCTGAAAACTGGATTGAGAGTCGTACAGCGACTCGGCTCTGGAAACTGGCGCACAGTATAAGCGAGCGAAGGGCGCCGGGCTAGCTGATCGTCCGGACGCCGCCTGCGCCTGCCAGCAGTAGAACATCAGCCGGCCGCCTTGCAAACAGGCCATTGCAGACCACGCCGGTAATCTGGTTCAGTTCAGATTCGAGCCCCGTTGGGTCAGTGATTCGAAGATTATGGATGTCGAGAATAATGTTGCCGTTGTCGGTCGTGAAGCCTTCGCGGTAGACCGGGTCGCCCCCGAGCGCGACGATCTTGCGGGCTACAAGACTGCGTGCCATGGGAATCACTTCGATGGGGAGCGGAAAGCTGCCCAGCACATCGACGAACTTGCTCTCATCGGCGATGCAGATAAATTCATTCGCAGCCGCGGCAACGATTTTTTCGCGGGTCAACGCACCGCCGCCACCCTTGACGAGCTGGCGATGCTCGTTGCACTCATCAGCACCGTCTATATAGAAGTCCACGCGGGGCGCAGAGGTCAGCTCAAGCACCGGCACATGCAGCGATTTCAGTCGTTCTGCAGTAGCTGCAGAACTGGCAACTGCCGCGTCGAAATCGATCTTGTGACGGGCCATGGCGTCAATGAAGAAATTCGCCGTGGAGCCAGTACCGAAACCAATGATGGTATCGCTCTTGAGGAGAGGGAGAATGCGCTCGACAGCAGCGTCCGCTGCGGCCTTTTTCTGCTGGTTCTGATCCATGTTGACCTGCCATGCCTTGAAGTGTGGAGCCTGTAGCCCGGTGAAGCGGTAGACTGTGATATATCAGTACCGCTACTATCTCACGATTCTTCAAGCCAGGCCCGATTTTGTCAACAAGCGACGCCGGCCGATATCGGAACATCAAATGCTACAGCGCTTCATCAAGAAAATCCTCTCAGCCAGAGTCTACGACTGCGCCATCGAGACGCCTCTGGATCACGCACGCTTGCTCTCCAAGCGTCTTGGCAATGAAGTGTGGCTGAAGCGCGAAGATCTTCAGCCCGTCTTCTCCTTCAAGATCAGGGGCGCCTACAATAAGTTGGCGCAATTGAGCGAGACGGAGCGGGCCCGCGGCGTCATCACCGCCTCGGCCGGCAATCATGCGCAGGGCGTGGCGCTGGCCGCTCAGCAGCTCGGTATCCGGGCCATCATCGTGATGCCGCAGACCACTCCTGAAATCAAGGTGAATTCGGTACGTTCGCGTGGCGCCGAAGTCGTGCTTATCGGTGATGCCTTCGATGAAGCGGCCGCACATGCTGCCAAGCTGGTAGCGGAGATGCAGCTGACCTACATTCCGCCGTATGACGATGAAGACGTCATCGCCGGCCAGGGCACTATTGCTGTCGAGATACTGCGTCAGTTCAAAGGCTTGCCAGACGTCATTTTTACCTGTGTTGGCGGCGGTGGACTTACGGCAGGTGTGGCCGCCTATATCAAGTATCTGCATCCGCATATCAAGGTGATCGGGGTGGAGCCGGCTGACTCCAACTGCCTCTATGTGGCACTGGAAGCTGGTCATCCCGTAACGCTTCCGGAAGTGGGCATCTTTGCGGACGGTGTGGCCGTAAGGCGTATTGGCGATATTCCGTGGTCTATCTGTAAAGACCATATCGACGAGGTCATCCTGGTCGGTACCGATGAAATCTGTGCCGCCATCAAGGATATCTTCGAGGATACGCGCTCCATCGCAGAGCCCGCCGGTGCGCTGGCTGTTGCCGGGTTGAAGCGATACGTGGCGCGTGAGAAGGCTGTCGACCAGCGTCTCGTAGCCACAGTCAGCGGCGCAAACATGAACTTCGAACGCCTCCGCTACGTGTCCGAGCGCACGGAAATCGGCGAGGCGCGAGAGGCGATCCTCGCGGTTCAGATTCCTGAGAAGCCGGGAAGTTTCAAGCAGCTCATCAATACGCTCGGCGGTCATAACATTACCGAGTTCAATTATCGCTACGCGCTTGACGACCGCACAACTGGCGAGGCTGTCAAGGCACAGATCTTCCTCGGTGTGCAGGTGAGCAAAGGGGCTGAGGAAACTGCTGAGATCATGGCTTCACTCAGCGATGGTGGCTACACAGTCATCGATCTCACGGCCAATGAGATGGCGAGAATGCACGTTCGCCACATGGTGGGTGGGCATTCGCCAGCATTACTCAACGAGCTGGTGTACCGCTTCGAATTCCCGGAGCGCCCTGGCGCGTTGCTGAAGTTCCTGATGTCCTTTGGGACCCGGTGGAATATTTCGATGTTCCACTATCGAAACCATGGGGCCGCCTTCGGTCGTGTGCTTGTTGGGGCGCAGGTGCCAGCCGAAGACAAGATTGATTTCGAAGCCATGCTCGACACGATCGGGTTTCGATACTGGGAGGAAACCGACAACCCGGCCTACGGACTTTTTCTCGGCAAGTAAACGAATATGCATGGGTGCGTAAAAAACAGTGATTTTTTGTGTTTTGACCTTTGAAAGTTAGCGATGTCTTCTATAATCATTTTCAATAACAACCCTGAAGTCGCTGAATCTGGATAAAAAAGGTCTTACCGGCATGCAACAAAAACCAGACGCCATCACCACTGTGCTGTTTATTTTCGTCATCAGCCTGGCCGTGTCAGGATTCACTACGATGATGCACGACGACGCCGAAGCTGCGACAGCTTCGCGTAGCGATGTCATCAAGGCTGTTCAGCTGCAACCGTTGCTGGCTGAAGGCATGACTAACGGAACTAACGGACTGACTGATATCGCTGATCAGACGCAATAGCGTCGAGCGGAATATCCCACGGCTCTGAGGGCAGGCGTTCTACGCCCTGAAAATCAAAAGCCACGCCCAGCTTCAGTGGGCGTGTGACGAGTGCCCTCCCGGAAACGCCGCTCTGCTTGCTGAAGCGTCCGAAACTTCGGTCGTAGTAGCCGCCCCCCATTCCAAGTCGGTTTCCCTCGTCGTCGAACGCTACCAGCGGTACGCATATCGTGCTGAGCGTCCACAGCGGCACTGTGAATAGTGGTGGTGCGGGCTCTGAAATGCCGAAGCGGTTACGAACCATTGGCATGCCAGGGTAGAAGCGCGCGAAGCACAACCGACCCGGATGAACCGGATGCAGCACGGGCAGGAATAGCTGTCTTTTGCACCGCAGCAAGCGCTTGGCAAGAATGACGGGATCGATTTCGCCATCGTTCGCAAGGTAAAGTCCCCAGCGGAGATTGCGGCGAAACAGGAGTTGTCTGGAAATCGTGGAGGCCAGGCCGCGGGCGGCTTGTTCACGTTGAGTAGCAGTCAGGCTTCGCCGACGGCGTCGCATTTGCTGTCTCAGGGAAGATCGTTCGTTCCGCTGACTGGTCATGAGCGATCTGCGAAACTCTGGAAATTAAAGCTACCCGAATTACCGTTACTGGATGTAGCCCTTGAACCCGATGGTTCAAGGTGGCAACCGCAGGACTGAATAAGGCTTTCCTGTCGCTTTCGCTCAGGACCTGCACACATCAGCCACATTAAGTTACCGGCAGTATAAGTATCGGCTCGAGGACATATCCAGCTGGCGGATAATCCAGGCAGTGAAGCCAGTCTACTGCAAAGCGCATTCGATGTTAACCGCTTAGATGCATCCAACTGTGACGTAATGTTAATTCCCGAATGGCGATCCAAGGCGGTTGTTCTACCTGTCGAGCACTTCGTCCAGACGTCTGTGCATCTGCTCCAGCGACTGTTCGATGGCGGAGTCACGTGTCGAGGCCTGCATGGTCTCGTAGCTCAGATTGAGGGCCGCCATCACTGCAATTCGCTCCAGCCCATGTACCTTGCCAGTATTTCGAATCTCGCGCATTTTCGTATCGAGCGCACTAGCTGCTTCCCGCAGGCCACTTTGCGCTTCTGGTGGACAGGCGACCAGATACTCCTTGTCGAGGATGGTGACGGCGACTGCGTTACCGGGCTTGTTCATAGATACCTACTCACGATGACTGCTCCAGAGACTTGAGCCGACCAATCATTGCTTCGATCTTGGACCGGGCCATATCGTTTTTCTGCATCAGCTGCATGCGCTCCCTGTGGAAGGCATCCTGCTGGGCCTTCATCGCCGCATTGTCGCTTTCGAGCTGGCGACAGCGTGCGATAAGACGTTCCATTTTTTCATTGAGCTGTTGAAGCTTGACGACTTCCATTTATTCCTCGTATAGATCAACGCGGGTAAGTAGCCCAGAAGGCGCCCCCGCTCTCTATGTGGTGCTGGCGATATGTCATGCAGCTATGCGTCATGCTAGCATAGCCGGAACGCTTACAGGCGCAAGCACACCCGCACTCTAGATGCGTTCATACTAACCCAGTGGACCAGTATACGTCATGGCTACTCCGCAAAAAGCACTGGCTCAGATTCTTCAGCAACTCAACAGTCCTGTTTCGGCTGCCTATATACACGGCCTGTGGTCTGGCCGTGTTGTAGCTGGCGACTCGGCTTCCATTGCAGCGTCCGAACTGGATCCCTCAGAGCGCGAATCGTTCTCCTCGCTGGACCCAGGCAGGCTCGCCGAAACGCCGTGGTGGCTACACACTGATGCCGTGCTCGATAGTGACGAAACCGTAGACGCACCTTACATCAAGGCATTGGCGCTAATCTTTGGTTATGCCGAGGAGGCGCTGGCTTCAGATGCCATGGATTTCTCACTCTGGCTCGATAACAGTACTGATGACATCGCGGTCAAGCTCGATGAACTCGCCGAATGGAGTCAGGGCTTCCTGGAAGGCTTCTCAGCCTTGTTGGGAGATCAGATCATGGATATCAGTGACGATGCGCAGGAGTTGATCGAAGATCTCATCGCCATAGGCGAGCTCGATCCTGATAGCGCGGCTGAAGAAGTCGAGGAAGGCGCGGAATTCGACTTTCTACAGATCGAGGAATTCGTCAAGACTGCAGTGCTGCACTTCTGGCATGATTTCCGAATCACCAAGACCAGTAAGACGACGGGAACGGAAACTAAGCAGGGTGTTTCGGTAGATGACAGTGACAGTGACTCGCTTGATGGCGTCACCGTACATTGATCTGCGTAAGAGTGGGCTGCCATCGCGCGCGCACTCAGGTTGTCCATATCAATAAGAAGGAAGCAGACCGTGGCAGGCCAGACAGCAACAAAAGCAACGACCGCAGCCAGAAAGCCCGCTGAGGGGAAAAGCAAGCCTGATTCAGGCCGTGCGCCAGCTCGCCGGCCTGACAGCACTGGCTCCGCGAGGATCAGCCGCCGTGAGTTCGACCGTCGGCGCAAGGCGCTCATGGCCATGATGCCAGCTGCCAGTATCGCCATTCTGCCTGCAGCCCCTGAACGAATTCGCAACCGTGACGTCGAGTTTCCCTATCGACAGGACAGTGATTTTTACTATCTGTCCGGTTTCCCGGAGCCGCGCTCAGTGCTGGTTCTGCGTCCAGGCAATCCGCATGGCGAAGCAGTGTTGTTCTGTCAGGACAAGGAGCCGGAACTTGAACGCTGGAATGGTCGGATCATCGGCCAGACGGAAGCGGTCGACGGCTATGGTTTCGATGACGCATTTCCGATCAAGGATATCGACGACATTCTGCCAGGCATGCTTGAGAGTGCCAGTGAGGTTTTTTACGACTACGGCGCCAATGAAGCCTTTGATGCCAATGTGACCCGATGGCTGAACCGAATACGCACACAGATCCGTGAAGGCGCTCGTCTGCCCGATAGCATCAAGCCACTGCAGTACAACCTGCATCACCTGCGTTCCTACAAAAGCGCTGAAGAAATCAAGGTGATGCGTGAGGCGGGCCGAATCAGTGCGGAAGCCCATATGGCAGCCATGCAGCTCTGCAAGCCGGGCATGTACGAGTATGAACTCGAGGCCATCATCAACTATGAGTTCGCCAGGCAGGGCGCCGTGTCCTGGGCGTATCCAGCCATTGTGGGTGGCGGTGCAAACGCCTGCATCCTGCACTACCGCGAGAACAACCAGAAGCTCAAGGATGGCGATCTGGTGCTCATCGACGCCGGCTGCGAACTGGCCTATTACGCGGCAGACATTACCAGGACCTTTCCCGTCAATGGCCGCTTCACCGCTGAGCAGAAAGCGGTCTACGACATCGTGCTCGAAGCACAGCTGCAGTCGATTCAGCAGGTCATGCCCGGCAAGCATTGGAATGAGCCTCATGAGGCATCGGTTCGAGTCATCACACAGGGTCTCAAGGATCTGAAAATACTCAAAGGTTCAATGGACGAGCTTTTGGAGACCAAGGCCTACATGCGCTTCTTCATGCACAAAACCGGTCATTGGCTGGGCATGGATGTGCATGATGTGGGCAGCTACAAGATCGATCGCCAATGGCGGCAGCTGGAACCGGGCATGGTCATGACAGTGGAGCCGGGTATCTATATCGATCCTGACGCCGAGGGTGTCGCCAAACGATGGCACGGTATCGGCATTCGTATCGAAGACGATGTCTGTGTCAGCAAGGCGGGTCCCGATGTGCTGACCGAGAAGGTGCCCAAGCGTACCGAAGATATTGAACAACTCATGGCGTCATGAGCAGCCATTCAAGGATACGATGCTTAAAATTGCCATAGTTGGAAGTGGCCTGGCCGGTTCAGCACTGGCCATGGCATTACGAACCGCCGCTCATCTGGACGTTACGCTGATCGAACAGAGAGCAGTGTCGCTGGAGAAGCATCGGGGCAGCGCATATGACGCGGCAGGTGTGGACGCGGTGGCAGATCGGCGCTCGAGTGCGTTGAGTTACTCGAGCCAACAACTGCTGCAGCGCTTTGGCGTCTGGCAGGATATGGCAGCCTGGGCTGCGCCTATCGAACAGATTGTAGTCAGTGAGCGTGGGCAGTTCGGACAAGTCGCGCTCAGCAGTCGGGAGTGTGGAGTCCCCGCTCTTGGCTACGTTATTCCCAACGAGGCGCTCGGTCAGGGGATGTTGTCGAGTATGTCCGATGCTGGTCAGGGCCGGTTCAGGCTACTGTCACCCGCCACCTTGTCGCAGGCCAGCTTCACCGAGGATCGTTACTGGGCGCTTGAGCTCGCCACGGCAAACGGTGTGATCCGCGAGAATTTCGATCTGCTGGTCCTTGCGGACGGTGGTCAGGCCGCTGAACTGTGCAGGATGGGCCTCCAAGCGCAAGGTAGCGCTTCGGATGCGCTATTCCGGCAGCACCGGCACGATTATGGTCAGGTTGCTGTTATCGCGAATATCCGTAGCCGTACCGGTCATGATAATCGCGCTTTCGAACGATTTATCGATGAAGGGGCAGTGGCGCTTTTGCCGCTGGCTGGCGACAGCAGTCGCTGGTATTCCCTGATCGTGACTGTGAACAGCGATCGTGCACTGGCTCTGGATGCCCTGGAGGATGCCGCTTTTATCAGCGAAATCCAGAAGTTGGCCGGTTTCGAGCCCGGCGCATTTACAGCGGTAAGAGCCCGTCAGTCTTACCCGCTTTCTCTGCTGGACATGCCCCAGCAGGTAGGTCCTGGCTGTGTAGTGATCGGTAACGCTGCGCACACGCTGCACCCTGTGGCGGGGCAAGGTTTCAATCTCACCCTGCGGGATGTTGGCGCACTGGCTCACGTGCTCAGTAGTCGTCAGCTACAGGATGCCGGCGTGCCTGCAATCGAGCCAGCCCTCAGAGCCTATGGCCAGATGCGGTATCCCGATCAGCGTATGCTGATTGAAATTACCGACCTGCTGGTGGAGCTGTTCATGCGACCTGGGAGCACTCTGCCTGCCAGTGCGAGTGATCGTCCCAACCGCTGGTTACCGGAAGCGGTAGTCTCTGCATTGCGGAGATCGCGCAGGGCGGGTTTTGCCTTGCTTAATACCATGCCCTTCGCACGACGCGAATTTGCTGAAGCGGCTATGGGACTCTGGGCGCCTCAGGCATCGCCCTGGCAGCCGGCGAGCCAGTCTTCAGCCTCATCAGGTTCCATTACTCATGCCGAGGCCGCTACAAGCACATGACCCATGATTCCAATACCGCGATCGACCCGCTAGACGACGGGTATGATGTCGTCATTATCGGTGCCGGGCTCGTTGGTGCGGCACTCAGTCTTCGCTTACTTCAGTTAGGTCTTCGGGTGGCGCTGGTTGATCCCGGTCTTGTGCTGACGACCGGGACGGCAAAGCCGGACGGCATCGCGCCCCCGGCCCGTGGTCTCGATGACTACGATGTGAGGGTGAGCGCGCTTTCTCCGGCTTCGCAGACCCTCCTCGAGGAGATCGGTGTCTGGCCTGCCGTGCAGGCCTCAGCGCAGCCTTACACCAGCATGAGGATCTGGGATTCGCGAAGCGGTGGTCGCATCGCCTTCGATGCCGTGGACGTCCAGCAGTCGGATCTTGGATGCATCCTGGAAAACAGGATAGTCCTTACCGCGCTCTATCAGAGACTTGCTGACGCAACCGAACAGGCAGATTCGCAGCTGCGGCTGATACGCGGAAAACTGCGGGCAATAGCGCCAGTGCAGAACGGATTGCGCTCGCTCGTAATCGACCAGCTCGGAACCGACGGTCGCTCCGTAGATCAGCCCTTGCTGATAACGAGCCGACTGACCGTTGGAGCAGACGGCCCTGGATCTCAGACACGCCGGTTACTGGATGTGCCGACACGCGAGTGGGATTATGGCCAGCAGGCCATCGTAGCCACTGTCGCTTTCGACGAGCCTCATGATCAGGTGGCGTGGCAGCATTTCACGCCCAGCGGACCGCTCGCGCTACTGCCGCTTCGGGCAAGAGAACAGGGTCCCGGCACCGCTCATGAAGGAAGGCTTGTCTCCATCGTCTGGTCCCAGAACCACGATGAGGCGCGTGCACTGATGGCTGCTGATGACGATGGATTCCTGCAGCATCTGAATGGCGCCGCTGAGGGCTGCATCGGCAGGGCTATCGATATCGGGAAGCGGGTGGCCGTGCCGCTGAGACAGTGCCATGCGCGAAGTTATCATGCTGATGCAGCCGTGCTCATTGGCGACGCTGCACACGTCATTCATCCTCTGGCGGGTCGTGGGGTAAATCTCGGTCTGAAAGATGTCACAGCGCTGGCGGCCTCGTTATCGCGAGGGCTCGGCCGGGGTCTGCCACCTGGCCATAGGGAAATACTCAAGCGCTACGAATTGCAACGACGGCCGGACAATCTGGCTGTGATGGCCTTGATGGAAGGATTTCATCGTGGCTTTACAAGCCACTCAGTCCTGGTAAACAGTCTGCTGAATCGGGGGATGTCCGCCGTACATGCGCTGCATCCTCTGAAGCGGAAAATCATCAATCTTGCCATGAGCTAAGCCGGCGCAAGATTGGTCGAGAGGCAGTGGTTATCGGGCTTTCACCCGCTGCTCACAGGAGCAGGGCACCCACTAATGCAGGGAGGGCGGTCTCGACCCGCAGCACTCGATCACCGAGCGATACGGCCTCGAAGCCAGCTTCCAGAAATCGCTCGACTTCATATGGAATGAAACCGCTTTCCGGTCCCACGGCAAGCGTGATCGGGGCGCCCTCACTGGCCCGAAAATCCGCTGAGGGGAGGCCATTCACTGCGCCTAGCAGTCGCCGCGTGCCTTGGGTAATCGCTGGCAGGTCGTCCTCGACGAAGGGTTTGAAGCGCTGGTGCAGCGTGATTACCGGCAGCTGCGTATCCATCGACTGTTCAAGACCGAGCAGTGTGTTGGCAAACATCGCCGACTCAGTCAGGTAAGGTGATTGCCAGTAGCTCTTGTCGACCTTCCTGGCATGGCAGACACAAATCCGCTTGATCCCCAGGGAGACAGCAGATTGCAGTGTTCGTCGCAGCATCTTGGGGCGCGGCAGCGCGAGTACCAGCGTGAGAGGTATGGGCGGGGGCGGCAAGATGGCCATCGAGTCAGGGCGTAAAACCACTGAGCCGCTATCGACGCTGATAATTTCAGCGCGGCCCAGATTACCGCCCATCACGCCGATATCAATCTGATCACCAGGCGTGACCTTTACGATACTGAGCAGGTGAACGGCTCGACGGTCTCCGTTAGGGAGTTTAACGAGTTCGCCCGCAGCTTCTCCAGGCGTCAACAGCAGCAGGTTCATCAGTGCGTCGACGGTTGCTCATCGGATACATCGCCGTTAATGCCAAAGTATCGTGCACAGAATATTCCCGCTTCATATAGCAGCCACATTGGCACCGCGAGCAAGGTTTGTGAGATGACATCAGGCGGTGTCAGAAGCATGCCGATAATAAAACAGCCAACGATGATATACGGCCGCTTGTCTTGCAAACTGGCAACCGACGTCAGCCCAGTTTTTATCAGCAGTATGGTTGCAACAGGAATCTCGAATGCGACGCCAAATGCGAAAAACATCTTCAGAATGAAATCGAGGTAGCTGTTGATGTCGGTCATCATGGCAACGCCCTCAGGGCTGGTCGATGCAAAGAATGCGAAGGCCAGTGGGAATACAACGAAGTAGGCGAAGGCAACGCCTGAATAGAACAGCACCACACTCGTAATGAGTAGCGGAATCGCGAAGCCCTTTTCCTTCTGATATAGAGCTGGCGCAATAAAACTCCAGACCTGGTAAAGAATGTAGGGTACCGCTACGAAAAACGCAGTAAAAAGCGTGAGCTTGAAGGGCGCGAGGAAAGGCGAGGCCACATTGGTGGCAATCATGGTCGCATTAGGCGGCAGCGCTGCTCTGAGCGGCTCGGCGACCGCCGTGTAGAGCTCGTTGGCGAAGGCATACAGTGGAATAAAGCAAACCACTATGGCCAGAACGCAGCGCAGTAATCTGTCGCGAAGTTCGACGAGGTGACTCACTAGCGACTGTTCGCCAGATTCCTGCATGTCGGACTCATCTGTCATGGCTGTTTCGTACGCTCCCCGCCTACCTGGTCCGGCTGCGGTGTAGTAGGTGTGACGGGTTCAGGTTGATCGACAGGCCGAGTGGCTTGTCCAGGCGTTTGAGCTGCTGACGGCGTGGCCTGTTCAGAAGGGCGCAACTCCGGTTTCACTGCCTTGGCGCCTGCGACGGGATCGCGAACAATGCTGTCTTCGAAATCCTTGGCCCGGTCCAGTGCCTGACGAACGGTGCCCTGAATATGCTCGACCCCGAGCGTATCACCTTCCCTGCGAAGTTTCTCACGAAACTCTTCGGCCTTGAGCTGCTTGTCGATCTCGCTGGTGAACTGCGAGGTCATACGGCGCAACTTGCCGAACCACAAGCCAGCACTTCGTGCTGCCCCGGGCAGTCGCTCGGGGCCGAGAACCAACAGTGAAATCACGGCAATAAGTACAAGTTCAAGAAAACCAATGTCAAACATATACCAGATTCACCAGGCAGTACTTGGACAGGCGCTCGTTGTGCATCAGGCGCGGTATCAGCTTTTCTTGGTATCGGCTGCTGACCGTGTTTCCACAGCAGACCCAGAACTGCTTTCCGAAGCCAGTGGATCTGAACCATTACCCTGAGGCGTCTGCTCGCTGATCTGCGAATTGGCGGTCTTCTTGGGCTCGGGCTCGACCTTGTCGGCGTCGTCTTCGCCAACAGCCTTCTTGAAGCCCTTGATCGCTCCGCCCAGATCAGAGCCGATATTCTTCAGTCGTTTGGTTCCGAACAGCAATACCACGATCACCAGAATGATCAACAACTGCCACATTGAAATACCCATATCTAACCTCTCGATCGTGCGTCTCTTGCGGGCTGAACGCTCAGCAACTCGTCCGAAGGCGCGCATTGATGGTGTCTGACTGTGCTTCAGGCCAGCACTCGTGATCTGGCATCCTCGTCTTTGAATATTACAACACTATGACACCCATTGGCGCATCAGGGTTTACGACTGTTTTTCTCATCGATACCTGACAGGCCAAAACGCCGCGCAAGTTCACGCAGCACATCTTCGTGAGAACAGTCGAGATGCTGCAGTGCAAGCATGCAGTGAAACCACAGATCTGCAGTTTCCGAAACCATGTCCTGTTTCAGCCTATCCAGTTCGGCGCTTGCCGATTTCTGCCCGGCTTCCAAGTCCTTTGCGGCCAGGATGGTTTCAGTACATTCCTCGCCTACCTTCTCCAGTATCTTGTTCAGGCCTTTACTATACAGCGTGGCGACGTAGCTGGAATCTGGCGGCGCGTTCTTTCGCCCAGCCAGTACACGGTCCAGTTCAATCAGCACCCGGCTTGAATCTGTGACGAGCGCAGTGCTGGTGTTGCTATCCCCAGCGCCGTCCTGTGGTGTCTTTTCTCTATCGCTCATGAATGTCCTCTTTGTTCGATTCAGGCCGGCCGGAACCCTTCGAATACACCGCGCTCATGTCTTTCAGAACGGTACTATTCTCGACCCATTCCGGCCTGGCTTCCCTTACTTCGAGGGTACGAAAAAAGCAATTCGCCCGACCGGTGTGGCAGGCAATTCCGCCAACCTGTTCCACATCAGCCACGATGACATCGCCGTCACAATCCAGTCTGAGCGCATGCAGCTTCTGAACGTGGCCGGACTCTTCACCCTTGTGCCAGAGTTTTTGTCGGGATCGCGACCAATAAACAACTTCACCGCGGCGAAGCGTTTCAAGCAGGGCTTCTCGGTTCATCCACGCCTGCATCAGAATTTCCCGGCTCGTCGCATCCTGGGCGACGACGTTGACGAGCCCGTCCTGATTCCAGCGAACGTCATCAAGAAAAGCGGACTCACCGTCCATGGGTGTATCGACTCTAAACATTTGTACTCCCGTCGATCTGAATAAGATTGAGAATGTCCGGATTCATGAGCGGACGACAGCCCAGAGGGCAAGCGGCAGGACTGAAGGCACCAGCCAGGTATTGCTTTCGATCCAGATGATCCAGGGTGGCGTGACGCTTACGAAGAAGCCAGCTACGCCGGCGCAGAGCGCAAGCACGACGATGCTGGTGACGGCTATGAATTTCTCCATCAGACGATGCTGAGCGTTGCCCTGGCTGGCAGCAGCCGACTTTCGGCTACTGGTAAGGTCGCGGCCAGCACCAGCACTTCTTGAGCGGCCGATCTCCTGCCGTTCACGGTACTGCAGATGCCCACCGACAGCTGAGCTGCCTGCGATGTTCTGGAGGGCGTTGTAGACAAGTTCTGGTACTTCCGGCGAATGTTCCAGCCATTCAGGCAGGCGCTCGCGCATGGCCTGAAGCAGGCCAGGTGGTCCAATTCGGGACTTCATCCAGCGCTCGAGATAAGGTTGCGCGGTCTGCCACAGATCGAGTTCCGGATAGAGTGTGCGACCAAGCCCTTCGATATGGACGAGTGTTTTCTGAAGCAGCACGAGCTGTGGCTGGACTTCCATTTCGAAGCGTCGCGCCGTTTCGAAAAGTCTTAATAGAAAATGGGCAAATGAAATCTCCGCCAGTGGCCGCTCGAAGATTGGCTCACAGGCAGTCCTGATTGCGGCTTCGAACTCACCAATCGGCGTATAGGGCGGCACCCATCCGGAGGCCACGTGCAGGGTGGCAACAGCCCTGTAATCCCGTCTGAAGAACGCGAGCAGGTTCTTCGCCAGATAGGCCTGGTCTTCCTCGGCGAGAGAACCCACGATGCCACAGTCGATGGCGATATAGCGCGGATCCTCGGGCTTGGAGGCATCTATGAAGATATTGCCTGGATGCATGTCGGCGTGGAAGAAGTTGTCACGGAACACCTGGGTGAAGAAAATCTCCACGCCGCGCTCTGCCAGTAGCTTCAGGTCGACGTCCAGGGACCTGAGTGCGTCGACCTGCGATATTGGAATGCCGTGGATGCGTTCCATGGTGAATACACGATCACCGGTCAGTGGCCAGTGCACAGCAGGCACATACAGCAGGCGAGCATCGGCAACCGATGAGAAATTGCGCTTGAGTTGCGATGTGTTAGCTGCTTCGCGCGGCATATCCATTTCATCAAGAATGGTTTGCCGGTAATCCGCCACGACCTGAGGTGCATTGAGACGGTGGCCTTGGTCGACACGACGCTCGACGAAATCGGCCAGCAGTGCCATCAATCTGGTATCGCGGTCGATACGCAGCCGGATGTCAGGCCGTGTGACCTTGATGACGACCTGCTGGCCGTCGGGCAGACGGGCAGTGTGGACCTGGGCTATCGAGGCTGACGCCAGCGGCGTCTCGGAGAACTCCTGCACCCGAGCCTCGATCGGACACTGCCACTGGCGCTCGATGATCGCGCGAGCGACGGCGCCATCGAACGGTGCCACTTCATCCTGCAGACGGCTCAGCGGGATGGCGATGTCAGGAGGCAGCAGGTCGGGGCGGGTCGATAGCAGCTGACCGACCTTGATAAAGATGGGCCCAAGTTCTTCCAGCGCCTTCTGAAAAGCATCGCCACGGTTCCCCGGGGGCGCAGGGAACAGCCGCCAGGGGCCGAGCGCGAGGATGAGTGCCAGTGATCTCGAGCAGTACTCTCGCGGAATGAGCCGGTCCAGTCGATAACGGCTGAACACCCAGAGAATCTGCAGACAACGCCATACGCTGCTCAAGCGTCGGTCGCCTTCTTCGTAAATCGCGCTTCGAGGGCTATCAAACGCGCCTCCACTCGATCGGCCTGCTTTCGCAGTTCAAGCGCATCATCGGCAAACAGTTCAAACTCACGCGGGTGGGGCAGGGTGGCGCGTTCGTCCTGCAAATAGGCTTGCACATCGCTACGAAACCGTTCGGCGGTGCTGTGTAGCCAGTCGAGCGCACCGCTCGCTGTAGTGCCAAGAACCGAGGCTGTCTCAACCCCCACCGTATCGGCAACGAGCTGCGACCACTGAATATCCAGGTCCCTCCGGATCGATTCGAGCGCCTCCAGAAGCGCTGCATTACCTTCTATCCTCACGCCCTCACGCTGACCTTTCAGGGTTGCAAGCAGCTGCAGTGGCGTGCCCTTGAGCCAGACCATGTCCGGCAGCGGCGAAGCAGCAGCATCGCTCGCGCGCTGCAGCGGGTAACCGAGGCGTATGACTACTGGATTTGCTGGCGCTGCATCAACTTCGATGCCAAGCAGGCGGCCATCGAGCCTCCGCAGCGCCTCTGCGGAGGCAGCATCGTAGCTCAGTACGGCATTGACACGCTTGAGTATGCTTTCGATCATGAGCTACGCCAGCTCAGGCCTTGATGCCAGTGTGCAAGGCGACGATACCGTCACTGAGGTTGTAGTACTTACACAGGCTCAAGCCGGCAGTTTCAAGCATGCCGAGCATGGTGTCCTGATCTGGGTGCATACGAATGGATTCGGCCAGGTATTTGTAGCTTTCGCTGTCCTGCGCCACGAGCTTGCCCATCATGGGCAGGGCCTTGAAGGAATAGGCATCGTACATTTTCGCCAACAGCGGATTTTGCGGTTTGGAAAATTCGAGCACCAGTAGGCGACCGCCTGGTTTGAGCACGCGGCACATTTCGGCCAGAGCGGCATCCTTGTCAGTCACATTGCGCAGACCAAAAGCGATGCTCACGCAATCGAAACTATCCTCGGGAAACGGTAGCTTTTCCGCATTGGCCTGCACATATTCGAGCGGCGCCGCATAGCCCTCATTGAGCATGCGCGTGCGTCCGACTTCGAGCATGCTGGCATTGATGTCGGCCAGGACCACTCGGCCCTTGGGTCCAACGATGTCGGCGAACTTGCGGCTGAGATCGCCAGTGCCCCCGGCGATATCGAGCACGGAATAGCCCTTGCGAACACCACTCTTTGCGATGGTGAAGCGCTTCCACATTCGATGGACGCCGAACGACATGAGGTCGTTCATAGCGTCATAGCGTCTGGCAACCGAGTCGAACACAGCGCCCACCTTGGCCTGTTTCTGTTCAACCGGAACCTGACTGAATCCGAAATGAGTATTGGTTTCCTGACTCATGCGCGCTGCCTGTACTTCCTGTGGAGAAACATTTGCCGGCGGAGCACGTACTCAGAAATGAAACGCTCTGCCGGCGCGATCGCTTGTCGCTGCGAGCCCATTATCTTAACCTGATAGCCTTAATACGGCCATGGAAACCACAGATATGTCGAACATCAAAGTGTCACGTCAGCACAACCTGCCAATGGATGAAGCAAGATCGAAGGCAGAAGCGCTTGCCGAAGACCTGGGGCGTGAATTCAATGTAAATTACGAGTGGAACGGCAATCAGCTGGATTTCAAGCGAAGTGGGGTGAAAGGCGACCTCAAGGTGAAGGAAAACAGTATCGATGTCGATCTTCACCTCGGCCTGCTCGCACGGCCATTCAAGTCAAGGATTGAGCAGGAACTGCACAAGCATCTCGACCACTTGGTCAGGGGCTAGGGACTTTCAGAGCTGAAACGGTTTTTCCATGTGCCGAAGCGTTTCAGCGTCGTGACTGTACAGATGCTCGAGTAGTGCGCTTTCGCGATTTGAAACAATATCAAGCAGCTCGGCGACACCGCCCATATTGCGAAACGCGGTAAAGCCTCTCATCAGAAAGCCGTGTAGCTCCGCCAGACCAGCCATTTCGGCAGCACCTTCACTGATCTGCAAGGCAAACAGGATGCTCCGGCTGGTCACGTAGCGCTCGAGCTCCAGACCGAGCGTTCGCGTGAGCTGTATCTGACGCTGTCGCGCGTCTTTGTTGTCACAGCGTCTGAAGGCTGCGGCATACTCGCCTTGCGATAGCCCGGCAATCCGGGCTGCGAGCCCGGGCTCTCTAGGCTCGCTGTCCGTGGTCGGCCTTATGAGCGCTGCGAAATCTTCGGTCAATGCATCGAGCAACCGATCATCCAGTTGCTGTGTCAGCATATTCAGGTCGGTCAGATCCGCCATTACCCCTAACAGCTTCTGCGGTAGCAGCTTCACAATCTTCGGAAAGATCCGCTCCAGATCGGCATCCCGTTGCATCAGGTTCTTCGGGGCGTAGAGGTCGTTTAACAGGAAGACCAATGCCTCATGGTACCTGGGCGACTCGATGAGATCCTTGTGAGTTTCTGTCAGCCGGGCCATCTGTACGGCCTGCAGCGCGGCCACGGCCTGCGTTCGGTCAGACTGCGGTGAGCGGTGCTCATGACGGTAGTGATGATAATCCAGCAGCGACTGCTGCAGACGCTGAGCCTCACCTGACTTGGGCTTTACGCCCAGGAGCTTGTGTTTGGACATGCCGATCGTTCTATTCCGTATATCTACTCGGCGACCCGGGCAAGAGTGGGCCGAATTGGCGTGGCGTGGACCAGTCTGGAAGGGAGTCTCGGGATCCATGATCCGCAGTCAAGTGTGATGAAATGACTGCTGGCATCGGTCTCCACGATGCTGATCGCATTGTGCGATTTCCTTGCACTTCTCAGCATGGCGGCGCGGTCGAGGACACGGTCCACCCGGGGAATCAGTATGGTGCCATTGGGCACATTGTCGTAGGCGGAGCAGTCACGATTCATCATCCAGTCCCGCAAGTCCTCGATGTTATGGACGAGCGTCATGTACTCCTTGATTGAAGTAAAAATATGCGGCATGAGCTGGCGCTTGCGGTTGGTCAGTGTACCGAAGAACGTCGGCGCATAGGATGCCGAAGGAGCGGAAGTGATAAGTCTGATCAGGAGCGGCCAGGTCGTATGATTCATTGGTCTTATGAGGCGGCGGACCAGCGGGTGCAGTCGGCCCTCCGGCAGCACAGGTGCTTCCAGTACAACCTCGACATTTATGAAGAGGTCAGGGCGGAGGCTCGCCGCTTCAATGATGACGGCACAACCACGTGAGTGACCATGAATGCGAACGTGGGGCGCCGTCGGCAGGTTGGCAAGTGCCTGAATCAGAATGGCGGCATCATGCGAAATGGTACCGGCCGGGGCATCGATATCGGTTTGCCAGTCGGCTGTCATGACCGTAGGTCCACTCACCGGCAGATGATAGCCGCTGCATGTCAGTAGGATCAGCTCGGTGTCGGCTGCCTGGTAGGACTGGGTGTAATAGCAGAAGTTCTCGAGAAAACCGTGTACGCCAATGACGGTATGACGCGCCTCGGAGCTGTGATTCCGAATGGCAACCGAACCTTCCCCTACCTGGTACACTCGGCCAGAGAACATTTCGGAGTAGGTAGGCGAAACAGGACGCAGCAGCCTGTTCTTCGATTCTGCGAGACTACTCATGCGCCTCCTTGGGCTTGTTATTGGCCTGTTGATGGCCTTGGGTGCTCGTACAATTACCTACGGATTTGTGATGGCGATCTCATAAAAGCGATAAGCCATAGTGTAGTACGAACGACCGCTGATTTACGAACAATTCACATGCGCACTTTGACCTTTCTGATGCGATTGAACAATAACAGTACAATTGATTGCGCCGTGGTCGAATCTCTCGTTAGAGTACGCCATGCTTAGCGACTTTCCGATTGATCCTGTAAGTGGTAATGACGCCGCCTGGTTACGCCTGGACCGGCCCACGAACCATATGATCATCACTGCCATGGCGATTACCGACGCCCTGGAGCCGACACGTTTTACCCAGCTGATTGAGCAGCGTTTCGCTCATCTTCGAAGGTTTTGCTGTCGGCCGGTACTCCACTCCGGCGTCTACCTGTGGGAACAGGTGGATACGGTCGATCTGTTAAAGCACATACGTCATGAGCGCCTGCCGCCAAATGCCGGTAAATCTGAGCTCGAGCATTTTGTCAGTGCTCTGCAGAGTCAGCCGCTGTCGCCCGATCGTCCGCTCTGGGAATTTATCCTGCTCCAGGGGTATGGGAGCCAGAGCGTCGCCATTATGAGAGTCCATCATTGCTATGCCGATGGGCTGGCGCTGATATCAATATTCGCCGCGCTGACAGATGGCGACCCTGACGGTCCCGCGGGAGGGTCAGGCGACTCTGAAGCTGGCAAGGTCAGTCATGGTGGTGCAAGTTCGCGCCGGCGGCGCACGGCCCAAAGTATCAAGGCCGGGCTTGAGGCGGTGAGCCACGGGGTAGAGCGGGTAACTCAGCTGAATTTCCGGCTGAGCCCGGAGAGCTATCATTGGCTCAAGGCAGAAACGCTTGAAGGCCGTGGACTGCAGTTGCTGAATTCTGCTGCTGAATTTGCTCGATTGGCAGCGCTGCCACGAGATCCTGAGACAGCCATGAGCCAGCCATTGGGGGAGCGGAAGCGGGCCCTCTGGTCGGCGCGCTTGCCGCTGGATGACTTCAAGATGGTCGCCCGCCAGTACGGAGCAAGTGTCAACGATGTTCTGCTGTCTTGCGTGGCTGGCGGTCTTGGCAAGTATCTGGCCGATCGGCAAAGTGTCGAAGAGAGTCTCGAGCTGAGAGCTACAGTTCCGGTAAACCTCAGGCCAGCCACTCAGTCGCCTTCGTTAGCGGCTGCAAACGACGGATCTTCACAGCATCAGGCGGACGATGAGGACGACCTGCTCGGAAACCAGTTTGGAACGATATTCATTCCGCTGGCAGTCGGTCTGCGAAATAGGGTCGAACGTCTGTACAAGACGAAACACGATATGCGAGCGCTTAAAGGATCGGTACAGCCAATGCTGTCGCACATCGTCATCGGCGCGGCCGGCTTGCTGCCCACTGTCCTGCAGCAGCCACTGATGGATTCATTCAGTAACAAGACCAGCTTGGTGCTGTCCAACGTGCCGGGCTCGAAAGAGCCGCGCTTCATAGCCGGCAGCGCCGTCAACGAATTGATGTTCTGGGTTCCGCAGGGTGGCGAAACAGGGCTCGGAATCAGCCTCTTGAGTTACAATGGCTTCGTGCAGATCGGACTGTTGTGTGATCCGCAATGCGTCGATGTGCCGCAGCAACTGATGGACAGCATTTGTAGTGAGCTGGATGATTACCTCGCGGCTTGACCGTATATTGCCGATTCATTCAATTTTATTAGCGGCCAGTCCGGTTAAGATGGTCAAGGACCAGGGCATTCGGCTCAGGCCGCCGCTGTACATGTAAGCCGACCACGCTGAGACAAGATTGATGACAAGACCAGATTCGAACGCCCCCGGGTTTTCTACGCTTTCGAAAACGCATGCTGCCATGGGCTTCGCAAGGTGTCCGCTGCCTCTCGCAGCCGCAGCAATCGCCTTCCTGGGGCTCGGCGGCTGTAGTGAGCTGGAAAACGACCCTAAAAAGCCGTTCGTGAAGGGCGCGCCGAGCCTGGTTGCCGGTCAGTTCAATACCACCGAGTTTACTCTCGTGGACAATCGTGCGAGGTATATGCGAACGGGTATCAATGGCTCGTCCAGCGGCGGCCATCAAGATTGGTTCTCCTATAATGAAGCCACCGAGGCTCATGGCTTTATCAGAGGCTTCACCTACCGTTTTACGCCTGAGCGCTGGCTGGGTGAGCGAGCAAACAAACGGCAGGTCGGTGACAGGACGCCCAATGGCGACATGATTCTGATGGCTGACCCAAGCACCAACAGCGTGTCACTTTCACTGCGAGCGGCGCCGAACGGCACCACAACGGAGGCCTTCAACGCATTTCAGCCCGACCTCACGCTGGGGCCATATCGCTGCCTCGAATATAGTGTCGGCTACGACAAGAGTGGCGCAGCAATGGCGTTTCCGGATGTCTGGACCTCAGAGGCCACCTTCAATCCGGATGGCTCTGGTTCATACATTTACCTGAACGACTCTGGGTTGGTCGAGCAGAACCGACCTCCGCGTCCCTTCAACTACATCAGGGGCTCTGCCGCGGTAGGTGGTATTGGTGCGCTGCTGATTTCTGATGCCAGTGCCCGACAGGCCAATCCACTGGAACCTACACAGCCTATCCTTTCGCCGGGTCCCAATCTCGACGAAAACCATTTCGCCGATATCATCGCAGATTCGTTCCGTATCGATTGTGGCGATGAGTATCTCATCGATCCAGCGAACGACGCAGGTGAAGGTAACGGTCTCGAGCGTCGTATCGAGACGCGGCCGCAGTATTGTAACGCGGCAGCCTTCGGCGCGGCCAACGTCGACGGAAGCGTGTTATTCGCCTCCAGACAGTTTTATGAAGCACTTGCCAACCGCCCTCGAGGTGTCGTCGAGACGATTTATTCGGCCCCTGGTGGCGGGCTACGGGCTATGCAGAGTCAGCAGATCTGCGTCCGGGTCTCGTCTGAAAAGAGCGATGCATCACTGGCTGGCGCCTGGTGGCAGGCCGAAACCTATGTCGACGACGGTGTCGCTGTAACTGCATTCGCTGAACTCATACTGAATGATCAGGGGATTGGCGAGAGCCGGCAGATAGACGTAGCGGGAAATATAGCGCCAAGAACCGCGGAGGTTCAGTTCTTCGTGGATTCCAACGGAGTACTCAATTTTGGCGGAGGACTGGGTATCGTCAACGGCGAGGAAACCTTCTTCATCTATAACGCGTCGGACGACACTGGTAAGAAAGGGATTGGCTTTGCCATCCGGCAGAATTTGCCGCCAGAAGATTTAGCTGAAAGAATCGGTGAGACACCGGAAGATGAGTTGCTCGATGACCAGTGACACTCAGGCACATCTCGCGAAGCTGCTGGAGCAGACAGCACTCATTCACTGGGACGAGCTTCAGGTCCACTTTGCGCGGGGGGCTCTGATCCGTGTGGCGGACAATGTTGATCTTGTAGAAACAGCGCTCAGTATCGTCAAGAACGACACCGCTGCGGTTAAAGGACTTCAGGAGCTCAAGCAACTGGACGCGCCGAATGATGATGACGCCAGAGCCTGGGCTGACCAGAATCCTGAGTTCTGGGCGCTCGTCATTGCCCCATGGGTGCTTATTCAGGGACCCATCCCGCCAAAGGAATGAAGCCGACTGCCTTCGTTCCCTTTTCCCCGCCGGCGATGCCGTCTGCTTGTAAATCTTTCACGCTGCTCCAACCCGAAACTGCAAAATACTCCACAGTTTCGCCCCAAGCTCAGCTCGATAAAGCTGCTATTTAAGTTAAGTTCCTGATTTTAAATCCGATATTCAAGTTGGCCTGTTTATTGGATATATGTCCGTGTGTGTAAGCGAAGCAGGACCAGGCGCGAGTCTGTAAGCACGGATGCTATCCCACTTCCCCGACCTAGCAGTCGGTCCCACTGGCCTTCATTTGGCGATTGCGACATTACATTGATAGCTACGGCAGATATGGGGAATTGGATCGTGACCACAAAATATCAACAGGGCGCCACTGTCGAATGGCGGTGGGGTCAGGGCAAGGGCGCTGGAAAAGTCAAAAGCAGTTTCGAAGAAACGGTAAGCAGGAAAATAGCTGGCAGCGAGATAACGCGGCATGGCAGCAAGGAAAATCTTGCCTACTATATCGAGACTGATGACGGCGAAAACGTATTGAAACTACATAGCGAGTTGGAGAAGCAGTGATGGCAAAGATGCTCTATAGCGTGGCAACGTGTGATGACGTAGCAGACAAAATCGTCAACAGTCTGACCGGTGTTGGAATTTCGCCCAACCAGATCACGCTGCTTCGGCGTCTAAAAGCCCATAAGGACTGCGCGAAGGTGAACTCATCATTTCGATGCGTCACTAGCGGTCATGATGATTACTTCCAGGCATCTGGCATGTCGGTCAATGAGTCCAAGCCTTATCGCCAAGCGTTGGAGGAAGGCCGCATAGTGATCGCGTTGAGCTTCGGCATCAGTGGGCAGGCCAGCGCACCGGTGATGGACCAGGGTTCAGCCAAACCGAAGTCCAGCTACAGTGCACCGATGCTTCAGACCGCATGAGAGGACGGTCAGGCAGCAATTTGCTGTGGTGTCGTCCCTCTGAAGCTGTCATGAGCTGCAGGAAAGTGCAGCAGCACCCGGGTAGCTTTCGGCCCAGTCAGGTCGCTTCCCGTATACGTCAATAGCCGTGAGTCTCTTGTAGGGAGCACGGCTTGCACACATCAGGTCATCAAGCATCTTCGAATCGCCTTCATCAAGTGCCTCAAAGGCTCTCACTAATAAATAATTGCGAGGGATAAACACAGGGTTATTGGCGCATAGCGTTTCTATCTGATGCCTTTCGCTAACCGCTTGCGGTCTATTCCTTACCTTCGCGTGATAGGCATGGAGTCGCTTGTAAGCAGCGAACCAATTTGACCATTGCCCTAAATCGTCATCCCCCAGCTTCTCATAGGCAACCGACGACAGGCGCTCACCTAAAGCTCCTTCGGCGCCAGTATCGAGCAATGTGCCGTCCAGTACATCTTCATCTGCCAACATATTGAAAAATAGTGTAAAATCTATTTTCGATGTCTGCATCAGCCGGTCCAGATCTGTCGTAAGCGCAGTTGCATCCGAGCGTTCCAGCAGGTCACTGGCATCGTCGAAGCCAAGCTTGCCCAGTCGCATGGTTTGTATCGCCTTCGCCAGGTATTGCTCAGCCGCCTCAATAGTTGACGTGAGGGCGGGAACGTCCTCAATCAATGGGTACAAGGCATTAGCGAAGCAGGCAAGATTCCAGCGGGCAATGCCCGGTTGATTGCCGAAACAGTAGCGCGCCTCCCGGTCAGAGGTATTCGGTGTGAAGACAGGATTGAAATCTTCCTGCCAGCCGAATGGTCCGTAATCGATGGTGAGGCCAAGGATGGACATGTTATCTGTGTTCATGACGCCGTGAATAAAGCCCACTCGCATCCATGCCACGATCATATCCATCGTCAGGTGGCAGACGGCGGAGAACCACTGCAGGTAGGTCGCTTTGGTGTCGTGGGGATCCCTGGCGGCGTGAATCTCCGGGAAGTAGTGTCGAATAGTGAAGTCGGCGAGCTGCCTCAGGCGCTCCGTCTGCCGGCGGGCCGCAAAAATTTCGAAGTGACCGAAACGGATGAAGCTTGGCGCGGTCCTGCACACGATGGCGCCTGTTTCACTGCGCGGGTGGCCATCGTAAAACATGTCGCGGACGACCTCCGCACCGGTGGTGCAGAGCGACAATGCACGAGTGCCGGGCACGCCCAGATGATGCATGGCCTCACTGCAAACATACTCCCTGACTGAGGAGCGCAGCACAGCCCGGCCATCGGAACCGCGACTGAATGGGGTTCTTCCGCTACCCTTTAGCTGGAGCTCGATTCCTGCGGTTTCACCAAGCAGGATTGCTCTGCCATCGCCGAGCTGCCCGGCCCAGTGGCCAAACTGGTGTCCACCATACACGGTCGCGACAGGGTTCATGCCTGACAAGGATTCATTGCCGGTAAATATTTCCGCCAACTTCTGCCTCAGGTCTGCATCGTCGCCGAGCGAAGGTAGTCCCGCCTCTCTCGCCGCGTCGTCTGACCAGGCGAGCAGGCGTGGCTGAGGCACCTTTTCCGGCAGGCAGGGTACGTAAAAAGCATCGGTGACCTGCTGGGGCTTGCGCATATCCAGCGTGGCGCCACCGAGTTCTTCGGTAAACCTGTTATGGAAGGGCGGGGTAGTCAGCATCGTGTGGTCTGCGCCTCGTTTGCTTCGTAAACAGAACATTGGTCTTATAAGGATTGAACATGTTACCAGCGTTGGAAATCGAAACCAGCCCGCAGCCTGACGCAGCAGTTATCCTGCTGCACGGACTCGGGGCTGATGGCAACGATTTCGGACCCATTGTGTCCGAGCTCAAACTGCCGCCGAATGCGGCTATACGATTCATATTCCCTCATGCGCCAGCCATCCCCGTCACCATCAACCGGAACTACGTCATGCCGGCCTGGTATGACATAACGTCCATCGATATCGATCGGACAATAGATGCCGGTCAGCTTCGTGCCTCAGCTGAACAGATTGCGGCTTTCGTGGATCGTGAAGTGACACGCGGCATTCCACCGGAGCGAATCGTGATTGCGGGATTCTCGCAGGGTGGCGCCGTAGCCTATGAACTCGCCGCATCCGATGAACGAGTCTTTGCGGGTCTCCTGGTGTTGTCCAGTTATTTCGCCACTCAGCAGGATGCACAATGGCGCCGGCTGAAGGATAAGTGCCAGCATATGCCCGTCATGATCATGCACGGACAGGCCGATAACATCGTCAGTGAGTCGCTGGGGCGCAGTGCCTGCAAGATCCTGTGTGATCTCGGCCTGCAGGTCAGCTACAAAACCTATCCGGTGGGCCATAGCGTTCATCCGAGGCAGATCGAGGAAATTTCGAAATGGCTGCAAACTATCTTGCCGGTACGTTCGTGACAGGCCGTGTCGTCCTGACGTTGCTGGTCGCGGTATGGTTGTCCGGCTGTCAGGAGCGCTCGCCTTCTGGAGAGGAGAGCGGGAAAGCTGTCCTTGAAAACGGCTACGCCCAGCTTTACGAACTGACGTCCACGCTCAAGAGCTCTGACACCATACTCAACTTCAAGCAATCAACGGATGGTTTTGGTGAGCTGGTAAGCGAGTTGGCTACGGATGAAGCGAGCATGGCCGAGTATCTCGAAGCGCTTGCGAAAGAGCCGCCGGGGTATGACTTGGCCAACACGGGCTATCCCGAGATCAGCAAACGTAGCCTGAACTCGGCAAAGTCGGACAGACTATTGTCTTACTCGCCTTTTTTCGGGCGCACCAAAGATAACTTCGAGCGGACCTATCTGCTGAGTCTGTCGAACGCGCTCACGCAACAGTACCATTTGCTCGAGGTGATGATCGACCTGGAGCGGGACAAGGAGCGTTTGGTGATGCTCAAGGAGTTCCAGAGCGACGTCAGCCGATACTATGATGAGGTGGTAGCCAAACTGAACCGGCAGCACTTCAAGGAAAATATCCCGGGCCCTTCTCTGGAAGAAGGGGCCTGAGCGTCAAGTGAGCAGCGGTAATGGCGTACACAGTATTCAACCGATAAGCCCGAGTTTGCGGCATCCGGAATACCGACTCGAGTTTGTTCGTCATCTTGAGCAGCAGCCTGAGCTTGTGACGTCTGCGCTGGTGGCGGAAGCCGAGGCGGGCGCCTTGTCAGACAGCGGCCCGGGTAACTCGTCATCAGGGTTCGAGGACCTTGCGCAAGGGAGGGCGAGCTGGCTGGTTGCGCTATTGCGGCTGGATAGTCTGCATGCCAGGGTCGACAGGGCTGCGGTACAAAGCCTGTGGGTGCTGTGCGTGGTCTTCGCCCTGCTTGGTGCCCTCGCTGCTGCACAAGGCTTCGATCCAGGGCAACAGACGGTTAATTTCTTCTGGTTACTTGTTGTCCTGCTCGGCGTCCATCTGGCTGCACTGCTGTTCTGGTTACTGGCATTCCTGAGCAGGCCCTTTCGCCAGTCCACGGTAAAGGTGCCCATGTTGCAAAGTGCCGGCCTGTGGCTGGTCCAGAAACTCGCCCGAGTTCTCGCCCCAGATACTGCAGCAAGAGACCATGAACAGGCTGGTTCTGTGCAACCGGCTCTCTCCATGACGACAGTTGCTGCGGTATGGGCACGCCTGCAGACCAAAGCTGGTTTGGGCTTCTGGAACTTCAGCCTGCTAAGCCATGCAGTCTGGACCGCTTACCTGATCGGCGGCTTCGGTATGACGCTCCTTCTATTGTCGTTACGGCAGTACGATTTCGTCTGGGCCACAACAGTGTTGTCGAGTGAGACCTTCGAGCAGATGAGCGCACTGCTCGGGCAAGTGCCTCAACTACTGGGCATAACGGTGCCGGATGCCCAGCTGGTTCAGATCAGTCGGACCGGTGTGGAAACCAGCTCCGAAACAGCGAGCATTGCCCGGGTGCTCTGGTCGAATCTTCTCATGACCAGTCTGGTGCTCTGGGGTGTAATTCCTCGAGTGGTCTTGCTTGCCATAAGCCTGGTTGGACGCGCTACAGCCATGCGAAAGGTCTCATTGGACCTGGCGAGCCCGTATTATGTTGGCCTTCGCCAGCATCTGCTGACCGGATATCGCCGCGGCGGCATCATCGATCCTGATCATGCTGGCCGCTCGCATGACGAGGTGAGCAGCAGCCCGTCAGCGTCCGCCAAGCTGCCAGAACGCTACGATATCGCAGCCATTTATCTCGATCCGCAGTTGCCTTGGCCTCTCCGCGATCTGAATCCACAACATGACCTCGGATGTATCGACGATGCAAAATCCGAAGCCGTGGTTACGGCTGCAGCAGCAGCCTCGAGCTGTCCCCACCTCGTGCTTTGCTCGCATCTGGCGACCGTGCCGGACCGCGGTGTCCGCCGGATCGTCGGCGCCTTGAAGCGCAATTACAGGGGGCGGGTGCATCTTGGGCTGCTAACGCCAGACGACCGTCCCGCCGATCACAATCGCCTCGAAGACTGGTATCGCCTCGCGGCAGCCGTTGGTATATCGCTGGATGACATCATTCAGCTGCCAATCCGCGCGCCGGGCTTCACCGCCGCCTCTCCAGTTGAGGAAGATGATCGACATGCCGACTGAAAACACGAGCCCTCGACCTTCAGCACAGGCGCCGATCCGTATTGCCATAGTCGGCCATACCAATGTCGGCAAGACCTCGCTGATGCGCACCCTGTTGCGCGACAGCCGCTTCGGCGAAGTGTCCAATCATCCAGGTACGACCCGACACGTTGAAGCCGCTAGCATATTGTGCCGCGATCAGGCGGTGATCGAACTGCATGATACGCCTGGTCTGGAGGACTCGATCGGACTGCGTAGCGCGCTGGAGAGCTTGCCCGCAGGTCGGGACGACACCGGCCAGACCCGCTTGAGACAATTCATAGCTCACGCCGACGAGTTTGCCGAACTCGATCAGGAACTCAAGGTCGTCCGTCAGTTACTGGCGAGCGATTTACTGTTTTATGTCATCGATGTTCGCGAGCCGCTCGTCGGCAAGTATAGAGATGAGCTCTACGTGCTCAGTCTTGCCGGCAAGGCCGTGATTCCGGTGCTCAACTTCATTCACCAGTTTCCCAACCACAGCATGCAGTGGCGTGAATATCTCGGTCAGCTGAACTTCCATGCACAGGTGCAGTACGACACGGTCGTGTTTCGGCTTGAAGACGAGAAGCGCCTGTTTCAGAAGATACAGTCTTTGCTTGGTGAGCAGTACGACAGGGTGCAGCAGCTCATCGACGAGCGGCATGCCCAGGCGCTGCAGATCAGGCGAGCATCTGCAGCAGCCGTGGCTGAGTTGATCATCAACGTAGGCAGCTACCGGAAAACGCTCAGTGCCGCCACGGCGACCCTGCCCGAAATTGAAAAGAATGAGGTGATAGCGCTGCAGGACCTCACGCGACAGGCAGAGCAGGTCTGTACGCGACAGATCATCAAGCTTCATCGCTTTGCACCCGACGATGTCCGCGAAGCCTTTCTGCCTGTACAGGATGGCAGTTGGAAGCTCGACCTCTTCGACGTGAATACGCTGAGGACCTTCGGTGTAGAGGCGAGTAGTGGTGCAGCCAAGGGCGCCGCTGTGGGTGCTGTTCTTGATGGACTGACGGGCTTTATATCGCTGGGTGCCGCCGCTGCAACTGGTGCCCTTGCCGGTGCCCTATTCTCGACTGGCGCCAGATATGGTCGGGACCTGCAGGCCGCGGTCACGGGCAAGCGGACCCTGTGTGTAGACGAGCCCACGCTGCGCCTGTTGTGGCTCCGACAACTGCAGCTTTTGACCGACCTGGGCTCACGCGGCCACGCCATGCAGGTACAGATGCAGATGACATCGGTCGATGCAAGCGATCTCCCCAAGGCTTGGAACAGCTGGTTACGGCAGATGAGAGCCAATGCAAACTGGAGTGAACTGGCTCCGGACAATCGTAGACGCGCAGCAGATCCCGGTCGTAGTGCGCTGGCTAGCGCTATTGCCGAACATCTTTTTGCGTCGGTCTGAACAAAGTCGCTGCGCCCTTCGTAATGTTCTCATCAATTGAAAACATGAGACATGGAGAAGTATATGAATACAGTCACTCGAGCGGGTAACAAGGCTAGTCATCTTGCAGAACAGTATGCGCTCTCGACCAGAGCCTATCTGAATGAGGCAGTGCAGAGCGGTCAGAAAGAACTTGAGACGGTCACTCACAGAGTGAATGACCTGGTGGGTGAGCTGAAGAGTCAGGGCAACTATATCACTGAGCCGACACTGCAGTTTTTTCAGGAGTCCCTCAAGCAGCCAATTCAGCGCATCAGGCACCCCCTGTCTACTGTAAAAGGCATCGCGTCAGTGTGCGAAAGCACCCTGGACCGCGCCTTCAGGGTGGCGAGTCAGAACTACGATACGCTACGTCGTAACTGGACCAGAACAGATGATACCAAGGCTGATCTGACCACGCGGGAGCAGTCTGCCTACGCCGATGCCATCAACTCAGCCATCGATCAGGCTATCAACAAGCCGGCAGGTACGCGAACTACATCGGCCAGTGGCGAGCATGACGATCTTCAGCGCCTGCCACAGGTTGGACCGGCATTGGTTCGAAAGCTGCACGCCGCTGGCATCTACAACTATCGGCAGATTGCTGAGCCCACGGACGAGGAAAAGCGAAAGTTGGCCCAGTTCGCGAAGATCAAGTCTTACCCAGCCTGGGTAGAAGAAGCGAAGCGCCTCATCAAGTAGTTCATTTCACCGATTTGATCGTTGTGTCGATATTTTCGATACGGCGATCGCTAGTCGGGTGTGAACTCAAAAATGCGGCGAGACCCTGAGGGCCTTCGCCGCTTACAGATTGAAGCGTCTGAATGGCGGCCTTCATCGATTGTGGAGGCTGTCCAGTCTTGTGGAGTGCCTTCACCGCGTAGCTGTCCGACTCGAGCTCGTCAGATTGTGAATATCTCGCGTTAGCGTAAGTGGCCGCAAGCTTGCCCAGCTCTGACTGGCTCAGTTGGCCTATCGTCCCGCCTGCAGAGGCAACTGCCGAGAACGCTGCATTAGTGTAAAGCTGCTCACGCAGCTGCTTATAGCTGTGCCTCAGTTCGACGTGTCCTATCTCGTGTTGGAGTACTGCGAGAATCTGATCATCCGGCATGAGATCCATCAGCTTTGAGTACACTCGCACAGTGCCGTCAGCCATCGCGAAGGCATTTATCTCGTCGCTCATGTACACCTTGAAGTTGTATTTGCTGGTATCTGCACCAGTCCTGGGGATGAGTTTCTGAAGTCGTTGTGCGTACTTGGATCCCTCTGGCGCCACCTTGTTCTGCTTGTCCATCTGCTGGGCTGCTTCACTGGCCGCCGCCATGACTGTCTCCCGATCGAGGGTCGCGGCCTGGACCACAGCCGCACCTGCCTGTGCCGCCTGTTCGGGACGAAACTGGCTGCCGGCGCATGCGGTGAGGCTGAGGATGAGCGGCAGTGTCAACAGTGTGAGTGGAGCAGGGGTACGGCTAAGCAGGGTCATTAAAGGCATTGTTGCTATCCTGAGGTGAGTTGAACGGATTGGTTCCGGCAAGGCGAGCTCTATTGATCAGCTTGAGAAGTCCAGCAGCAGCTTCGGCATCACTCATCGCGCGATGATGCTGGGTCATCGTAATGCCAAAGTATGCTGTGAGATTTTTCAGGCTATACGAATCCAGGCCCGGTTTCAGCTTTTTCATCATGGCACAGGTACACAGCTGCGGCATTCGAATGGACTGCTCCATACGGCGATACGACTGCTGAATGAAGCCATAATCGAAGCGTACGTTGTGGGCCACAAAAATGGAGTCGCCCAGAAATCCGCGTAAATCATCCGCAACGGCTTCGAAGGGCGGTGCGGATGCCACCATCTCGTTCGTTATGCCGGTAAGTGCGGTGATGTTAGCTGGTATTCGTCGTCCAGGGTTGATCAGCGTCTGCCATCGACCGATGATCTCTTCTCGCTGGAGTATCACAGCACCAATCTCTGTCAGCCGACCATAGTCCGAGTTGCCACCTGTGGTTTCCACATCCACCACCACGTACGGCTGATCCGGATCAACAACCCATTCGACCCGCTGAACCGACACCTGGAAACCGGCTTCGCGAAGTTTCAGTAGTTGCATCATCTGGCGGCGTCGAAGTTGATCACCCTCTGCTTTCACTTCCACGAATCTCAGGCCATCTGAATCGATGATCATCAGATCGGGATAGCCTGACTTACAGCCATCATACTGCCTGACCATATCCCGTAATATCGCACGCAGGCCAGCCATAGGCGCGAGTTCCACGAAGCGGCAGAGCTGCTCAGCCATGCTGCTCGTCCATCCCGTAAAGCTGTTTGGGCGCCCGTAGCATCGGCTCAGGGTCTTCAGTACATGCGTCTTCAGCTGCTCGCGGTCAAAAGCCAGCACGGCTTCAATACGTTCGCGCTGGGCGTGGTAAAACGAGCCATCCGACAAACCTGCCGGCTGGTGCTGGAAATCAGATGAGAAGCGGCTGGCCTCACTCTCGTACAGTTGCGGCCAAAAGGTGAGTGCGAACAGACTGCGCCATATCCGGTTCTCGGTATGAACCACCAGACGCCCCGGCTTCCGCCATTGCCGCGCAAGCGCTGCTTCCGGCTCATGGCGGAAAGCTTCATCGAGCCTGCTCACGCCGGCGGCCCGAAGCATGTCGGTTAGTATCGATGTTCGCTTTCCACCGTTGGCCGACTGCAGTCCCAACTGATCTGCTGTGTATCGAGCATCAGTCGGCAAGAGCTCATTGCCGTACTTTCTCGCCTGAAAATCGAGCGCGAACAAATAGGCATCGTCGCTGGTGGGCGTCTCAAAAATACGGCTGATCAAATCCCGGGCGCGTTGCTCGTCCAGCCGGTGCCAGAGTCGAATGGCCTTCTCAGTGGCGGTTGCGTGTTCACTGCTCTGATAGAGCTCCGCCGCCAGCGTGAGCTGGTCCGTGGTTTCCAGCCGAGCCGCCAATCGAAAAACACACTTGTCATAGAGTGTCGTGCCAAGTTCCGTCAGGGGCTGCGGCTGGGCAATGAGCCATGTCGCCGTCGCAGCCGACTCGGCTGGTGTCATGGAGGCGAGACCCTTGAGCTGCTGCGCCAGCTGGGCGAGCTCAAATGAGTACCAGGCATCTGCCGCGGTATCGAAACGCGCGGTATAGCCGGCCTCGAAACTGCTTGTGCGCAGTAGACCCAGGTCGCGCATGGCAAAGCGCCCCAGGTTATCTTCCAGTCGGCCAAAATAGAGAAAGAGTATGAACGCGATCGTTTCCTCGAACTGCTGAACGATGAATTCACAGCTATAACTTTGCAGGGCGGGAATCCGGGTCTCATCGTCAGCGGTGGCCTGCTCGAGCGCAATCGTCAATAGGCGCTGTTTGGGCCAGCTTCGTTTCCAGGGCGCCGAGGTGATTGTCGAGACACTATCGAGAAACTCGACCAGCTCGTCCCTCGTCAGTGTCAGCAGCAGCCTGGGCAGATCGTGGGGACCGGCCTTTGTCACGAAGCCTTCGCTGAGCAATAGCGCCAGTAGCGATTCGATATCTTCCAGCTCTTCGTATCGGAGTTTGCTGAGCCGGAAATGGCAGCCCTTGCGATTGCAGACTCTGACAAACAGTGCGGCCGGATCGCGGGGGAGAGCCATGAATCGATCGATGAAATCCACGTCGGATTGACGCAGTACATGCGTGTAATGCTGCCGTATGAACAGCAGCATCTCTCGGTAGTGATCGTAATAATAAAATGGCGCGAGATCTCGCTTCAGCACAACAGATCCTCTGGAAGCCTCCCTAGGTCTGATCAGCAGACTCGGTGAAGGGGTTAGCATAATGAATAATGCGCTGGCCGAATATGAAGCGCCTCAGGGCTGCCCTGGGCAGGGCGACGATCGGATTGGGAAACAGGCTCTCGGCCGTCTGCCAGAAGCCACTCGGCAGCATCCCCGGCAGCAGCTGTCGCGTCAGTGCGCGTGTGCTTCGCCGCCAGGTCGATAGTGAGGCGTCTTTCAGCTCCAGCACCAGGGAGTAGCGAGCCATGTAAACCTGGAAAACACTCTCCTTCATCGCTTCGAAAACACTACCAGCTGCTATCAGCCCGTTCCATGCGAAATAATGTTCAAGATCACCCAATGCAATCAGAACCGGCTTGTTGGCATTGGTGAAATTGTTGGGTTTGTCAGCCTTGAAATAGCGAATAGCATTCTCCGCTGCATGCTCCCCCATATCGAGCGCATGGTAGGCCTGCTTGTCCAGCTTCTGGTCCACTATGCTGGCGCAGTCACCCGCGAAGAACAGCGTTTCCCGCCAGGCATCAGCGTAGCCGTACTGCGGTTTGTCCAGCACTGGATTCAGGGCATTGTCGACCACCAGGCCAATGCCATCGTCCGCTGCCTTGAGGTGGAGGTTTTTTTCGTCACACAGCTGACTGATCAGTCCCTGCCGCTGAATGCCGGCTGTCCAGATTGTGACATCGGATTGCAGTACCTGACCGTCCAGCAGTTCGACGCTGCTCCGGGTCACGCGCTTTACGGCGTATTTTGGACCAGTGTGAAAGGTCACTTTCTTCTTTTTGAGCTGCTTGCGTACATCCTTGGTGAGCTCATCCGGGAAGGCTGGCAGCAGGTCTTGCGCGTCGACGATATGCAGGTTCAGCTTGCCCCCGAAACGCTTGTTCCGCAGCAGGGAACCCATTGCTTCCACGCCAGAGAGGCCGCCACCTATGATTGTGACTGTGACAGCTTTCTGTTTGTCAGCAAGCGCCGTTAACTGGTGCTCGATTAGCTCAGCCTGATCGGCATGTCTGAAGCCAGTCGTGTGCTGCTGACCGCCTGGCACGACGTTTGGTCTCTGCACACCACCGCAGGCGACGATGCAGGCATCGTAGCGCAGTTCGCGATCATTTCCGAGCGTTACGCGGCGGCCGATCGGGTCCAAGGCCTCGACTGAGGTCTGGATGAATTCATGGCCAAGACGCTGGAAAAGCCGGGCACGGTCGAATGACAGGTGATCCTTGAGCTTGAGACCGGAGAGAATATCGTGAATATGCGGCGTCCATTCGAAGTCCGGTCGCGGATCCACCACGGTGACTCTACAGACGTTCTGCAGAGCCAGAGCTGCCGCCAGTCCACCGAAATTACCGCCAATGATCAAAACATGGCGGTCTGAAACGTCAATGTCTCCGCTCAAGACCAGCCGGGAACGCAGCCACTTTGCAGCACGAAGCGGGGTCGAAACGAGTTTGTTGATTGCGTCTGCCATAACTGAGCTCCGTTCAGTCTGTTGCCCGATATCGAGCATTGGAATTCACTGCCCGCCAGATGCCGGCAGCGTAAAGCTTACGCAAGCCTTGCAAAATCGGGCTTGAAACAGGTCTATGAGATACTACTTCCGAAGCTGATTCCGCCTGAATCGACGGCTGGCATGCCGTAATTGCGGTAGATCAGCGTTTGGGAACGCTCTTTGCTATGCATGGGGAAACCTCGGCAACCTGTAGTACCAATTTCTGTATGCCGACTACGGAGAGATTACATGACGGACTTCTATCAAACCGGGCCGATAACAACGATCCATTCCCTGGATCAGGATACGAGCGAACAGGCCGACCGTGTTTCCACCATGTCGGCCGAACTCGTCGAGCATGCCCGCCATCGGCCAGTATCACTGATATTGCCTTGCCTGTACTCCGAGCTCGAAACCGCCGCCATGCCGCGAATTCTCGACGAGCTGTCACGCGTCGAATTCGTCAGCGAAATCATCATCGGTCTGGACAGGGCAACCGAAGCCGAATACAGGCACGCGCTCGAGGTGTTCCGTGTTTTGCCGCAGCGTCTACACGTGCTGTGGAACGACGGTCCTCGTCTGCGCGAAATTCACCAGGCCCTTGCAGATCGATCACTGGCACCTCTCAAAGAGGGTAAAGGCCGCAATGTCTGGTATTGCCTGGGCGTTCAGCAGGGTTCCGGTGTAGGCGAGGTCGTGGCCCTACACGACTGCGATATCCTGACCTATCAGAGTTCAATGCTCTCGAAGCTGGTGTATCCACTGGTTCATCCAGAGTGCGATTTCGTTTTCGCCAAAGGCTACTATGCCCGTTATGCCGACAGCAAGCTGAACGGCCGAGTCTGTCGGCTGTTGCTGAGCCCTCTGTTGAGATCACTGCGCCAGCTATTGGGTCCCTCTGCAGTGCTCGATTATCTCGATAGCTTCCGGTATGCGCTATCCGGCGAATTTGCAATGATGGCGTCTGCAGTGCCCGATACCCGGCTACCATCGGACTGGGGTCTGGAAATCGGCTTGCTATGCGATATCTACCATCGTTACTCCACTAATCAAATCTGCCAAGTAGATATCGCCGATCGTTATGATCACAAACACCAGCCACTGGGGGACGATGCAGAAGGTGGGCTGGTCAAAATGGTCAAGGATATCGCCAGTACACTTCTTAAGCAGATTTCAGCCGAAGGTGCCGTCGTGGACGAAGGTGTACTGAGTGCGCTCCACTCCACCTATCTGCGCTCAGCGAATGAGATGAGTCGCAGGTTCCAGTGTGACGCGGTTTGCAACGGCTTGTCTTATGACGTTGCGCGTGAACAGGAGGCGGTGAACCTGTTTGCATCGACGATACTCGAAGCAGGACGCGGTTTCCGGGAGGATCCCGGTGGGGAGCCCGACATGCCAACCTGGCGATGTGTCCGCTCTGCAGAGCCGGAGTTGCCTGCCCACCTGCTTGAAGCCGTCCATTTGGATATGGCGGATTACGGTAACAATAGTGGTACGACAACAAGCAAATTTCGAAAAATCAGAGCGGCCTGATGGACGCATGGCTAACGACCTGGTTCCGCCCTGAAACCTTGGCGTGATAAAGGGCCTCATCTGCCTGTCGGAGCAGTTCGTCTACGAGCTGCTCCGCAGTAGGCACGAGGCAGGCCACGCCGGCGCTGATAGTTAGCGCGACCGATTCTCTCTGGCCAGTCCTCTGATTTTTATATCCCAGTGGTGCTGCGGCGACGTGAGCACGCATCTTTTCTGCAATCATCATCGCCGCGGTCTGGTCGGTGCCCGGCAGCACCACGATAAACTCTTCCCCCCCGTAGCGCGCGAAGACATCGGATGCCCGCTTCGGAAAGCTACCCATCACGCCGGCCACTTGTCGTAGGCACAGATCCCCGATTTGATGGCCATGGGTATCGTTGACCATCTTGAAATGGTCGACGTCGATCATGATGAGGGAGATTGGCGAATGTGAGCGGGAGGCCTGGTTGAAATCCTGCTCAAGGCGCTGATTGAAATAACGTCTGTTATGCAGGCCAGTCAGCTCATCGATATAGGTCTGTTGCTTGAGCTTCTGATTGGCGTTTTCCAGTAGCAACATTGTGTTTTCAAGCTCGGATGTCCGATCCCTGACCTGGTCTTCAAGTTGCAGGCTATGCCGCTTCTCGGCTTCGCTCCTTGCGCGTCTCTGCTGGTTCACATATTCACCCAGTGCGAACGAAATCAGCAGGATCTCAAGCAGTGTTCCAATCTGCAGTGCGTGTTCGGTAAAGAAGGTTCGGGGGATGAGTTCTACCTTGCTCAGCACGATAACCAGCGCGCCAACGAGGGTCACGAACCAGGCCAGGGTAAAGAACTGTGCAGAACGATCACCAGTAAGAGAGCGTTTGACGCCCATGACCAAAGCGAGGCTGTTCAGTGTTAATGCCAGCCCGAGCAGCGGGAATATCGTTTTCTGATAAGGCAGGAACAGGCTGAGGATAGTGAGCAGCCCACTGAGCCCCGCAAGCACTACCATGACTCGGTCTACAAGGGGTTCACGCTCAGGCAGGCGCAGAAACTGCCGAACGAGGAGCGCCATCCACATCAGCGTCTGGCTCATGAAAAACGATATGGCGATCTGGTTCCAGACCACCGCCTGTGGCCAGAGATGCTGAAAGGCCAGGCCACTCATGCTGAATTGAAAGGCAATGAATGAGCACAGAAACGCGACATAGATGAGGAAATCCGCACGCCGCAGACTCACGAAAAGAAACAGGTTGTACAGCGCCATAACCACCATGCTGCCGTAGTAAAAGCCCTGCAGAAGAGAGGTCTGGTGGTCCAGTCTGGCAAATTCGTTGCTGTCTATGAGGCTCAATGGGGCCTGAAGTGAAGACGTTGAAGCGAGACGGATGAGTATGCCCTGGGTCGATACGGGCTCGAGTTCTATTGGGAAGAGGAATTCCCGATGAGGAAAGAAACGCGTGTCGAAAGGGTGGGAGTCACCGGTAGAGTAGCTTTGAATAATCCTGCCGTCAGGCGCGATGAGGTAGACGTCAAGCTCATCGAGCAGGGCGTAGCCAATATTGAGCAACATTCGCCTGGGTGCTGCAGACTCATTCTCGACGGCTAGCCGTAACCAGTATGCCGAAGCTGTGTAACCAAAGTTGGGTACTGAGGTTTGGATCGGCTTCCAGTCGCCAGGCTGTCCTGACAGCAGGTCACCAATGCTCAGATTACCTGGGGGATCTTCGAGACTAAAAGCAGATTGGCCCAATTCGACCTGCAGCGCACCTGGCGAGATGCCGACGGCCGGCGGCATATCAAAGGCCTTTGCCGCCAGCGTGCCAGACCCTACGAGCGCCAGGAGACAACCGCAGATCGCGCTGAGCCAGCGGGCTGTCACTCAGTCCCCCAGCGGCCGCAATTTTTCTGAGTCCTGCTGCAGCCAGCCGAAGAGCTGCTCGGCGGGCATCGGCGTTGCAATGAAGAAGCCCTGCATGCAGTCGCATCCCATGCTGATCAGAAGATCCAGCTGAGCCTGCTGCTCGATGCCCTCGGCGACGACTGTGTACCCAAGACTGTGCGACATGTCGATAGCGGCCTTGACGATGATCTGGCTGCTCCGCGAGGTACATACCTCTTTGATGAGTGATTTGTCGATCTTGACCTCACTAAGCGGCATTTTCTGCAGATACGCCAGGGACGAATAGCCAGTTCCGAAGTCGTCGATCGAGAGCGGAAATCCAAGCTCCCTGAGGCGATCGAGCGTCAGCAGGCCTTCGCGTTCGGAGTCCATCACTGAAGTTTCCGTCAGCTCGAGAATGATCGATTCGAAGCTTAGACTGCGCGCAAGCAAAGTCGACTGCAGGTGGGCATCGAGACCTTTGGTCAGCAGGTTACGCGGCGAAATATTGATCGCCATACTGAGGTCTCGCTGTAGCAAGCGGAAGCGCGTCAGATCATCCGCCGCATTGGTGATCACCCAAAGTGTAAGCTGATGGATTACATCCGTCTGTTCGGCCAGGGGAATAAAGATTTCAGGCGCAATCATGCCGCGTTCGGGGTGCTCCCAGCGCAACAGGGCTTCGACCCCAGTCGTGACCAGCCTGCCATCACGCATAATCACCTTTGGTTGGTAGTACAACTGCAGGACGCCGGTCTCCAGTGCAAGCCTGAGTTCGGTGAGGATGGTCAGCCGCTCTTCGGTATAGCGGTCGTAGCGTCTCGAATAGAAACCGTAACGTTTACCCAGCCGGATAGCGGCATCCTTGGCGATACGGGAGTTCCGGATAGCCTTTGCCGGCTCCAGGTGTCGGCTATCAACACTGTAAAGGCCGAAAACTGGATCGAGCTCGAGCAGGAACCCCAGATAGTTGTCCGGTCGAGCGGTCCTGTTGATAAAGTCGATATACGTCTGGCGATGAGCTGGGTCCTCAGCGGAAATCACGATCATGGCCAGCGTGTCCGCACCCAGGCTGGCGACGTAATAGGTCCGGTCCGCGCCCTCTTCGATGGCGATGGCGCCTCGCAGGCTCTGCGCCCGTCGGTTAAGCCCCAGTGCTACCCTGTTGATCAGCTCGTCTGCGTTGTCCTGGCCCAGTGTGTGGACGATATCGTGATAACGATTGAAGACGATGCTCACGACGTGATAGAGCGTGTTTTCGGGCGCCTGTGCCAACTCGCTCAGTCGCATCACCAGGCGTTCGCGATTTGGCAAGCCGGTAACCGGATCGTGAATCGCATGATGGATCAACTGCTGCTGGGCCTCACGCCGCTGCTTTTCTTCCGTGAGCAACTTGTTCTGCGCAACGATCTTGTCTTCCCGCTCACGGTAAACGCGTGCGGCCAGAACCAGTGTAAGGATCAGCGTTTCAATGCCCGAGCCGATTTGCAGTGCGTAGGTGGCCATGAAGGTGTTGGGGATGACCCCATGCTTGTGCAAGGTGGTCGTGACAAGCCCTATGGATAGGAGGGACCAGCCGAGCGTGTAGATAATGGCGGGCCGGGACCCCTGCGCCCAGCGAATAGGCCCGGCGATGAAAAGCATCAGAAACAGTGGCGCGGCAAGGAATGTCGACAGCAGTATACTGATTTGATACGACAGAATGAACGCACCGACCAAGTCCAGAACGGCCAGCCCGATCACGATGCGGAGCGCCAGGTCCAGACGTCTGCTGTGGGCCCGGGTATCGAGGAATGTTCTGGAGAATTGCGCGGCAAATATCGCGAGAAAGGGCATTGAGACCAGCAATAGTAACCCATTCAAGTAGGGTGACTCAGATAGAATGTGCTGGAAGGTGAAGCCTCGGATGCTCATGAAAAAGGTCAGGAAGCCGAAGGTGGTCAAGGCATAGTAGAGATAGACCTTCTCTCGCAGCAGCAGTGCATACGCGAGCGTGATCGTGATCATGAAGGCAAGGGCGCCGAAATAAAAGAAATGTACCTTCGCTTCAGTGACGGTCTGTTGAAAAAATGCCTCTGGCTCCCAAAGCTTCAGGGCGAACTGCAAGGCGCCTCGGGTGGCGACCCGAAGATAAACGGTAGTACTTTCACCTGGGGCAAGCGTGACCGGATACAGGAAATGTGGATGATCGATCCAGCGGCTCGAAAAGGGCTTTCTCCGGCCCGTGCTCAGATGCCCTGATCCTTTATCACCACGTATATCGATAAAGTCGACTTCATCTAGCCAGGCATAGGCGACCTGCACGATACCGTGCTCAAGCGAGTCACCAGGATTGCTGATTCTGAAGCGGTACCACTGTGGCGTGAGCGTGTAGCCGGCGTTGACGCCACTGTTCTCGCTCACGTCGACTGGCTCCCAGATAATATTGACCAGGCCTTGCTCACCACCGGCTTCGCCTCGGGCAAGCAGGTCTGCAACACGATCGGCAGGGTAGGCACGTTCTGTATCAGCGTAATATTCAAAATGCAGGTCGAGGCCAGCCTCGTCGAGTCCATTGATGTTGTTGTTACTTGCCGACTGCAGCAAGTCGGGCGCCGAGGCCTTGGCGGCGGCGCTAAGCAGACACAGTAGAAACAGCAGAGTCAATCTGTGTAGGGCAGAGGGTGGTGACAAAGGGTCCTTCCAGATCAGGCGCGGGGGGCGAAACTTAGAGCAGATCCCCCGTTATTGTTAAATTTGTTCACAGAGTATAGACCCATGCAGAATGCCGAGACTGAGGAAAAGAACAAGGATTACCCAAAGCTTTTGCAAAATTTGCCAGAATTCGTAGTTTCTTCTACGCCATCGACACTATTTGGCGGCTTTTATCACGACGATTTGGACGGGACAAGCGGTATAGCCTGCCTTCGGATCAGGTTGGCATGATTCATGGATATTATCCTGGCACGTAAAGACTGCGGACATGACCTGCTCGAGAGAGCAGGATCTGCAGCCATCAAGTCCATGCCTTACAAATACAAAAGGAATGAGTCTATGAAAAAGCTAATGATATTTGCCGCAGCGACTGCCCTTTCAACCGGTGCAATAGCCGGCGACATGAAGTCCAATATGGACGGCGAGTCGAGAGCAGAGCGCATGGAGCAACAGTCTAGCGCGCAGTCACTGGAACAGAGCTTCAACAAGCTCGATCAGGATGGCGACGGTAAGATTTCCAAAGACGAAGCCCGTGAGAATCCACAGGTAGAAAGTCAGTTCAGCCAGCTTGATGTCAACGGTGACGGCGAAATTGGTCGCAATGAAATGATGCTTGGATCAGGCGAATCTACAGCCGCCGGTCAGCAGCCAGCGCAGAGCATGGACCAGGATTCTGGTATGGATGCCGGCGCACAGCAAGACCAGTACAAGTTAGACGAAGCACGAGAGCCAGACAGTCAGTAATCTGAATCTGCTCCGATAATGAATTGAAGGATTAGCGGAAAAGGATAGGTCGAGGGAGCGACCCCACGGACGGTGACTTACGCTTCAGAAACAAGGCGATGCAATTCGTAACGTCATGCTTCTGGAAGCTTCGCTTGTAATAATTATACTTCGTTTAGTCGATTTATAATTCTTACAGGTTTTTTGCGTGCCCAGAATTTTCATCCTGACATCTGTTCTTCTCACCGGCGCTGTACAGGCGGATCTGGCCCCTGCTCCATCTGACGTGTCTCATGAGGCATCGTTTCAGGCATTGCCGTCCTGGGTAAGCGAGCTGGCCGGTAAGTCAGAATTTGAACAGGTTGCACTCGTCAATGACGAGCTCAATCAATTCAGCTACATTCGCGATGAACAACAGTGGGGGCAGGAAGACTACTGGGCAACACCCTCGGAGTTCTTCCTTAATAAGGGCGGGGACTGCGAAGACTTCTCCCTGACCAAATATCTCATCCTGAGAGCAGCTGGGGTCCCAGCCGACAGGCTCAGGTTGACCTATGTACGCTCATTGGAAATGAATGAAGCGCACATGGTATTGAGTTACCTCCCGGCAGACAGCGGCGAAACCTATTATCTGGATAACCTCCGTCCGGAACTGGCGACAGCTTCCCAACGTCTCGATCTGGTGCCCTTCTACAGTTTCAGTGATGATAATCTGTGGCTGTATGACAATAACGGCTGGTCCCAGAAGTTCAGTGCAAATGGTCGCCTGAACAAGTGGAACGATTTCCAGGCTCGTCTTCTGTCGCAGTAGAGTTGCTGACCCAGGGCTCACGCCGGAAGGTTAGTAACATCTGCGGCCAGCTCGGTCGCGTACCATAGAGCCTTGGAACTCACTGAGGCGCCCCGATGACTATCTCTCCGTTTTTACGCCCCCAGGCGTCAGCTGGCAGTCCCGCTCACGGTCCAACGAGGTGTCGTCTTGTCTTGGCCGCGTGCCTGATGCTGCAAACTGCCTGCTCAGATGCATCAAGCTCCGCCAGTTCAGCATCCGAGGCGACTACGCCACCGGCGAAGGCAGATCCCACCAACGCAGTGCCTAAAGACACGCGCTTCGAAGTCCAGTCGATCAAGACATTTGACGAGCCCTGGGCAATGACCTTTGTAAACGATGACACCTTGCTGGTCACCACACAGCCCGGCAAGATGTATCGCCTTCATTGGCCGCAGTCACTAATAGGCGCTGGGGCGTCGGTGGCCCAGCCAGAAATCGTGGAAATCGGCAACGTACCCGATGTGGTGTTCGAGGGCCAGGGAGGGCTTGGGGATGTCATTGCTGCCCCGGACTTCAGCGATACGGGTCTGATTTATCTGTCATGGGTCGAGGCGGATGACAAAGGTCTCTCAGGCGCAGTCGTTGCGCACGCCAGACTTGTAGAGGAAGCAGGTCAGGCTCCGCGCCTCGCTGACATTACCCGAATCTGGGAGCAGACACCTAAAGTGTCTGGAGCCGGTCACTTCAGCCATAAGCTTCTACTCAGCCAGGATGGCCACCTCTTCATTACCTCGGGCGATCGGCAGAAGTTCGATCCCGCACAGGACATGGAGAAAAACCTCGGCAAGATTATTCGGCTCAGATCTGATGGCAGCGTGCCAGCCGACAATCCCTTCAGTGCGCAGGGAGAGCTCGCCCGACAGTTCTGGAGCATCGGTCACCGTAACCTGCTGGGAATCGCGCAGGATGCAGATGGCATACTGTGGACTCACGAAATGGGACCAAAAGGTGGTGACGAGCTGAACAGGATAGAACGCGGCGAGAATTACGGCTGGCCCATCGTCTCGAATGGTGAGCACTACAGTGGCGAGGCTATCCCTGATCATCCCGCGCGTCCTGAGTTCAATGCCCCTGAACTTTGGTGGACACCGGTCATCTCGCCCGGAAGTATGATTATCTACTCGGGTGACAGGTTCCCGGATTGGCAAGGCCAGGCAATCATCTCCGGACTGAGTTCAGAAGCGCTGATCCGTGTAACGCTCGAGGATAAGATTGCGGAAGTTGGTCGAGTCGATATGGGCAAGCGAATGCGCGAAGTTGAAGAGGGCCCAGATGGTGCGATCTGGGCACTTGAAGATGGTGCCAACGCAGACTTGTTGCGATTGCTGCCCAAGCAGTAATCGCAACGTTTTCGTCAAATCAATTGGGCGACGGTCTGAACAGCCTCAGTTCTGAGGCTGGACCTCTTTGTTGGCCAATTTGTCCAACTTGTTCAGGTGATAGTCGACGGCACACTCGTGGAACTGCGGGAATTCGTCCCTGAGCTTCTCGAAGTTGCTCCGGGCCTTGCCGTAAAGCGCCTGCCGCTCTTCGTCGACCATCTCCTTGGCAAGTTCGCCCTGATACATCAGCGCGACGCCCTTGTGATAAATGGCCTCAGCCCGAACTTCGTCAGAATTGCTTTCGTCACGCTCGATTTCGGTCAGCTCCTCGATAACCTTTTCGAGTCCATCCGAGGGGCGTGACTCGGCATAATCAAGAATGCCCTCGCTCAATGCGTATTCGCGTTTAGGGCATCCGCTCTCCGACATTTCTGTCTTATAGCGAAAGCGTCCTTCTCGAAAGGCCTCACGGAACTGTTCTTTGTCCTTGCCACTCTCGAGGGCTGCAGCTTCTGCGCCTATGACTGGAACAGCCGCGGGTGCCAGACAGCCAGACAGGGCGATTACGCCTGAAAATACTGCGAGCCGCAGACCTTGGTAAGCAGCTATCTTTCCTTTCGTTCTCATTCATGAATTCCTGTTCAGAGGCAGGTTCTGGCCCATCCTTGCAGTAGCCCCCGGTCACCCGAATGGGGCATGGCAGCTGATGTAGGCCAAAGCTACTATCGACGGACTCGTCGGGTGGCAGCGCATCGAATCGCCGTGCCTGGCAAGCTTATAACAAGAATACTGTACAGGTGAAACTGATGCGCAAGCCATCGTATACGATGATGCTCGTCGCGACGATGACCGTCACGATATTGGCCGCCTTTTATTGGTTTGATCAGTGGCGTGGCAGCGCAGTGGGATCTGTTGAGCTGACGGCTGACGTTGCTGTCAAAGCGAGCGATCAGTCGGCCGTTACGAACGCGCCCTCAGCACCTGCAGGTGGAAGCCGCATTGTGCAATCCCCATCGCCCAATCCCGCCAGTCCAGCCGTGGCCTCGGACGAAGGTCCGGATTATGCTGCCATGCATGATGCGCTTGCTGAGCAATTGGCCGAGAGTCTGCCAACACTCCGGTCACAGTATGCTGAGGCCAACAAGTACCCACCCGGTTCGCAGCCCATTCGCTCAGCCGCTGAACTCGCTCAATATCAGCCACATCAGAGCACTGATGTTTCTGCACCGTTTCCAGGTGAAGTGCCTGGCGACGAGGTTGCGCTGAGCCTCCAGCTCGACCGCTATCAATATTTTGAGGGGGATCGTATTGCTGCAGCAGCCGTATTGAATGCGAGCGCAGCGAACAGCCTGATGGCCGCTGAAGTCACCTTCCTGTTAAAGGATGCTGACGGGAATACGCTACTGACGCAGCCGGCCCAGCCCGATGCTGCAGCCGGAGACGGCATGGCGTCGTCCGGACGCAGTCTGATGGCCAGCGCAGTGCTTCTGCCGCCAGCAGCGACGGTCTCCGGCGAGCTCTTCGTGGAGGCGCTGGCCCGCTTTTCAACCTCGGCAGGCACTGGCGAGCGTTCAGCTTCATTGATTGCCCCTCTGCGTTACGACACAGCAGTGGCCAGACTAACGGCAGTGCTGCCCAGTCATGTCGAAGGACCAGAGCTTGTGGTGCCGCTGCAGTTCACGGTTCGTCAACCGGGCTATTATTTTGTCGAGGCCAACCTCTACAACCGCCAGACCAACAGACCGCTCCTGCACTTGCAGTCGGAAGGCCGCCTTGAGCTGCCAGGCGGGATGCAGAGCCTGCGCGCCCATATTGCAGCGCTCAAGGCTAGTGGAGACGAAGGGCCTTACCTGCTCAAAGATTTCAGAATCGAAAGAGCTGCGGAGGATGGCGAAAGTGCTGATCTTCCTGGCTCAGCACCGAAGCAGCAGTATGCTGTCGAGGGCTTCAGTTTCTCCAGCTACACGGATTTGCCTTACGAAGATCCGTTAGCTGAGGAAAGAGCGGAATTTCTCGAAAAGCTCGGGACGCTATAGCTGATCGGGAACTCCAAAAACAACTATAAGAAAGCGACAGGAAGATCTTATGACTCAACATCTCTCGCGACTCGTTCGCATCACCGTGCTGTGCGTGCTCGCCCTTGGCGGTACGTGGAGCTCGATGGCTTCGGCAACATTGGCTGGAAAGAACGTGATACTCGTTCATGGATTCCAGGCGAGCGACCTTTCCAGTAATCCCAACGACGCTGCCCTGCAGACACAGGCCAACAACTATTGGAGTGCTTACTGGCTCAATCGGGCTGAAGAGGTTCTTTACTGGTCCTCCGTCGACCGTGTCAGTGGCGGCATCAAGGACAAGATCCGATCGCAGGTTCTGGCGATCGCTCGTGGCACCCGTTGCGTCGCAGGCTGTGTCGTCGTGACACACTCTACTGGCGATCTGGTCACTCGATACATGCTGCGTAACGTTAACAACTGGCTCAGCAGCGCAGGCATAGATCCCAACCGCTTCCGCATACTCGCCGTGCTTGACTTTGCTGGTGCGGGTGGGGGTACCGAAATAGCCGATCTGGCGGTATCCATCGGTAATGGATCCGGCTTCTTCAACAGTATTCAGCGCTCGGCCGTCGAACTCGCGCTTGGCTTCAGACCTGATAGCAGCAATCTTGGCGTGCTCTATGACCTGCAGCCCAATACAGCGCGCAACATAGCCACAGGTAACAACGCGGTACCTCGTTTGAGATTTGCGGGCACTGGCGCATCATATGGCGGTCTCACCAAGCCATTTATAGCGGGTGCGGACGATGGTGTCGTGCCGCTTCATAGTGCCTGTGGTGCCAGCACCAAGGGAGACTATGACTCATGTAGCCGCAGTGTGAGCCCGAACGGTATTCTGCAGAGCGTAAGTGCAGCGCCGGCGTCATTATACTTCAACAACTATGTGGTGCTCATGGGTGAGCAGACCAACCATGGTCAGGCCATCGACAACAGCCGCTCAGGCAACTTCACCACTGTCAGTAACAATCAGGTGCTCGGTGGTCTGAGTGTGGATTTCGACACTTACACGCAGCGCAAGTGGTGGAGCTTCTTCAGACAGGTTCGCTGGGTGACCAATGGCGATAGCTACAGCATGTCGGACAACGTGTTCCGCACCTTGAACTGATCACTCAGTTCCAGCCAGGCCTGCTCGGATACTTCGGGCAGGCCTGGGTCTGATACATTAACCGCTTATCGCACACTTGCTTCTGGGTGACGGGCCCGTGATCGGCGTTCGCCCATGACCAGCATCAGCAGCGCCGTTCCAAGCCCCCAGAAGCCATTCAAAATCATCCCCAGAATCCACATCGCACCGCTTACAGCGATACCTTTCATCGGAAAGACGACCAGCATGGCAACCACCGTGGGGCCGATGGCACCGAAAGCGACAGCCGTTACCCAGAACGCGACGGTCGGCAGCTTCCGTACCGCGGCCCACAGCGCCATACCCCAGAGGCCTCCGAAAAATGCGCTTGAGATTACGGCGGGCACGCCAAGCGGCGGGACACCACCAAGATTATAAGCTGGCATGGGCACGACGCCGACCGCATGCAGTACCGCAAATAGTCCCTGATGAAAAATAAGTGTAGCCAGAAAACCGCTTATGAATGCCTTCAGCCAGACCATCGCTCAACTCTCCTGTGTGGCAGCAGAAGTCCGCTGCTTGTTATAGCTACGCGCCAATTTGTCGAGGCCGCGATTGATGGGGAACCTGATGATCCCCTCGAGCAAGGTGCCAAGTAATGGAATCGGCAGCTTGGGCTCGAAACTGATGGTGTAGTCGACTACTGTGGCATCACCCTCGCTGCGGAAGCGCAGGCTGCCGCGGTGGTTGGTGATTGGACCGCCCCTGGTTATCGTATAATCCATGCGTCGGTTAGGCTCGAATCGTATCACCGTTTCTTCGATAGCAGGGACGCCGGGTACTTTTATCCGACGAACAGAACCGAGTCCATTGGGATTGCCGGCATCGCCGGCATCCTTGATCCTGACAATGCTTGCAGAGGTCAGGTGCCCGAATTTCTCGTGATCACATAAGTCTTCGAACACCTGCCTTACAGGCGCGTTGAAGCGTTTGCTCATCTCAATAATCTGCATGTCATGCATACCTTTCAGCAGTGAGTGGAGTTTCCACATGGCTCAGGAACCGCGTAAGAGTTGATCGACAGATGCCTGTAAACGTTAACATAAGTCAAGGAAAACCCTTTGTATCTTCTTCTTTCTGGCGTATGTTAATTGAAAGAAATGTTTGCCGATGTCGATCATCACTGGGCTTCATGCTTGATGATTGCGTCATACAGCACTCAGCAACCATAGACCGGGGAATGAGCGATGAGCGATGACAAGAAAATGAGCCTCACGGTAAAAGTGCTGCTGGGCATGGCCCTCGGCATTGTGCTTGGTTTGGCGATAAACCTTCTGGGCCTCGCTAACGAGGGCAGTTTCATCCGGGTTTATCTCATCGATGGCTTCTTCTATGTCATCGGTGCAATGTTCGTAAACGCACTGAAGATGCTCGTGGTTCCTCTGGTTTTCTTCTCCTTGCTCTGCGGCGTGTGTGGCATAGGCGACATTGCCGAGCTGGGGCGTGTAGGTGGGAAAGCGTTTGGTCTGTACATCATGACTACCGCCATCGCCATTGCCATGGCCATTGCTCTGGCGGCCTCAACGGGCATAGGCGAAGGTATGAATCAGGAGACCGATGCCTCGTTTAGTGCGCCCGAAGCGACGCCCATCGCAGAAGTCTTCATTGGCATCATTCCGACCAATCCTGTGCAATCGATGGCCGAAGGCGACATGCTGCCGCTCATCTTCTGGACCGTCATTCTCGGCATCTGCATTCTCAAACTCGGTAATGAAGGCGCGAAAGTGATTCGTGCTGCCGAGGTGGGCAACGATGTCATGATGAAGATGGTCAATATCGTCATGGCGGTCGCGCCCTACGCTGTCTTTGCCCTTATTGCAAAGTCCATGGCAGACCTTGGCATCGAGCTGCTCCTGCAGCTGTTGGGCTATGTCGCGGTGCTGGTGGGCGCGTTGATGTTGCACTTGTTCGTGACGCTCATGATCGTGCTCAAGCTGTTTAGTGGTCTAAGTCCCGCCGTGTTCCTGAAGAAGATCAGAAACGTGCAGGTATTCGGCTTCAGTACCGCCAGCTCCAATGCCACGATTCCTGTTACCCTGAGAACCGTAGTCGACAGGATGGGCGTCAATAACTCCGTTGGTGCGTTCACGGTACCGTTTGGCGCGACCATCAATATGGATGGCACTGCGATCATGCAGGGGGTGGTGACGGTGTTCGTCGCGAATGTGTACGGCATCGATCTCGGTCTCACCGGCTATCTCACAGTCATTCTCATGGCAGTCCTCGCATCGATTGGCACCGCAGGCGTGCCGGGTGTGGGCCTGGTCATGCTATCGATGGTGTTCAGCCAGGTAGGTCTGCCAATAGAAGGTATCGGCCTGATCATCGGCGTTGACCGGCTGATGGACATGATCCGGACCGCAGTCAACGTTTCCGGCGATGCCGTGGTCACCACAATTGTGGCGAAGTCGGAGGGGGAACTCGACCTCGATATCTACAACGATCCGCGGGCCGGGCTGCAGAATATTCTGCCAGACGCGCCTTTGCCCAAGGCTCGTCATACCCAGCCAGTGTGAGCCGAGGGTGGGTTGAGACAGTTCAGGCGAAAAACAGGAAGAGGTGACAGAGCACTACCACTATGGTGAGTCGTAAGCGAAACAGGGCATAGCCGGCTGCCTTCAGACCGCTACGGCCGGAGACGTCGAGCCATCCGAGGGCTGCGAAGTTGATGGATTGTACCAACAGGAACGCGGATACCAACGCTCTGGGGTTGGTATCATGTGTCATGCCATAAGCGAAGGCTGCCCACCCGGCGAGCGCAATGATGTTGCTCAGTACCAGCCACCCCAGGCGAGGGGCGCCACTGCGGATTTCGGATCCCCACCAACTGCCTGCCATGAAGCTCATGATCAGCAGGCTGTAACTGCTGAACAAATGGAACCAGAGCGTCGCGCCATCGATGATGAAGGCCAGTGCCGTGACAACAAAAGGCACCAGGCCCGCGTAGCCGAGCCAGTGATAAGTCTCCGTCTCAGTGGTGGTAATGACCGTTTCTGTACTTGTGCGCATAGTGCTTCCTCCTTCTATGCTGATGCCAGGCATAGCTCACGATCCGTCGATCATGAGGCTTGCCTCACAAGTCGCGGCGATAGCTGAATTCCAATGGTCTATGCTTCGTCAGGTATGACACGTTTCGAAGAGGGTACGCAGAACTTGAACATCTGGCACAACTTGCAGGGAGCTGCTGCAGAGTATCGGGATGCTACGATCGACTGGCTTGGCTCGGCTGAGTTTGCCATTCAGGCCTGCTCGATTCTCGCATCGTTTCTCCTGGCGCTCATTGCTACAGCCATTATCCGAAAGAGCTTCGCAGGCGTGTTTGAGCATCCGACGGCGCCTCTGCTTTCATTCAAGCTCAAGCTTTATAACAAGCAGGATTATCTTCGGCCGCTGCTGAACATTCTGTTTCTGGGTCTGGCCATCGAGCTCACAGATACACTGCTTGAGAGCAATCTGCTGCTGCACTTCGGCCAGTCGATTGCTGTATCGATTTTGCTTTACACCATGGTGAAGCGCAGTATTTCCAATACCATCCTGCGTCGTTTGGTGCTGTGGGTGACGATACCCTTCGCCATTCTCGTGTTCATGAACTGGCTGGATACGCTCACCGGCTGGCTGGCTTCACTCTCGGTAGACATCGGCAGTCTCGAAGTCAGCGCGCTGGATATCGTGAGGGTCGCGATTTTCGGTTCAGTGCTGTTCTGGCTGGGCAAGGTTTCGAACAATGCCGGCAAGCGCATGATCCGCAATCAGGCGGACCTCGACATCGGTACGAGAGAGGTGATTGCCAAGCTGTTTGAAGTGGGGCTTTTCGTGCTCATTTTCATACTGCTGCTGCAGATCATGGGCATCAACATCACAACGTTGGCTGTGTTTGGTGGGGCACTGGCGGTCGGCATCGGTTTTGGGCTGCAGTCGATCGCCTCCAACTTCATCTCCGGTATCATCATACTGCTGGATCGCTCGCTCACGGTTGGCGATCATATCCAGATGGAAGATGGCCAGAGCGGTATCATCACCCAGCTGAACATGCGTTCAACGACGCTGGAAACCTATGACGGCAAAGACATAATGGTCCCGAACGAAAAGTTCATCACCTCGACCTTCGTCAACTGGACCCACAAGAATATCAAACAGCGCTATGACATCAATCTGCAGGTGGCTTATGGCACCGATCTGCACAAGCTGTTCCCACTCTTGCGGGAGGTTTGTATCGCCCATCCGAAGGTGCTGTCCGGTCCTAACTATCCCTATGAGGAGCAGCCTGACGCCGAAATATCCAGCTTCGGAGACTCAGGTATCAACATCCTTATCGAGTTCTGGATGGAGGGCATTGACGATGGTGCAAACCGGGTGGGCGGTGACCTTTTGCTCATGATCTGGGATGTCCTCAACGAGAACGGCGTTGAAATACCGTTCCCGCAACGCGTCGTTCGTATGGTCAAGGACCCGGATGATTCAGCTGGCTGATCGAGCATAGGCCGCCATGGCCTCAGTCAGCTTGGCGAGTTGGGCTGACGAGATCGTATACGGCGGCATGGTGTAGAGCATCTTGCCGAAGGGCCGCAGCCAGACACCATGTTCAGCCAGCAGCGCCTGGGCCGAAGCCACGTCGATGGCCTCATGCATTTCCACGACGCCAATACCCCCGATAACCCGCACGCTCGCCACCGCAGCCAGCTCGGCCAATGGCCATAGCGCCTGCTGGAGGTGCGCCTCGATGCTTTGCAGTCGCGTCTGCCATGGGGATTCGAGCAGCAGTTTGATAGAGGCTTCTGCAACGCTGCAGGCCAGTGGATTTGCCATGAACGTAGGTCCGTGCATGAAAACGCCAGCCTCGCTTTTGCAAACAGTTGCCGCCACATCTGCTGTCGCCAATGTTGCAGCCAGTGTCATATAACCGCCAGTCAGCGCCTTGCCGATCGTCATGATATCCGGCACGAGATCAGCATGTTCGTAACCAAAGAGTTTGCCGGTCCGCCCGAAACCAACGGCGATCTCGTCAAAAATCAGCAACAGGTCGAGCTCTTCGCAAATCTGCTTGAGCTGTCTGAGATAGCAGGGGTGGTAGATGCGCATGCCACCAGCACCCTGAACGATCGGCTCAACGATGACTGCGGCCAGCTCACCACGATGCGTCGCCAGGGTCTGGCGCCACTCGGCAATGAGCGCAGGGTCAGCTACCGGGCAGCCATTTCGGGCTGAGCAGGTACAGCTGCGACCGTCACCAGCGCCAGTGTCGCGAGCAGACTTGCCCATGCAAGCCGGGTCGATTGGTGGTTCTGTGAGGAAAATGTTCTCGGCCAAAAAGCCCTTGAACAGACGATGCATGCCGTTGTCGGGATCTGTCACCGACATCGCCCCGAACGTGTCGCCATGATAACCATAGCGAAAAGCCGCGAAGCGATGCTTGCCTGCTACGCCACGACCCTGCCAGTACTGCAGCGCCATCTTCAGTGCAACTTCAACCGACACGGAGCCTGAATCAGCTAGAAACACGGCTTCCAGTTCCGGTGCTGTGATATCCACCAAGCGCCGTCCGAGCGCAACAGCAGCAGGATGCGTGATGCCACCGAACATGACATGGCTCATCTTCGACATCTGATCACTCAGCGCTGCATTCAGTTCCGGTACGTTGTAACCATGTATGGCACTCCACCAGGACGACATTCCGTCAATGAGCCGCGACCCATCGGCCAGCTGCAGTTCGCAGCCATCGGCTGCAACAACAGGTGCGCAGGGCAGGGGACGGAGCGTGGAGGTATAGGGATGCCAGAGGTGGCGCTGGTCGAACTTGAGGTCTTCAGGCGTCATGGGCTGCTCACTGTCGGATGAGCAGGCATTGTAGCGAATGCGGACACAAAAAAAAGGCGACCCCGAAGGATCGCCTTTTCCAGTATGACGCCTTGGGTCAGCCGGAGCTGACCCGCAGAATTAGAACTGGTTCATCGTGTTGTCTTTACCAGAAGCCTTCAGAGCCGCTTCACCGGAGAAATACTCCTTGTGATCGTCGCCCATGTCGGAACCAGCCATGTTCTGGTGCTTGACGCAAGCGATACCCTGACGGATTTCCTTACGCTGAACGCCTTCGACATAGGCCAGCATGCCCAGGTCACCGAAGTAGCCTTTCGCAAGGTTATCGGTAGACAGTGCTGCAGTGTGGTAAGTCGGCAGAGTGATCAGGTGATGGAAAATACCTGCTTCACGGGCCGCGTCACGCTGGAACGCCTGGATCTTGGCATCAGCTTCTTTCGACAGATCAGACTCGTCGTAATCAACGCTCATCAGGTTCGCACGGTCATAAGAAGACACGTCCTTGCCAGCTTCCTTCCAGGCATCGAATACCTGCTGACGGAAGTTCAGTGTCCAGTTGAACGATGGGCTGTTGTTGTAAACCAGCTTCGCATTTGGAACAACTTCACGGATGCGGTTAACCATGGCAGCGATCTGACCAACGTGTGGCTTCTCGGTTTCGATCCACAGCAGGTCAGCACCGTTCTGGAGTGAAGTGATACAGTCGAGAACTACACGGTCTTCGCCTGAACCTTTCTTGAACTGGAACAGACCACTAGCCAGACGCTTAGGCTTCAGCAGCTTGCCGTTTGCCTTCACCACAACGTCGCCGTTGGCGATGTCTTCTGCACCATTCACGACGTCACCGTCGAGGAATGAGTTGTACTGGTCGCCCAGGTCGCCTGGCTCGTTGGTCACAGCGATTTGCTTGGTCAGGCCAGCACCCAGTGAGTCGGTACGTGCAACGATAACGCCGTTGTCGATACCCAGCTCGAGGAATGCGTAACGAACTGCACGGATCTTCGCAAGGAAGTCTTCGTGTGGAACAGTGACCTTGCCGTCCTGGTGTCCGCACTGCTTCTCGTCAGAAACCTGGTTTTCGATCTGGATACAGCACGCACCCGCTTCGATCATCTGCTTGGCCAGCAGGTAAGTCGCTTCTGCGTTACCGAAGCCGGCGTCGATGTCAGCAATGATTGGCACAACGTGAGTTTCGTAGTTGTCGATCTTGGACTGGATTTCTTTTTCCAGTGAGCTGTCGCCTGACTGGCGAGCAGTGTCGAGCTGACGGAACAGGCCGCCGAGTTCACGAGCATCTGCCTGGCGAAGGAAGGTATACAGTTCGCCGATCAGTGAAGAAACAGAAGTCTTCTCGTGCATTGACTGGTCAGGCAGTGGACCGAACTCTGAACGCAGAGCAGCTACCATCCAGCCTGAAAGGTACAGATAGCGACGCTTGGTCGTGCCAAGGTGCTTCTTGATCGCAATCATCTTCTGTTGGCCGATAAAGCCGTGCCAGCAGCCCAGTGACTGGGTGTACTGCGCAGTGTCCTTATCGTACGCAGCCATATCTTCACGCATGATGTCGGCAGTGTACTGAGCGATGTCCAGACCGGTCTTGAAACGGTTCTGGGCGCGCATGCGGGCAGCGTACTCAGGGTTGATGCTTTCCCAAGTCTTGTTGGCCTGGACGATTTCCTTGAGGGAAGCGATGTCCTGCTGAATATTCGACATGTAATGGTCCTGTCTGGTGAACTTGAACGGCATTGAAGCGAGGGCCGTTGAGCCGATCGCACTTGTATGAGAACGGAGCGAATGATAGGGGATTCATCGGAATAAATGAAATATATATAAAGTATTCCCGGTATCATTCCTGTGAATGATGTGTAAGTTCATGTGCACGATTGTGCAAAATGTGAACTGGTCGATAACACTGGGCCGACAAAGCGGAACAAAAGTGAAACGGACGGCGGAAAGGAAAGACTTTAGCCTGCAGTGTGTGCACAAACCCGCATAGCCAGCTCAATGAGCACAGTTAGAATTGTTCTGATTGAAGGCCATGCCGTTCCCTGAATCAACGTTTTTTAAGTGCTTGCGTATGAGGAATCCCAGCTACAAATCCAGTTCATCAGTATCAATTGGCGTCACGCTCCGTTACGCCGGCGTCTGCCTGACAATGGCTGCTGTCTCCGCCTGCTCGAGTGACACAGACGAGCCGGATCGTGCGGCTGAGGTCGAGGCTCGTTTACAGACGGTGATTCAGAAATACGATGTGCGTGCAGTCGACCCGACGACGCTTGGTGCACCTTCGATAGACGATCCGCTATCGCAGCTTGGCAAAAAGCTCTTTTTTTCCAAGGCACTCAGTGGTGATCAGGATACGGCCTGTGCAAGCTGTCACCATCCTTCACTGGGTGGTGGTGACGACCTGAGCCTGCCAATAGGCGTCGATGCCGTCGATCCCGATCTTCTCGGTCCAGGACGGCGTCATCAGTCATCGGCGGAACACTGGGACGGTGGTCCCACCGTGCCTCGCAATTCGCCAACCGTGTTCAACTTCATTCTATATGAAAAGACGGTATTTCATGATGGCCGAATAGAGGTGGTCGCAGATGGTATTCGCACGCCGAACTCGTCGTTCGGCACAGCGGATCCGCATGCTGGCGAAAGTCTTGCGGCAGCCCAGGCCCGCTTTCCGGTGACTTCGGCTGAAGAGATGCGAGGGTTTCACTTTGCCGCGAACGAGGGTGACGACGCCCGTCTTCTGCTGGGTGCGCGTTTACGAGGAGAGGATGGTGAGCTCGACCAGGTGGCTGTTGACAACTGGGCGGCTGAGTTTGCCGCGGTTTATGGTGCAGAGACTCAACCTGTCGTCAGTTACCAGCGCGTTGCTGCCGCCATAGCGGCCTATGAGAACTCCCAGCTCTTTATAGATAATCCCTGGTTCCGCTACCTGAATGGCGACCGCCACGCGCTATCGCTCTCAGCCAAACGCGGTGCGATCCTGTTCAACACGCCGGCGGCCGACGGTGGTGCAGGCTGCACCAGCTGTCACAGTGGTCCAGCCATGACAGATGAATCGTTCCATGTGCTGGCCATGCCACAGATCGGTCGGGGCAAGGGTGACGATGAGAATCTTCGTGGTGACCATGGTCGCTATAGAGAGTCACATCTGCCAGAAGACAAATACGCTTTTCGTACACCGAGTCTGCTGAACGTATCTGAAACCGGGCCCTATAGTCATGCCGGCGCCTATGCCGACCTTGAGTCAGTGGTCAGGCATCATCTCGACCCGTTAAACGCGCTCGAGAATTACGATATCAGGCAGTTGGACGGGGAGGGCATCCAGAGCGAGTCGCTGATGTACACCGCAGAGGAGTCGATCCTTCAGCTCGAAACGCTCAGGGCTGAGGACAAGAGCAAGTTGCCGCAGGTGCAGCTGGACGATGGCCAGGTCGCTGATCTGATAGCGTTCTTGCAGGCTCTTACAGACCCCTGTGTGCAGGACAGAGACTGTGTCTCGAAATGGATTCCCGGCCCCGAAGACACTGATCCTGACCAGCTCAGGCTCGTGGCAAAAGATCGAGATGGTGAGCTGCTGTAATTTGTTTTCAAGGATTACAGCAGGTATTCTGGTCAAGGAACCTGGCGCGATCCGCGACAGGTTTTCGTCCTGACAAGGACGCCGTCGGAGTATAGCTCAGCCTGGTAGAGCGCTGTCTTCGGGAGGCAGAGGTCGTGGGTTCGAGTCCCCCTACTCCGACCAGTTCTTTTCCCGTCAGTTCCTTTCTTTGCGATGATTTCCCGCGTGGACAGCCATTGCGTGTTCATGCGCCAGTCTGAATTGCTCCGGCATCCGCTTTGGTCTGCCACTCTGCAAATCGATGCAGGCATAACGGCACAAAGCACGGGATAGCGTTTTTCCATCGGCCACACGTTGGATCTGAAAGGCGCGCTCGGAAGTCAGCTTGCCATCGCTTGTGGTGATCCATGTGCCGACCATGATCTCGTCGCCCGCATAAGCACTTGCCAGATAATCGATTTCAGTTCGCACGATAGCCATGGCGCGACCAGTCTCCTCATGGGTCGCCCAATCCATACCCAGCGGCTCGATGTGAGCCCAGCTAGTGGCCTCCATCCAGCGCAGGTAAGTGGCATTGTTGACGTGCCCGAGACGATCGCAGTCGGCTTCCGAGGCGGCAAATTTCATGGTGAAGGGGTGGGGCTGATCCCAGTCTGAGTCGCTGCTCATGATCAGGCTCCCAACAGACTGCCGCCGCAGACTCGCAGTGTTTGACCGCTGATGCCGCTGGCGCCAGGGCTAACGAGAAACTGGATGGCGTCGGCTACATCACGCGGCCTGCCGCCCTGCGAGAGCGCGTTGAAGCGCCTGCCGGCTTCACGCACGAGTAGAGGCAGTGATGCCGTCATATCTGTTTCAATGAAGCCAGGTGCAACAGCGTTCACGGTAATGCCCTTTGCGCCGAGTTTCACGGACTGCGCTTTCACATAGCCAATGAGTGCCGCTTTGGTGAAGGCATAGTTGGTCTGGCCATAGTTGCCGGCAATGCCGCTTATCGAGGATAGACACACGAGACGCGCTTCGGGTGCGATCAGATCATGATCCAGCAGGGCAGCATCAAGCTCGAGAATCGCCGCTAGATTCACAGCCAGCACAGCATCCCATTGCTTGGCTGACATCCTCGCCAAGGTTTTATCCCGGGTGATGCCCGCGTTATGCACGATGACATCCAGCTTGCGCTTGTTGCTCTTGCACCAGTCAGTGAGCGCAATGGCGGCGTCAGGTTGTGTGATGTCCGCAAGGACTGCCGTTCCGCCAATATCAGCTGCGAGGGCATGGAGCTTCTCCGCCTGACCGGCCGTGTCCAGACAGATCACGTGCGCGCCTTCACTGGCGAGGCGTCTTGCAGTCGCGGCACCGATACCGCCCGCTGCGCCAGTCACCACCGCAGCCTTGCCCGACAGTACGGCAGTGGCAGGTAAACTGGCAGGCGCTGGAACGCCGCAGCTGATATGCAGGCGCTGGCCGGTCACATAGCTGCTGTGGTGGCTCAGGAAATAAGCAACGGGTGAATAGAGCCGGTGCTGGCAACCCGGATCGACCTGCAGCAGGTTGACAGTGGCGCCGCGCTTGCCAACTTCTTTCGCCAGCGATTTGGTCAGCCCTACGAAGCCCTGATTGAACGCAGCAAGTGCAGCATCCTCTTGCGCACTCGATGCGCCGGTGATCAGGAGAACCCTGCCGTGCTTGCGCAGTCGCGGCAGCGCAGCCTGAAGCTGTTCGAACAGCGAGCGCAGGGCCTCGACGGAGTCGCAGCCATTGGCGTCGAGGAGGATACCGTCCAGCAGAAGACCATCTCGGACCTGATTGCCCCTGATCAGACTCTGCCCGCCTAACTGTTGAATTACAGGCGTAAGCTGAGTGCTCTGTTCGGGCACCACGATAATGCCAATGGTCCGGTTGGAGAGGGGTTTCTCTGCATAGGCGCCATCACCACGCTTGAGTTTCACGGGCGTCGGCAGGCCCAACTGCTTAAGCAGCTTTCCGCCGAGTCCCTGTTGTGCCACCGCCAGTAAAATGTCTGTCATTTAATTCGCCGCTCCTGCGCGCCATGTTCTGGAAAATTTGCGACCACCGAAAGCGCTCGCGCTGGCCAGAGTATCTGAAACTTGATAGTGACGAGGCAATACCTTTTGCCGGGATGTCTGCAAGACCCCACCTCAGGCAGGGGTTCCGATGCTGGCGACTTCTTCAGCAGTCAGTGCTCGCCATTCACCAGGCGCCAACGCGGGGTCCAATCGGATGTCGCCCATGCTCAAACGATGAAGACTGGTCACCCGGTTCCCTCTGGCTGCGAACATGCGTTTTATCTGGTGATAGCGGCCTTCCGTGAGTGTGACGAAGCATGATTTCGCGTTCAGCGGCTCGAGCAGAGCGGGGCGGGTTGGTGCGCCTTCACCATTCAGGAACACACCAATATCGAAAGCGATGATGTCGGCGTTGGTGATGGGTTCCGCTGTCTCGACCTGATAGGTTTTGGTCTTCCTGCCCGGGGTAGTCACCGCATGATTCCATTGCCCGTCGTCCGTGATGAGGACAAGGCCGGTGGCATCCTTGTCGAGGCGGCCGGCCGGCTGCAGGTTGCGATGGCGAAGGTCAGGCGCCAGTAAGTCGATGACTGTCTTGTGGTCAGGCTCGTCAGAGCTGCACACCACATCCTGCGGCTTGTTCATCATCAGATAGATGTAGTCTTCGTGAACAAGTTGCTCACCATCGAGGCTCACGACATCAGTGTCTTTGACCTGATAGGCAGCCTTGGTCATGACATGGTCATTGACGGTGACGCGTTTGTCCTTAAGCACGCGGCCGACCTCCGATCGCGAGAAGGGCGTGTTGTGACTGATCAGTTTGTCGAGTCTCATTGTTCCATTCCAGTTGTGAGCGTTGGGCCTCAGTTTTTTTGCAGTGTACGCCATGAACAGGACAGTGGGGCTCATATGCAGTGATTAGTGCCATCAAAAAATCACTGGTTTTCCATCGGAGTTTGGAGGACGATGGAACGGTCTCAATCAAGGATGACATGAAGATGCTCCGACTTGTCCCCTCCTCGCAAGCTCTCAAATCCAGCGTCTCTCTCTGCCTGGCGCTCACCTCATCAAGTGTGCTGGCAGAACTACCTCAAGCCTATACAGTAACGGACATTGGCAGTCTCGGCGGCTACAGTGTACCGCACTCGATCGATGAGAGCGGACGAATCACCGGCTACAGTTATACAGCTGCCGGCGTCAGGGCATTCAGCTGGACCCAGACTGGTGGAATGGTCAATCTCGGTTCCCTGGGTAACGACAAGAGTATTGCCTACGATTCGAATGAAACAGGCGAGGTTGTCGGGACCAGTATCGTGAATGGTCAGTACCGCGGCTTCATCTGGCGCGCTGATACCGGTATGACTGCTGTGCCCTGCCCACCCGCAGCGACCTGCAGCGCGCGTGGTATCAATTCCGAGGGTGTGGTCACTGGTTATACCCAGATCCCCGGCGGTCCCTATCGGCCTTTTCGCTGGAGCGGTGGTGATTCGCTGGACTACCTTCCAACGCTTGGTGGTGCCCACGCTTACGGAGCTGGCATTAATGCCGATGGGAGCGTCACAGGCGTCGCCTACACGGCTGACCCTCTGCCGCATGCCTTTGTGTCCGATGAAGCGGGTCAGCTAAGGGATCTTGGCTCGCTTGATGGCAGCACCAGTTACGGCAAGGCCATTAATAGCTTGGGTCACGCTGTCGGCTATGGCGCTGATCGCGGAAACAAGGGCGCGTTTTTCTGGTCGCCTGAGTTGGGCATGGTTGCTCTAGGCACGCTCGGCGGGCCGAACAGCTACGCCAAGGGCATCAACTCCGAAGACCTTGTCGTCGGTCAGAGCCAAACAGGCGCTCGGGCAACCGGATTTGTATGGACTGCGGCTACGGGCATGCTCGACCTCAATCAGATGCTATTGGGAGAGGAGGTCTGGTTCATCACCGCTGCCCTGGATGTCAACGATAGCGGTCAGATCACCGGCTTTGGCAAGGATAGTCGTGGTCGCATCCGCACACTCCTCCTGAATCCCGTCTACTAGGTTTGTTCCGCGGATGATGCATCCAGTTCTGAAGCCCGGGGCATTACTTGCCCTGGCAATCCTGTCATCGATTATGCTGGCCAGTTGCGGTGGTGGAGGCGGGGGCTCGAATGAAAGGCCCATCACCGCATCTGGTGACCCAGAGACGCCTGAGCCGGTGGCGCAGAGTTGTCCGGCCACTTTCGATGCTGCCGGTGTGCCTACGCAGTGGAGTTTTACAACGCTGTCCGAGCAGCGTGTGAGCAATGGCGATAGCGGCTTCCGTACGCTCGAATACGTCCGAGCAAGTGCAGATCAGACCAACAGCTACTTCCTCTACTTTCCGTCGGCTGACCCGCTTGCCCCCGTCATCATCCTGAACGAGCCCTACGACGGGATCAGCTGGACGGACGAAGGCGTAGACGCCAGTTTCGCTACGCTTGGCCCCGGTAGGCACCCCGACATATTTGCGCCGGCCTATAACGGGCAGGATCTCGTACGGTACACGCCTGAGACTTCAGCGCCCGATGGTGGCTCGCTTCGCGCATCCGTGAGTCTCTGGCTGGAAAGTGGCTTCGCGATCATCAAGACCTATGGGCGCTTTTACGCAGGCGGCACCCTGGCCAACGACGTCAGTGACGCCGTGGCGCCGTGGTACTTCATCGCGGCGCGGCCTGAAACTTTTGCAGGGCGCCAGGTCTTTTCGACTGGCGGCAGCTGGGGCGGCATGATGGCCTTGTATGGTGCTGCCGCTGCGCCGGAGGTCGTTCAGCCGACTGCAATAGCGGTCACATCGCCTCCCAATGATCTGCCTGCAGTCAGAGGCTATGCAAGCGAGCTTGAATCCGCTGAACCAACAATGAGGGAGGAGATACAAGCCTTCTTTTCCCCGTATGTCAGGCGCATCAATGCGTCAATTACAGTCGGGTCGCAGGAGGTGTCGTCTGCCTTCAGTGCCGAAACGCTTTGTCGCTGCCTACCAGATCGTGTGCTGGTCGCTCATGATGACGCTGACACCATTGTGCCCGTGGCCCAGACCGAGCAGCTTCAAGCGGCGTGTCCTGAGCAGGTTCAGCCAATATTCTGGAAACGGACGAGTCCACCTTCAGTCGAAGCGGCTGGTTTGTCGCACGGTGATTTCGGTGGCCGTAGCAGTGCGCCAGATGTCAGTACATTGCTGAGTGCCTGGATGCTGTCTCAGGCCGAGGTAGGACCCGTCGTGGTGAAAGTCGATCCCGAGAGTTTTCATGGTTTTCTGAGCATGGTAGCGGCAGCCCGGAGTCGAGGAGAAGATGTGTCCTACGCGGTAGCGGCGCTCAAGCCACTGATTGCTGAAAACATACGACTGCGTGCCAGTGACGGCTCGAGTGAAATCCAGACGGGCGCGGCTTTTCTCGCTACGCTACTCGAGGTCAGGTTCGGTCTTGAGGTCACGGCTGAATCTGTCAGCAGTGCACTTGCAGCAGATCAGCTGCCGTTTTGATCCATACGATCAGCTGGCGGCAAATCATGTTTTTCAAATGCTGTCTAGCGACTGATCCGCGGTGGATACCAATCACTATAGAATGCTACGAGGCACTATCAAAACGTATCGCTAAAACACCCTAAAAAACAACGATTTGACTTAGTATCTCTCGCGATATGGCACTTATGCCAGCTTATTTTGCGAGATTTCAGACATGTCATTCCGATCCCCTCTGCTTGCCGGCGCACTAGCCCTGGCCCTGCCTATGCTGGCGCAAACCGTATTCGCCGCCGCCTGTCCACAAAGTCCTATGGCGCCCTTTGTTAGCGCCCTCGATGTCGACAGTAAGTACGACTCCAGCGACTACTCTCGATCGACGCTTGGCACTGTCGATAAGCAATCGGTGGCAATACGCGACTATCTCGGTGATTACGCCGCCAGAATCGTATTCTTCGCGGACTATCACGATCAAAGAGCAGGCACATCAGCCGGTCGTGCTGGACTGGATTGCATGAACGTCTGGCTGGATCGATGGGCAGCAGCCGGTGCCATGCTGAGCGCAGAGGCTACACCGACTGGACAGGCGGTGAGAGTATGGACAATTGCGTCCATTGCTTCAGCTATCCTGAAGGTGCAGCGAAGGGAACCAGGCGCGTTCCAAATGAGCGAGCAGGCTGAACTGTGGCTTAAACGTCTCGGCGAACGCGTCATTGAGGACTATGAACCGCGTTTCACGACCAAAGACAGCAAGATGAACAATCACGATTATTGGGGCGCCTGGGCGGTAGCCTCGATAGACGCAGCAACTGGCTCCCGGTCAGGCGCATCGTACGCATACCGGGTATTTGAGCATGCCCTGCAGAATGCTGCCTGGGATGCCCGAACCGGCACCTATTACCTGCCTAACGAGGCAGGGCGCGGCAGCCTGGGGTTGCATTATATGCAGTTTGCGCTCACGCCGCTTGCCATGCTGGCGGAGTATCTGCCTTCACTGGGTTACACAATTCAGTATCGGCAGAGTCAGATCATGGACTCTCTTGCAACTTCGGCGCTTGAGGCCTTCCTGAATAAGTCGGCCTACAAACACCTGTTCACGACAACCCAGCAGCAACCGACGGCCAGCAGCTTCACATGGGCACGAGTCTACCGCAGCAATAATCCGACTCACGTCTCTGCTGCGAACATGATGAGCCGCTACGGTCGGTACCTGACAGAAAACAGTCGGATCGGCGGCGAGCTCACCAGAGTCTATCGCTGAGCGGCTAGTGCGACGGCAGGTACCGGCTGCTTTTTCGGGACGGCAACTACGGGCTGTTCAGCCGCCTTGAGAGAAGGCTCAGCGCTTGCTGTCGTGGGCTCAGACTGGACTCTGCCGTAGATGTCGTCGAGACGAATGATATCGTCCTCTCCAAGATACGAGCCGGATTGCACTTCCACGATCTCCAGGGGGATGATCCCCGGGTTGGTGAGACGATGTACCTCACCAACCGGTATGTAGGTCGACTCGTTTTCGCCCAGGAGAAATACCTCGTCCCCGCGAGTCACCTCTGCAGTACCACTGACCACGATCCAGTGCTCCGCCCGATGATGATGCTTTTGCAGAGAAAGACTGGCACCCGGCTTCACCTTGATGTTCTTGACCTGGAACCTCGAGCCCAGGTCGGTCGTTTGATAGCTCCCCCATGGTCGGAATACCTCTCGATGCACCACATGCTCGCTGCGTCTGGCCGCCTTGAGCTTGTCGACGATGGTCTTGACCTCCTGTACCGAGTCTCGATGCGCCACCAGTACCGCATCCTTTGTGTCTACAATGAACAGATCCTGTACCCCTACTGTCGCCACCAGACGATGGTCCGAGCGCACGTAGCACGCTGTCGAGCGATGGCTGACGACATCGCCGAGCAGCACATTATCGTCTGAATCCCGCGCCTCGGTATCCCACAGGCTGGACCAGCATCCAAGATCACTCCAGCCGGCGTTCATTGCAACCGCTGTCGCTGCGTCTGTCTTTTCCATGAGCGCGTAATCGATTGACTCATCCGGGCAGTCTCGAAACTGTTCGGGAGCCAGCAGCCGGCAGCCGTCTGATGACTGGCTGGCCTCGTAAGCAAGCTCGCAGCTTACGAACATCCTGGGATAATGAACGGCGAGTTCTTCGATATAGCGGCGGGCACTGAAAACGAACATGCCGCTATTCCAGAAATATTCACCACTTGCGAGATAGCTCATCGCAGTCTGCAGGTCTGGCTTCTCCACGAATTCGAGGACTACTTTGGCCTGATCCCCAACCGATGAGCCGGTCCTGATATAGCCGTAGCCAGTTTCAGGTGCCGTCGGTGTGATGCCGAACAGAACGAGGTCTCCTTGTGCCGCTCGGTCTCTTGCAGTAGCCAGGGCTCGGTGGTACTCAGGAATGTTGCCGATGAAATGGTCTGCAGGCAGAACGGCGATAATGTCATCCCGGCCGCTTGAGAGTACCTCAAGTGCGGCCATTGCTACTGCCGGTGCGGTGTTTCTGCCGAAGGGTTCAAGAATGATCTGTAACGGGTCGCAGTCAATGGCTTGCAGCTGTTCCTGGACGAGGAAACGATGTGCCTCATTGGTCACGATGATTGGCGATGAAAGACCGGCAGGTAAACGCTGAATAGTCTGCTGGAACATGGATTGCTCGCCCACAAGCGGCAGAAACTGCTTGGGGTAGCCCTGACGAGAAAGCGGCCAGAGCCTCGAACCGTTACCGCCTGAAAGTATTACTGGAATCATATCAGTTACTCCCTGTGGTGCTGTGCTGATGGTTTGATGTCAGCCGAATCTGAATCGCCAGATCGGGCGTCTTGCTTGCTTTCAAAATCTGGGTCTGCGTAGTTGCCAGGCGCCCACTTACGACAGGTTGAACTAGGGAGCGGGATCGAAATCGGTTGCCGCTCAGGCCGATATTGGCGTTACCAATAGTGCTGATGCTGGCTTCACCACTGTTGGCGAGCAGATTGTCCTGTAGCCAAACTGCTTCACCATCCGACAACTCGCTGAAGACAGCCTGGACGGCGTAGCGTTGATTGGCAGAAAAGGTATTGTTTCTGATCAACAGCGGGCCACTCATCTGAGCTCTCAAGCCTGACCGGGCGCTGTCGTGTATGGTGTTCGAGTCGAGCAGCAGCGGACCATCCATGATCGTCACCCCCTGAAAGGCGATGCCATCACCGCCGGCCGAAGCGAAGATACTGTTACTGACAAGCAGCGAACCAAGCGCGCCTTCAATTCTGAGGGCATCTCGATGAGTGAGACTAATGGCGCAATTCTGGATGCGAATCTGACCGCCCTCTCTGACCCTCATGCCAGCGTTATATTTCGTACGCTCGACCTTGCTGGCTTCCATTTGAAGATTCCCAGCGCTGAGATCGATGCCATAGCGAGCCGAGTCAGTGAAAGTGCTTCGATTGATGTAGATATCAGCCTGATCACCGCTCAAGCTGGTTTCCAGTTTGTCGAAAACGCTGTCGGCTACATGGAGACTGGCTGGGCCGCGCTTGCGAAGACTGGCATGGTGGCCAACAGTCAGTCCGCCGGAGAGGTAGGCGTCATAACCAAGCTGCCTGAGCTCAGCCTGTTCAAGTCGTGTGTGACTCCCGTTCCAGGCCAGTATGAAAGGGCGGAAACGGGAGCCCCCTTTGAGGTCCGGTTGCAGGGTCCTGACTTCGGCCTGCTTAATTGCCAGCTGGCCTGCATTCACAATGACCGCAGCAGCGTTGGCATCCAGCAAGAGCACTGCGTCTTCGATGGTCAATTCGGCGTTTTGCCCAATGATCAGAGGGTAATGCAGGCTATACACCGTGCGACCCGACTCATCAGGGCCGATCCGCTTGAGTATGGACGGGTTATTGAGCTTGCGTGTCAGTCCCGCAAGGCTGCTATTGCCCTTGTGCAGGGTCAGGGCACGAGGATGAGTCGGCTGATATCGACTGGCTATCCGCAGGAGCCCGTTGTGCACCAGTGACTCGAATAGCCAACTGCCAGCCTGAGCAGAAAACAAGGTATCCAGCGAGATTCGCGTGCCCGCATCCAGTGTGCGGAAGGGCTGCGATACCAGCGCAGGCACGTCTTCGCAACAGTCAGGCGGTAGGCCAGCGGCTGCCTCGAAATCTGCACGGGAAAGCTGCTTCACCTCAGGCATCGGCAAAGCGGTTGTGACAGCATGGACTTGCGTGGCGGCCATGATGAACATGATAAGGCCGAGCGATCTTGTCAGCGTTTTGAAATGACGGCCGGTTATCGTCATGACCGCGCATCCCGGGAAGCAGGCTTGGAGCTGGCCTTTGCGCCGGTTGGTGGAAGACCGAACCAGGCTTCGAGTTTGCCACCGACCTGGCTATAGCCATCGACGTCTCCATCGCGGTCTACGTACAAGGCCTTTGCGAGGATATGGTCTGGATGGTGTTTCAACCAGGGGATCAGCCATGCCAGCTTGTAATCGGGGACCGACTCCTGATCGACGCTGAGAACATCCGCCAGCTGTTCGGGGTCCAACACGCTCTGTGCAGCGAAGTTCACGAGCGCATCCAACTTGGACTGCGTCCCGGCACTTAGTTCGAAACCGTGCTCTGGCAATACGGTCGCCAGCATGACGAGGGGCACCAGTGCATAATGGGTGTAATTGGCGGCCAGATGCTGTCGACCAACTTCATTGGGCAGCCAAGCGTATTTTCCGGAATCCGACACTTCCAGTTGTCTGATCGCACGGCGGAACCTCGCATCCGCCCAAACCAGCTGCTCCTGCTTCTTGAATAGCACGCCGGTGGTAGCAACGGCCCAGGCAGCCCAGTAATCGTGATTGTTGAAGTAGCTGAAGTCAGGATCGAGCCGCTTGTCATAGTCAGCAATGACCTGGTCAGACATTGCTTGCAGCCACCGGTTTCTGACCGGGTCCTCCGGTAGGCGCTCTGGCATGGCCCGCTCCAGTTTGAGCAGAACCGAGCCAATGCTGGCCAGCGACCATTTCCTGACTGCGACACCGGTTTTGGTTGATTCGCTATGCAGCAGCGCATTCCCCGACGCCCAGGTATGCAGCCAACCGGAGAGGCAGATCAGCGCAGTTTCACCCTTGCCGGTGTCGGCGTTTTCTATGGCGTAGTCAGCAAAGCGGACCAAACCCTTATTGAACTCTCCAACCTGGGCCTGAATGGCATCGGACGTCTCAGAGCGCGCCCGCAGTGTCGATTTGCTGGCATCGCTCTGGTCGTATTTGCTCTCAATGAGCAGTGGTCCGGTCCAGGGGGCTGGGGCTGGTTTTGGGCAGTTGTCTATGTCCACAGGATCTGCGAATGGCGTACTGCACGCTGTGCCAACACCCAGGCTAAGTGCACCGAAGACTATCAGTTTCAATATCCGCATAGCTGGAACTCCACGCTGGCATCGCTCTCGAGCGGTTCACTCGGCTCGAAGAAAACAGACAGCAGATTGGCGCCTTTGACATTGGCATCTGTGCTGAGTTCGAGAAGGTAACGCCCACCCATCACGGCAGCGGAGCGGCGGAACCAGACCTTGTCTCTTACACCATTGTCGTAGTAAGTAATGAGGTAGAAGTCCCTGATGTCCGCATCGGAAAAATTAAGCTCCACGAAGCCCCGCTGCCCGGTGAAGTTGTGCTGCCGTCTGCCGGCGTTGGCGAAGAGTTCCACTCGTGTGCCTGCCGCCATCGCAGGGAGCGCCCGCGTAAGTGGTGGTACAAGCTTGCTGTTGAGGCGGCAGCCACCACTGATCGCGGGCAGCAACTCCCTGTACATCAGCGGATCTTCAAGGCGCCAGTTGGCGGGATGCTCCCAGATGATGAGCTTGGGTGCAGCCTCCGGATCGTAGTCTTCGGAAAGCAAATAGTTCAGCAGGGACCCATCCTGTCCGGCGCCCGGCAGCGCATAATTGAGGATGTCCACCGACAGGCCCGCCTTCAAAAAACCATCGAAATTGTAGTTCTTGAAGGCCTCGTCGCGAGAGGCGCTGTTGCTCGTACCGATCAGCACGACCTCTGGGTCGCCACTGTCGCCGAACAGGGCATCTGCGCCTTCGTCTGCAGGCACAGTCTGATACCCCTGCACGTACTGAAAACCATAGTTGTTGCCGCAGATCTGCCGAAGCGCTCGGTTCATGGTGCCGTCTTTCGCGATCTTGGTGATGGACTCGGTCACGAAGTGTTTCTCGGCTAGCGCTTCATATACCGGATGAGCGAGCAGGGCTTCAATGACGAGTTCGGCGGTCACTCTGGCGCCAAAGGGGGTCCAGTGATGATCCCGTCGAAAGAAATAGTCTTCAGCCAGCGCTTGGTCGAGGAGGCGAGTGACGTCAGGCACGATGGCGCCAGCCTCGCTCAACTGGGCGAGGAAATGAGTCAGACGATCGCGTGCCAGCATAGGGTCGAAACCGTAGCGCCTGTCTTCGCGTACCTTGTCAGCATGAAGCATGCCCCGCGTTGGCTGCACCACCATGGCGACTTCCGTACCGCGCGCTCTGAGCGCCGCGATTAAACGCCTGAACTGGGGCACCATGTTCTCTGGGATACCAAAGTCGTTACTCAGATCGAAGTCGGATCTGAACAGCCAGTTATCGTGACCAGGCGCGATCTGGCTCATGGCCTTCATGACGCCCTCGGCATAGTGGCTACTGTCGGTCAGGCCTTCGCACAAGAGACACTCGAGGTCTTCACACGGCTGTTCTGCCTGCAGTGCATCGGCTACGGCAAACCGGGGCAAAAGCAGGAGAGCAAGCAGTACGAGGATGGCTTGCAGACTCTGATACGAACTCACCATTCAGCGCTCCAGGACATCGTTCGATTCAACAGCTCAGGCTATTCCAGACTGGTAATGGCGTCAGCAACGACTATTGGCTTCAGCGACCCTGCGTGTGGATACACGACATAGCTGTAAGAGCGACCCTTCTTGAGAAAAGTTGGTTCAAAGGCAGCCGCTGCCGTACTGGCCGCCCAAGCTGTCAGACCAATTCTGACTTCGTTGATCTCGCGCTGACCGTTCGCCATTGGCGCAACATTGGCGACGACAGCATGCTTGCCATCGCCAGTCTTGAGGTCCAGAGGCTGTTCGCTCAGGTTGTAGAACGAAACCTGTGCCTTCTTGCGTCCCTGATAGTACTTGTCCTCTATTGGAGTCAGTTTTCCGTCTGCGAAGACCAGGGTCCAGGCACTATTCGTAGGGAAGGCCTGTACGAGACTTTCACCATTCACCTCGATGGTCTGGGTCTTGCCACCTGTGAAGAAGACATAATCACTCACCTGATAGGCGCCGACGGTTTGTACAGCGGTCTTGCCTTCGAATTTGACCGAAGCGGTCTTGTCCGCGAGATTGATGACGCGTGCGAAAGCCGAGTCTGCCGGAGCGGTTGCGTCATAGAGCGCCTCGTTGCCATCCTTGGCGGTGGCCAGAGCTCCGTTGAGGGCAAAGACGGTAAAAATGCAGATCTGTAGCCAGACGAGCGGCCTGAACGAATTGTGCGACATAGTGTTCACCTTTGATGATGGTCAGTTCAAAGCAGTTGATCGACGGTAGCTCGCCAACTGGCGTAGCTGTTTTCCTGAGAAAGCAGCGAGCGCACCGGGAACTCCCAGATGATTGTTTTCAGGTCCTTGTCTGCAGGGAGGCCTGCAGCGAAAAATTCTTCCATGGCCGCAACAGGGCCTTTGGCTTCGACGGCGACAGTGATGAGGTCAGAGCGGATGGCTTCCTTGACGAAGCCCGACAGGTTCCACTCGTCCATCTTGGTGTAGCTCGATCCGACAAGGGCCACCTCCACGGTTGATTCGCCGAAGAGGGCCGATTCATCCTCAACGCTTGTTGCTGCAATAGTCTGAAACCGGTCTATTCGCTCGATTTCGACGAGCTCGGGCGCCAGCCATTCGCTCATCTTGATGAAGTTCGTCAGATCGCCCTTGAACTCGGTACTACCCAAAGGCTCAGTCGTGAAACTGGTGGCGCCCACCAGATCGGGAAAGCTGACGGCCAGTGTCTGGGCGGCGAGTCTGGCGCCGTGTGAAGTCCAGTGTGTATCGCGCTTGAGATACAGCGGCGCTTCATTTTTATGGGCGAGGAAAGCCGGACGGACATCGGCGAACTCGATACCGCTTGCGGTCAGCCCTGTCAGAAACGCGCTGTGCAGTGCTGCCGCCTTGTCGTCGACGGCATACCGCGCATAGTCGCTATACACATCGACCTTCATGGGGACCGGAAGTACTACGAGCCGTTTGCCAGCTCGCTTCAGGACATCAGCAGCTTCTCTGACCGCCCGCAACTCGCGCTCCACGACGGCGTCCATGTTCTGGGGGAAGAGATGCTCCTGATTGGTGAATAGCCAGCCGTCTTTGCCAATGATTACGCCTGAAAGACCTTCATCGAAGGCCCAGTAACTCAAGTTCGACCAGGCTTCAATGGCGGCTTCCCTAACGAAGAATTCACTGTCGTAAGCTCTTTCGAATTTCCGTGACAGCTCGCCGCTCAGAAAGAGTGAGGCTGCATCCTTTTCCGTGGTGGCGAAACGCCAGAGCTGCGGCAGGGAGTACACCAGCATACCCGCCAGCATGACGATGAAAAGGACACCGTTAACCCTGCTTGCACTTTGCATGACTGGAAACATGGTCTTCTCCTAGAACTGGAAGTACAGGAATGGTGAGAAACTGCCTGCAGCGAGCTTGGTAATCGACAGGCCAAACGCCACCCACAGCAGTACTGCGTGCAGGCCGCCAACGTGCTGCATGAAATACTGCTCTGGCTTGAGATCATAGAAGCGGCGATTGATGACGCCGGCCACTATAATCCAGGCCACAGCAATGAATACAAAGGCGAAGCTGGTCGCTGAGGTGAGGTACAGATAGTTGTCGATATTGCCGATGCCATTCATGCCAAAGGCCCCAGCATAGATCTCGATCGACTTACCGAGATCGCCGGTGCTGAATAACGGCATGGCCATAACGACCATCCCGACAGCGAGCAGATTTCGGCTGAAGCGGTAGGGCGAATCGATGTTGGTGACCCAGTTATAGCGTCGCTCCACGAAAATGATCAGGCCGAAGTAGAGGCCGAAAAAGATGAACGAGAAGCTTGCGCCATGCCAGATACCTGACAGAAACATGGTAAGCAGTGAGGCCGCAGCCGCACCCATCCACCCGGTCTTGATCAGGGGAACAAAGACGTAATCACGCAGGAAGCCGGAGAGCGTCATGTGCCAGCGGCGCCAGAACTCGGTCATGCTCATGCAGAGAAAGGGCTGATTGAAGTTTTCCGAAAAGCGGAAGCCCATCATCATGCCGAGGCCGATGGCCATATCGCTATAACCGGAGAAGTCGAAGTAGAGCTGGAGTATGGATACGAGGCTCCCGAACCAGGCCTCTGCCATCGTGGGCTCATTGATGGCGAGGTAGTAGGCGCTGATTGGCGCGAGCGAGTCAGCGATGAGTACTTTCTTGGAAAAGCCGAGCATGAAGCGGCAGACCCCGAGCGAGAACAAGTCGAAGGAATGCACGCGTGCTCTGAGCTGACTGGCAATGACTTCGTAACGGAGAATTGGACCGGCGATGAGCTGGGGGAACAGTGATATGAAAGCGGCAAAGTCGACAAAGCGGTCGGTCGGGTCGGCATCCTTGCGGTAGATGTCCACAATGTAGCTGAGCGCCTGAAACACATAGAACGATATGCCCAGGGGCAGGATGATGTTTTCCATCACGAATGGATCGAGACCGAATTGCGCCATGGCAGAACCGATTGCTTCAGCACCAAAGTTGGCGTACTTGAAGTAGCCAAGCGTAAGCAGGTTGCCTACGACCCCAACCGTCAGCCAGCGGAAGGCGGCTTTGCGATCGCTGTCACGGAGTGCGTATATCCGCAGGCCGAAGAGATAGTTCCAGTACGTGATACCGACAAAGAGAAAGAGGAAATCTGGGCGCCACCAGGCGTAGAACATGTAACTACCCAGGACGATGACGTGAGATCGCCACGACGGCTTGACCAGGTAGTACAGCGCCAGAAACAGAGGCAGATAGAGAAAGACGAAAATATTCGATGTGAAAATCATTTCAACGCCATCCCTTTGTCAATATTGGACATCAAGTCCGATAGCCAGCAGTGAGTCCGTGCCATTACTGGCCAGGGCATTGCCGGGATTGAACACACTGGCCGTCATCAGCAGGCTGGTCGTCAGGTACTCCTCACGAATCGCCCTTGGGAACATCGTCCAGAAGTATCTGAGCTCAAGTATGTTGCCGATGGTCTTGCCATTCGCACCGGCATAGCGAGTATCGATGCTGGCCGTGACGTCGATTTCCCTATTGCGACGTTGAAGGCTGAACCACGACAGCTGGAACTGATTGCGTTCATCAAGCGCGGCTTGCGCGAGCGCGCCATAGAGCAGGAGATTTGACATGCGAATACCGAAGAAGCCGCCGGCCAGGCCGCTGTTGAAGTCGCTCATTCGAGCCGCTCGAGATGACTGCAGGTCGTTCTGGAAAAATCCTTCGAAGGCCTCGTCAGGCTTGTCGGTGAGCGCTGCTCGAATTGCGAATCTTGGACGCAATGGCAAATCGGGAAAACGCTGGCCGAGTTCTACAAAGGTCAGCCACCCCAGGGTGTCTACCGACGCTTCTGCGGCAGCCGGTTGGGCCAGCCTGGCTTCGCCACTAATGACTGCAGCGCCGAGGTAATAGTCGAAGAGCGTTCGGCCGAGACGCTGGCGATCGGCCATGAGCTCAGCGCCAAGTGTGATCCCGGTGAAATCTACCTGGTCGTTTGCTTCGCCCTCGGCAGAATAATCATCCTGGACTATGAGTCGAGTGCCGATCCAGTGATCGCTGGCGTATTGGTAACTGTAGTGGCCGAGCGCAAAGAGCAGATCGGCCTGATTGGGGGCGAGATCATTCTCCTCAGTGTTGTAGCGATACTGCTTCGAGCCCACCGTCAGTGAAGCTCTCATCAGGGTATCGTTAAGTTGCAGGCGGATGGACTCAAGACTGTCGTCCCACCAGAAGCCATAGTCTTCCGCAACCTGCTGGCGTCCTACTGATGCCGTCCACTCCGGCTGACCAAATACAAAATGTCTGGTGACCGCGAACTCGCGAAGTTCGGCATAAGCACCATCGGTGGTGACGTCCGAGCGATTTTCTTCGACGACAAAAGGTGCATCCGGATCCGATCGGTAGGTGAGCCAGGGTCTGATTCGGGCTGACCAGAGTGGCTTGTCCCGATCTGGCGAGGCCCACTCGATAAAGGCTTCGTAGCGAGCTGTGCCGGAGAAGCCGTCGAAACTTGGCACCGTGTCGTAGTCCGATAGTGCAGCATCGAGGGAGAGCTGGCTGTCGTAGTCCCACTCGCTAGCCTCCACTGGAATCGGTGCGATCACCGCGCTAACGATCAGACAAATCCCTGCAAGCGCGCGGAGGGTACACAGACTGAGAGACGTCGTTGAATAAGCGTTCATCTGAAGTTCTTCGATGGATAACGCTGCCTGAGCGCCAGCCGCAGCGAGTCAAGCTTGGCCAGAGCGGCCTCATCCAGCCTGGGCTTCAGTTCGGCAATGAATACGGCAGCTTTTGGCTCTCCAAGCTGAAGCGCAAATTCGGCGTACACGTAGGCCTTGGCGTGATCCAAACAGATCGATCGGCCCTGCCGGTAAATCTGCGCAATTTTCTGAAAAGCTGCGCCGTTGCCGCGTGCCGCGACAGTATCGTATTCACGAATGGCGGCATACTGGTCAACCTCATCCAGGCCACCCATGCTGTAAAGGTCGCCCATGCCGATCCAGGCATCATCGGAGCCCGCTGTCTTCAACTGCTCGAGTAGGTCACGCGCGCTTTCGGGGTCCAGCCTGTTCCATGCCAGTGTCGTCATCATGCTTGCCTTGAGCAGGTCTGCTCGCACTGGATGGGTTTGTCTGACCTGTTCAATCAGGGCGGCCGTGTCGTCATAGGTAAAGGCGTCGGGCAGGGCGAGCATGTACTCGATTCTGCTGATCAATGCCTCGCTCTCCCCCATTGCAATGGCCCGGTCCAGCCACTGCACCACCAGTGCATTGAAGCTTTCGTTCAGCGTCTGAAGTCGCTGACCGATGCCAGCGACGATTCGCGAAGGCAGGTCATCGGCCTCCGTTTCGAGGTCCGCCACAAAGGTTTCAAAGCGCGCCTTCAGATCCTCGCTTCTGCCAAGGAACTCAAAGTAGGCGCTCAGTCCTCTCAGGGACTGTCTGGCGGCGCGTTCATAAGCACGTTCCGCCTCTTCCACCAGCCCGCGACGATCTGCAATCAATCCGGCGTAATAGTCGCTCTGGCACTCTTCGAGACAGCCGCGAACATAGAGGTCGTAGAGTCGGTTTACCTGCTTTTCTGTGAAGGGAGCAGGGTAGGTGGCATAGACGTCGAGCGTATTGCGGACGCTCGCAAATGAGGCGTACCACGGGTATTGAGTCAAGGCGCTGGTGAACCAGCTGGCCTTCGTCTCGACCATCGCCGGTCGCTTCAGCAGCATTCTGGCGTAGTCTCCCAGCGCCTGTGACTGGCCGACGTGGAATGCCTGCTCATAGTGTCGTGCGGCGGTCTCCAAATCCTGCCAGGTATTGCGCCTGGAAAACTCTGCTGCCAGCATGATGTGGGCATCTGCAAGGCCGAACTCTGCCAATGCCTTCAGTTCACTCATGGCAGCTTTACCCTCGGCAGTCTCGGCACGAAGCAGGTCGGGGTCGTTGGCCAGTGCATCACGCAGTGCAGGCAGGCCTGCAGAGGCAGGCAAACCCAGCATCAACAGCATTGCCAACAGTACCAACCGTTGCGCAAAACCGAATGGACCCAGATCGCAAGTCACTACTGAAGCGCTCCATCCATAGCCGTAGCAAGTTTGTTCTTCGTCTCACTGAAGAAGTCGTACAGCGGAACCCCGGCCAGGATCCTGACGTCGACAGGTTGCAGGTATTCATCGGCCGATAGGGCTGGAACTGGTTGAATCCGCACCTTGACCGTGCCTTTCACCTGATCGACGTGCGTGCTGATCACTTCGCCATGCCTGAAATCTTCAGAATCGAACAATGACAGGCTGACACGGTCCACGTGCTGTAGCCGGGCCAGTTGATCGAAACCAAAGGTGGCCTCCACATACATCGGCTGATCCCGGGGAAGCAGATGAATGAGCGGCTGCTCCTTGTACGCGTATCGATCCATCGGTGCTTGTGGAAAGTAGACGAGACAGTCACATGGACTACTGATGGTCGTTTCGATGAAGGCCTTGCCGAGCAGCGTCTGCAGATTCTCGCCGGTCAGGTTGTTGAGTGCCTGCAGGTCATCAGCGGTGTTGAACGCGGTATCGAGCTGAGTCGATACGACGGCGAGCGGTTCGCCGAGTGTCACTTCCTTCGCCCCTGTGCCGATGAGAAAGTTCACCTGTCCGTTCGCTGGCATGCTGAGCACGTAAGCCGGGCTGTCGACATGAGCTGCAAGCGCATTAGTCTGGAAGAAATAGAGGAACAGCTTCCAGAACAGCACTGACAGGATGGTGAGACCGGCTGCGAGGTAAAGGCTGGTACCAACGATCGCTCGTAGTCGGTCACGCCAGACGCGGTTTAGTTCGACCTTCGTTTTTCGCTGTTTGATGTGGTTTTCCCGGTGCACCACATTGAATACACCGTCGATACTCACAATGTCACCAGACAGCCAGGAGGACAGCAGATATCTGAGCGTGTCGGCGCGTTGCCTGTCCAGATCCACGAAAGCAATTCGCAACAGTGATTTACTATGATCGATGACCTTGCCAGTGATCGCCAGATTCAGAGTGCAATGCTGAAGGTCGAGCGCCAAGGTGAGATCGACGAGAGCGCCAGGTATCAGCATTGGGGCAACCTTGGATGTCGCGTTGACGTCAGTGCCACCGCAGTCCAGAGCCATGCCGCCCACCGAGAGATCCAGCAGCTTGCAATCAAGTGTCTGCCCCTGGCTGGTCAGCCGCACGCTGGCAGGCAGTCTGGTTCTCACGTGCTGACGCTCGTCGATGGCCTCGTGTACCACGTTGAGTCGAGCCTCTGTCACTGGCTTAGCCATCTCTGCCACCTCATGTTGCCTGAATGGAAATATCGATCAGCAGGGCTACAGCACCTGCGAAAATTGAGAACGATGAAAACAGCATGGCTTTTGAGGATACCTTGTTGAGTCTTGCATCGAAGCTCACTGTAGATTTATTAAGCGTGGTCTTCTGCCGGGTCCAGCTCTGCTGGTCAAGATGGAACATCGAGTAGATCTTCATGGCCGAACCGACAATCTGGTTGTAATAGAGCATCAGCGGATAAACCGGATCGACGCTGTGTCCGGTGAACACGAACAGCAGTGCAACAATGGTGCGAGATATCGCAACCCAGAGCAGGTACACGAGCAGGAACTGTATCGAATACATGAGTCCCGCTGTCACGCTCACACTTAACCCCAGTAGGCAGGTCCACATCGACAGGCGCTGATCGTAGAGCACGTAAGTGGTGAACAGGCCAAGGCGTCTCAGACCCAAGGCACGCGTTGCGCGAAAATTCTGCCGCAATGAATTGCCATACCAGCGGTACATCAACTGGCGTGATGCTTCGAAGAAACTGTCGCTCGGCGGGTGTTCTATCGTGAGCGTCAGACTATCGGGTACATAAAATGTGTCCCAGCCCTGGCTCATGAGACTGAACCAGGAGGACTTGTCGTCACCTGTCAGGAACTGAAAGCGGCCCAACCGCCAATGTTCCAGAAAGTCAGCTTCCACATCTCTGATGAAGTCCGGGTGAGTGAGTACTGCCGCCCTGAAGAACGAGAGACGGCCGGTCATGGTCAGCACACGATGCGAGAGGGCCATGCTGCACATGTTGATATGACGCTGTGCGAAGCGCATCGAGTGCCACTGCTTCATGATCCTGCTGCCCTCGACCTCGCAGAATTCATTGGTGGTGAGGCCACCTACGTTCGGTAAGAGTGAAAAGCAGCTGACAGCTCTGATGATGCTGTCGTGTTCCAGGCGGGTATCACCATCCACCACACCAACTACAGCGTCAGCTGCCGGCATGCAACGTGACAGGGCTCTGAAAGCGTGGGCCAGGCCATCGCGTTTGCCAGTGCCACGCGCCCGAACGATCTTCAATGTCAGGTGATCATTGTCAGCTGCGATAGATCGAAAGATATCGATGATTAGTCGCTCATCGCCGCGTTCCACGATAGAGGCAATGATGGTGATTGGCCGTGGAATGTTCGCACACTCCATGAACACCGACCGATAGACATCGTGGGTGGTGTGAACAGGAATCCGAAAGCTGGTCACCACCATGTAGAACTCAGAGGGCAGCGCATCATCGCCAAGTGCATCTGTTCGACTGCGAAAGCGCGGGAACGTGATGTGCAGGAAAACCAGGGCCCTTACATAGTGGGTGATGGCATTGCCATAACGCCAGACGCCGATAGCGCCGAGCACAAAGATGAACTTGCCTGAATTCGAGTCGACGTAGGCCGGGTCGACCGCAGCGGCAAGCAGAAAAAGCGTGGCAAAGAGGCAGCCCCAGCCGAACAGCTGGACTGCCAGTGCACGCGATGTGGACGAGGCGCGGGGCGCGTTAGTAGCCATGTTACAGCCAGTCGGATCAGCGAGCTATTCAGCGCCTACCAACATATCCCAAGCTTCTGGCTGCAGCTGACCTTGGTCATGAAGCCGACGAGATCTATGATCTGCTTACTGACATCGACAGAATCTGCGATAGCCCGGAACTCTTCGCTGGCATTGCCCAGGACAATCACGTCCGATCCGTCAACAACTTCCTCGATGCTTTTCATGAGCATGTTCGAAACGTGCGGTATCCGCGTCTCGATATACTCCTTGTTGGCGCCATGGACTCGCGCATAGTCGACGTTCTTGTCGTAGATCTTGATGTCGTAGCCTTTGCCGAAGAGCATTTCAACCAGCTCTACTACGGGGCTTTCCCGCAGATCGTCGGTGCCCGCCTTGAAGCTGATCCCGAGTACGCCGATGCGTCGCTTGCCCGTGCCTTCGATGATGTTGAACCCGGAACTGATGTGCGAGCTGTTGCTCGGCAGCAGAGATTCCAGCAGCGGCAGCTTAAGGTCCTTGTTGCGTCCCAGATAGGTGAGGGCGCGCACGTCCTTCGGCAGACAGGAGCCACCAAACGCGAAGCCTGGACGCATGTAGTAGGGCGAAATATTCAGTTTCTTGTCCTGACAGACCACTGTCATGACTTCTCGGCCATCAACGCCGAGTTTCTTGGCCACACTGCCGATTTCGTTGGCGAAGGCAACCTTGGTGGCGTGCCAGGCGTTGCAGGTGTACTTGATCATTTCGGCAACAGGAATGGTTTTCCTGATGATGGGCGTGTCGAGGAAATCGTAAATGCTTTCCAGCACATCGCCGGAGCGCTGATCGAATTCGCCCAGAACCGTAATCTCGGGCTCGTAGAAATCTTCGATAGCCGTGCTTTCGCGGAGAAACTCCGGGTTCATTGCCAGCCCGAAGTCTACACCTGCTTTCTTGCCCGAACAGAGTTCAAGTATTGGCAGTACGAGGTCCAGGACCGTGCCGGGCAGTACAGTGCTGCGAATCACAACGAGATGGTAGTTCTCCTTCTCAGCGAGAACTTCCCCGATTTGCTGACATACGGCTTCGAGGTAATGCGTCGCAAGACTACCATTCGCATTGCTGGGGGTGCCGACACATACGAAGCTTACGGAGGTTTCCAGCACGGCGTTCCGGACGTCTGTAGAGGCTCTCAGGCGCCCATTGGTCACGCCTTCGGCTATCAGTTCACCCAGGCCGTGCTCCACTATGGGTGATCGCCCACTGTTGACGAGATCTATCTTGAGCTGACTGACGTCCACGCCGATGATTCGATGGCCGCTGTGTGCGAGACAGGCACTGCACACTGCGCCGACGTAACCCAAACCGAAAATACTGATATCCATATTCTTCCCCTTCGACTATTTGCGTGGCAGCAATCTCAAGATGTTGCTGCCGAGGTCAAGGCACTATTGACAAAGTGCGATGCATCCTCGCTGGCAGCATTTTTTTATCCTGTCTTGCGCAGGTTGCCGACTGCCAGAGGGGCTCACACTAGGAAAGCCTCGTTAACAATATGTTACAAATGACAAAATATCGACCGCTTTTGTAATTTTTATAAGGTTTTTTGTAACAAAGACAGTTTTAGCAAATATAGGGCCAGGTGTGGCTAAGCTTTTGGAATATTGAGGTTAAACAAGATTTTCGGGGCGGCTAAACTAGGCCAAATGGCTGGTTGGGGACGGTTTTCTGCACTGTTGCTGTGCCGGGCGCCGACCTTGCACCATTTCGGTTTTCAGGGGATGGCAGGTATTACATTGGTAGAAAGCGCTTCGAGCCAGGCATAAAAAAAGCGCCCCGTGGGGGCGCTTTTGTGTTCAGGGAAAGGGACCAGGCTGAGACCAGTCCCTGAAGTGACCGCTATTTAGACCAGCTTTTCACCAGCTCGTCATAGTTGACGGTAATCGGCTTGGGCTTCTCGTTGCTCAGCTTCTGTTTCGGAGCACCGTCCTGCTTCAACCAATGATCGGCGCTCTTTTCCTCATTCAGCTTTGGACCGAGCTCACCCTGGATACCAGCACGCTCGAGACGTGACAGTACTTTTTCCTGAGCTTCACACAGTGAATCCATGGCTGCCTGCGGGGTTTTGGCACCGGAGGACGCATCACCGATGTTCTGCCACCAGAGCTGAGCCAGCTTTGGATAGTCAGGGACGTTGGTGCCGGTTGGCGTCCACTGTACACGGGCAGGCGATCGATAGAATTCGACGAGTCCGCCCAGCTTCGGCGCACGTTCTGTGAAGCTTTCATCCTGAATGGTCGACTCCCGCACGAAGGTCAGACCGACATGCGATTTTTTCACATCCACCGTTTTCGAAGTGACGAACTGGGCGTAAAGCCAGGCCGCCTTGGCTCGCTCGATCGGTGTGGACTTCATCAGCGTCCATGAGCCGGCATCCTGATAGCCCAGCTTCATGCCTTCCTGCCAATAAGCGCCGCGAGGCGAGGGCGCCATACGCCACTTGGGCGAACCGTCCTCGTTCACTACCGGGATGCCGTCCTTGACCATGTCAGCCGTGAACGCGGTATACCAGAAAATCTGCTGGGCCACGTTGCCTTGCGCGGGCACAGGACCGGCTTCGCCGAACACCATGCCAGCCGCTTCAGGCGGTGCGTACTTGTTCAGCCAGTCGATGTACTTGGCGATGGAGTAGACCGCGGCCGGCGAGTTGGTCGCACCGCCTCTGGCCATACAGGAGCCTGTAGGCTGGCTCTTGTCATTAACGCGGATGCCCCACTCGTCGACGGGCAGGCCGTTAGGCAGACCCTTGTCGCCGGCACCGGCCATTGATAGCCAGGCATCGGTAAAACGCCAGCCAAGCGATGGATCCTTCTTGCCGTAGTCCATGTGTCCGTAGACTTTCTGGCCGTCGATCTCACGGCCGGTAAAGAACTCTGCAATATCTTCATAGGCAGACCAATTGACCGGAACACCGAGTTCATAGCCATACTTCTTCTTGAAGTCGGCCTTGTTCTTCTCGTCGTTGAACCAGTCATACCTGAACCAGTACAGGTTGGCGAACTGCTGGGTGGGCAGCTGATAAATCTTGTCATCCGGTGCCGTGGTGAACGAGATGCCAACGAAATCCTCGATATCCAGCGTGGGCGAGGTGACATCCTTGCCTTCACCTTTCATCCAGTCGGTGAGGTTACGCACCTGCTGATAACGCCAGTGCGTCCCAATCAGGTCTGAATCATTGACGTAGGCGTCGTAGATATTTTCGCCGGATTGCATCTGGGTCTGCAGTTTTTCGACGACGTCTCCTTCACCGATCAGGTCATGAGTCACCTTGATCCCGGTGATTTTGGTGAATGCATCGGCGAGAACTTTCGATTCATATTCGTGCGTGGCAATGGTTTCTGAAACGACTTTGATGTCCATACCCTTGAACGGTTTGGCGGCTTCGATGAACCACTGCATCTCTTTCTTCTGCTCTTCCTTGCTCAGAGAAGAAAGTTCACCAATCTCCTTGTTGAGGAAATTCTCGGCAGCCTTCATGTCTGCGATCGATGGCGTCGAGATCGCCATGCAGATGGCTGCCGGCAGCAGTGCACGCCTCAGCATGTACTTTGCCGGACTCGCTTTCGATTGTTTCTCATGTACTTCTATCATTGTTGTTATTCCTCTGACTTCCTCAGGAACGGAATGCCTGTGACATTCCAGGTTTGACTCTTTCAGTTCTACACAAAAACAAAGATCAGCACGGCAACGATGCCAGAAAGTCCGGTCGCCCACCAGAGATCAGCTGTAGTAGTTGCCAACCAGCCAAGATGCACGAAGGCGCTCGCCAGCAGGGAGAGGAACAGCCGGTCCCCCCGTGTAGTTTCGAATCGAAGTATGCCGACTCGTGGATTGCCGCCAGGGCTGAAGTATTCCCATACGCTCATGGCAATGATGAGCAGGAGAATAACACCAAAAAATGTGGCTGTGGGTTGCGTCCACGCCATCCAGGAGAGGTCAAACGCGTCCAAGAGCAAACCCCTTCGCTATGTAGTTGCGAACAAAATAAATGACAAGCGCGCCCGGAATGATGGTCAGAGCGCCGGCTGCTGCCAGCACACCCCAATCCAGTCCGGATGCACTCACGGTGCGGGTCATGACAGCTGCAATTGGCTTGGCCTCGGTAACGGTGAGGGTGCGGGCCAGCAACAGTTCAACCCAGGAGAACATGAAACAGAAGAAGGCCGCCACACCGATACCGGAGCCGATCAGCGGCGTGAAGATCTTCACGAAGAAGCGCGGAAACGAATAACCATCGATGTATGCGGTCTCGTCGATTTCCTTCGGTATGCCGGACATGAAGCCTTCCAGAATCCAGACTGCCAGGGGCACGTTGAACAGACAGTGTGCCAGTGCGACGGCAATGTGCGTGTCGATGAGTCCGAAGGCTGAGTACAGCTGGAAGAATGGCAGCGCGAATACGGCGGGCGGTGCCATGCGGTTGGTCAGCAGCCAGAAAAACAGATGCTTGTCACCCAGAAAGCGGTAGCGGGAAAACGCATAGGCTGCGGGCAGTGCGACGGCCACTGCAAGTATCGTGTTGAGGACCACATAGATGATCGAATTCACATACCCCATATACCACGACGGATCAGTCAGTATGTGCTTGTAGTTCGCCAGCGTCGGATTCTCTGGAAACAGCGTGAAACTGTAGAGAATTTCCTGATTGGTCTTGAAACTCATGTTGATAAGCCAGTAGATCGGCAACAACAGGAACACAATGTAGAGCGTTGGCACCAGCCAGCGCAGGGATACCTTCTTCATGCCTCGTCCCCCTTCGGTGGCTTTTCAGCGTCATAATTAGTCATGACGGTGTAGAACACCCATGACAGCAGCAGAATGATGAGGAAGTACACCAGTGACATCGCAGCAGCCGGACCCAGATCGAATTGCCCGATCGCCATCTTCACCAGATCGATCGACAGGAAGGTAGTGGAGTTGCCCGGCCCGCCGCCAGTGAGCACGAATGGCTCGGTGTAGATCATGAAGGAGTCCATGAAGCGCAGGAGCACGGCGATGAGCAGTACGCGATTCATTTTCGGCAATTGTATGTAGCGGAAGACCTTCCATCGCGACGCGCCGTCGATGCGTGCGGCCTGGTAGTACGCATCGGGAATCGAAGACAGGCCAGCGTAGCACAGCAGCACCACCAGGCTGGTCCAGTGCCAGACGTCCATGACCACGATGGTGATCCAGGCGTCGAGTGCGTTGGTGGCGTAGTTGTAGTCGATGCCGAGACTCGCAAGCGAGTATCCAAGCAACCCGATATCCGCTCGGCCGAACACCTGCCAGATGGTGCCCACCACGTTCCAGGGAATGAGCAGGGGCAGGGCCATGAGCACCAGGCAGATTGGCACCCCGATGCCCTTCTTGGGCATGCACAACGCAATCATGATGCCCAGCGGCACTTCAATGGCGAGAATGAGAAAGGAGAACCCCAAGTTGCGCATCAGCGCGTTATGGAAGCGCTCCGACTGCAGCACATCACTGAACCATTCGGTGCCTGCCCAGAAGAACTGGTTGCCACCAAAGGTGTCCTGCACGGAGTAATTGACGACGGTCATCAGCGGAATCACGGCGCTGAGGGCGACAAGAATGACGACCGGAATGACGAGAAACCAGGCTTTGTTGTTATAGGTTTGTTGCATCTTAGCTGCCCTGAGACCTGACAATGTGATTGTTCAGATAGACGCCGACTTTATCCGGGTTGAACAGGAAGTCGGCATCAGCTGGTAAGGACTGATCCTCCGGAACGAGGCTGTTGATAATGGCGCCACTCTCATCGCCCTGAAGCGTGCCCCTCACGATCCGGAAGCGACCGATATCCTCGACCTCCCTGATCTGTACTGGCAGGCCCTGACCACGCTCGACGACCTGAATGTATTCAGGTCGAATACCGAGCTCGACCTTGCCGCTTAGCGCCGGATATTGCTGCGTAAGTATCGTTTCGTGCTGGCCGAGCCTCGCGCGATTGCCTTCGATAGTCGTTGGCAGGATGTTCATGCCTGGCGAGCCGATGAAATAGCCGACAAAGGTGTGAGCGGGTTTTTCGAAGAGTTCTTCAGGCGTCCCTATCTGTACCACTTCGCCCTCGTACATTACGACTACCTTGTTGGCAAAGGTCAGCGCCTCGGTCTGGTCATGAGTCACGTAAATCATGGTGTGACCAAACTGGCTGTGCAGCTCACGCAGCTTGCTTCTGAGCTGCCATTTCAGATGAGGGTCGATTACGGTGAGCGGTTCATCGAACAGGATGGCATTGACATCGTAGCGCACCAGGCCGCGGCCCAGTGAGATCTTCTGTTTGTCATCCGCTGTAAGGTTGCGGGCTTTTCGATCCGCCTTGCCCTGCAGTTCCAGTATATCGAGCATCTTGTGCACGCGCGCGGCGATTTCGTTTTTAGCGAGGCCCCGGTTCACCAGTGGGAAGGCGAGATTTTCGCGCACCGTCATCGTGTCGTAGATGACCGGAAACTGAAAGACCTGCGCAATGTCACGTTGCTCCGGTGGGAGCCTGGTTACGTCCCGGTCGTTAAACAGGATCTGGCCGCGCGAGGGCACCAGAAGACCGGAGATAATGTTGAGCAGCGTTGTCTTGCCACAGCCGGAGGGGCCAAGGAGGGCATAGGCGCCACCGTCCTCCCACACGTGGTCGATCGACTTGAGTGCAAAGTCCTCCGGACCCTTAGGATCCGGATGATAACTATGAGCAAGATTATTGAGCGTAATGCTGGCCATTGGCTTAGTCCCGACTGCTGGGCTGGATGGAAGGCTGGACGGAGGGCTGCATAGAATGCTGGCGGCTCTCCAGGCCGGCGGCAACAAGCGCACCATCGAGGCTGAAGATCAGCAACTTACCGGTGGGGATGCGTAAGACCATTTCGGCGCCTGGCACCACGTGGACGATACCGTGCAGGAGGGCCACGAGATGCTGTCCTCGGTATTCGCAGTGAACGAAGCTTTCGGAGCCAGTGATTTCGAAGGTCTTGATCACGACGGGCAGCCTCAGGATATCCGGTTCATTACCCTGCCCAGGCGTCTCGAAAGCCGCATGATGTGGCCTGATGCCAAGGCGGTAATTGCCGTCCTGCAATGCTCCCGAGATCAGGCGGTCTGCCAGATTGGAAAGAGATGCTTCGCGTTCGCCGACGCTGACCGTTGAGCCATGTATCACGGCATCAAGAACATTGAGTGGCGGCTCTGAGAAAGTCTGCGCTGTTATGAGGTCAGCGGGGCGATTATACACATCCAGGGTTGGTCCGAACTGGGTCAAGCGGCCCTTGCTCAGCGTGGCTGTGTTGCCGCCGAGCAGTAGAGCTTCCATCGGTTCGGTCGTCGCATAGACGAACACAGCCCCAGAAGCTGCAAACATACGCGGGAGCTCGACCCTGAGCTCCTCACGGAGCTTGAAATCGAGATTGGCTAACGGCTCGTCGAGCAATACGAGATCCGCATCCTTGACCAGTGCACGAGCAAGAGCGGTACGTTGTTGCTGCCCACCCGAAAGTTCTTCCGGCTTGCGGTTGAGCATTGGCTTGAGCTGAAGAAGTTCCGCGGCCTGCTCAACGCGTCTGCTGATTTCCTTGGCATCCACACCGGCAATTCGTAGTGGCGACGCAATGTTGTCGAATACGCTCAGGCTGGGATAGTTGATAAACTGTTGATAGACCATCGCGACCTTACGCTTCTGGACCGGTACGCCAAGGACGGATTTACCGTCCATGCGGATATCACCAGATGTCGGCCGATCGAGGCCTGCCATGAGCCGCATAAGGCTGGTCTTGCCAGCGAGGGTCGGTCCGAGGAGTACATTGAGACTGCCGCGTTCCAGTGACATGCTGACATCGCGAATGTGATCTACGCGGTCAACAGTCTTGCACACCGAGTGCAGTTCGAGCATAAGCTTCTCCGCAGGATGACGGACCTACACCGCCACCAATATTATTGTTATTGCCAATGATCCAGGACCATTGCTACCGGACGGCCTGATCGCTCATGAAGCGCTCGAGTTCGTCGCACTGAATTCCGGTTATCGAAAGTCCCAGCTTACTGCGCCGCCAGAGCACATCATCGGCAACGCGCGCCCATTCATGTTTCATGAGGTAGCTCACCTCAGCCGCCGCCAGCGTGGTGCCGGATGCTTCATCGCCACCAAATTGCTGACCAAGATCTTCTACGCTGGCCGCGTTACCCAACAGGGTCGCGACCCTGGTGCCGTAAGCCCGTACAAGCCGCCGGCACAATGGCTCGCTGAGAAAAGGATATCTCGACATTGTGAGCCTGACCTGTTCCTCATACCCCGTCGCAGGAAAATCACCACCAGGTAACACTGCATCGTGGGTCCAGGCTGGCCCCTTGCTACCGAGTACTTTCTCGATATTTTCGAGAGCTTCTTCGGCTAGACGACGATACGTGGTCAGTTTCCCACCAAAAATGTTCAAAAGTCGAGCTTCTTTTGTATTAATTTTTTCTTTTTTGTTCGTATTCTTTCCATTTGTAGCAGATTTCACTGGTGCAAGTCGAATGACGTAGTCTCGGGTGGCCTCCTGGGCCTTCGACGCACCATCATCGAACAAGGGTCTGACACCGGAGTAGGTCCACACGATCTGATCCTGGGTGACCGGCTTCTCAAAGTATTCCGAGGCGGCCCTGCAAAGATAATCGATTTCCTCCTGACTGATCTTCACTTCACCGAGGTCGCCCTCGTAGTCCCTGTCAGTCGTGCCTATCAGGGTAAAGTCATTCTCGTAGGGAATCGCAAAGATAATCCGGTCGTCAGCGTTCTGGAAGATGTAGGCGCGGTCGTGATTGAAAAGCTTCTTCACCACGATATGGCTGCCCTGAACCAGTCGAACCTGCTGACGTCGACCCGGCGACTGCACGTTGAGCACTCGATCGACCCACGGCCCCGCAGCATTTACTATCATCCTGGCGGTCACTGTACGCGGGCCCGGCATGTCTTTTTCCTGCAGCTGTATGTGCCACAGTCCCTCGTTCTGTTCCAGGCCGACGCATCGGGTGCGGGTCATTATTTTTGCACCGCGGTCTGCGGCATCACGTGCATTCAGCACAACCAATCTGGCATCGTTGACCCAGCAATCGGAGTATTCGAACGCGCGGCGGAACTGCTTCTTGAGCGGCTTGCCGACCTCGTTGCTATCGAGCAGAAGACTTCGTGTCGCCGGCAGTTCATCGCGACCGCCGATATGATCGTAGAGGAACAGGCCGACGCGAAGTAGCCAGGCGGGTCGGAGGCCTTCGTGGTGGGGAAGAATGAAGCGAAGCGGCCAGATGATATGAGGTGCTGAGCGCCATAGTAACTCACGCTCCTTGAGTGCCTCGCGAACCAGACGGAATTCGAAGAATTCCAGATATCTGAGGCCGCCGTGAATCAGCTTCGTAGACCATGATGAGGTGCCGCTGGCAAGATCATTCATCTCGCACAGACCGACCGCGTACCCACGGCCCGCAGCATCTCTGGCGATCCCGCAGCCATTGATGCCGCCTCCAATCACAAAAACGTCATAGTCGGGATTCATTGGCTCTCCACTCTCTGTATCAGATCCGCAGGCTCATCCACAGACCAGGCGTCGAGCGTAATCACCCTGACTCTTCCTTCCCCCCCACCTGATTATCGTTCGTGGAGATTGCTGTGACTGCGCTACTACTGGTCCTAGGTTTTTTGTTCTTGACGCTGATACTCGCCTATTACGGTATCAGCGGTAAAGGCTGGGCTCTCTTTCTCACTGCAATCATGCTAGGACTTACTGTGAGCTCGGCGCTGCACCCTGTGCTGCTGATCCTGATGTGGATACCCGTGATTGCGCTGGATATGCTGGCCCTGGTGCCGCCACTGCGCAAGAAATTGCTGACCACGCCAATCATGCATGCCGTGAAGCGTGTGTTACCGCCGCTTTCGCAGACGGAGCGGGAGGCGCTGGAAGCCGGTACAGTGTGCTGGGATGGCGAGCTGTTCAGCGGCGTGCCACAGTGGAAGCGACTGATGGATTTGCCGGCACCGAAACTGACGCCAGAAGAGCAGGCATTCCTCGACGGGCCGGTGGAACAACTGTGCGAAATGCTGGATGACTGGGAAATAACTCAGAATCTCCATGATCTCACTCCAGAAACATGGGCCTTCATCAAGAAGAACAAATTCTTTGGCATGATCATTCCCAAACGTTACGGTGGGCTGGGTTTCAGTGCCTTCGCACACTCTCAGGTGGTGATGAAAATCGCCACCCGCAGCGTCACTGCCGGCGTGACAGTCATGGTGCCGAATTCGCTGGGGCCGGCTGAGCTCCTGATGCACTATGGTACCAAGGAGCAGCAGGACCACTATCTGCCTCGACTGGCGACTGGTGAAGAGGTGCCCTGCTTCGCACTCACCGGTCCGAAGGCAGGCTCAGATGCTGGCGCTATACCAGACAAGGGCGTCGTCTGTATGGGCATGCACAACGGCGAAGAAGTGCTTGGCTTCAGACTGCGCTGGACCAAGCGATATATCACGCTCTCACCTGTTGCTACGGTCATAGGCCTCGCTTTCAAGGCCTATGACCCAGACAATCTGCTGGACCCGGAGACGCGACGCCATTGTCATGCAGATGAAGTGGTGCCACCGGGAGCTGATGATGATTATGCCGCAAGCGGTACCGATTATGTGTCCACTGAGGGCGCGTTGGGCGTCACCTGTGCGTTGATTCCTCGGGACACTGCCGGTGTTCAGGTTGGCGCCCGTCATATGCCCATCGGCGCAGCTTTCATGAATGGTCCGCTCTGGGGCGAAGATGTCTTCATCCCGCTGTCCTATGTTATCGGGGGCAAGGACTTCATCGGCAAGGGCTGGATGATGCTCATGAACGCCCTGTCTGTAGGCCGATCCATTTCGCTGCCTTCGCTGGCTACCGGTGCCGGTAAACTCGCCAGCCTTACCACTGGCGCGTACGCAAGAGTGCGGGAACAGTTCGGCGTGCCCATCGGCTATTTCGAAGGTGTCGAAGAAGCCATGGCGCCTATTGCTGGCCTGACCTATCTCATGGATAGCGCCAGAAAGACAACTTCGAACTATGTAGACCTGGGTGAAAAGCCTGCGGTGCTCTCTGCCATCCTCAAATATCACAACACCGAGATGATGCGCAGCGTGATGGGCCATACCATGGATGTGCACGCCGGTCGGGCTGTCATCAAAGGTCCCAGGAACTACATTGCCAGCGTATACAAGACCATCCCCATCAGTATTACCGTCGAGGGTGCCAACATCCTTACCCGCAGCCTGATGATTTTCGGACAGGGCGCGATACGCTGCCACCCCTATCTCTTTGAGGAAATGGAAACAGCAACAGCGGGTAATGTCGACGGCTTCGACGAAGCTTTCTTCGCTCACATGAATCGGAACGTTCAGCTTGTAGCCCGAGCCCTCGTGCATGGACTTACCGGCGGTGCGTTGAGTGAGACGCGGAACTATGAAGCGACCGACCGCTTTTATCGTGATATCAACCGTTTTGCTGCCGGCTTCGCACTGATCGCAGACTTCAGTCTTCTGCTGCTCGGCGGTGAGCTGAAGCGGAAAGAGAAGCTGTCGGCACGCCTGGGCGATTGTCTGAGCTACCTCTATCTGGCATCGACGCTGCTCAAGCGTTATCAGGACGATGGACGTCCTGTGGATGATTTGCCGCTGGTGGAGTGGGGTATGGCGCACTGTATGTTTAATTTCCAGACCGCGTTCTATGCCATCACAGGCAACTTCCCCAGCCGCGTCCTTGGCTGGACAGTGCGCAAGATGGTCTTTCCGTTTGGCAGAACACAGAAGCGTCCGAATGACGCGTTAGAGCATCGTGTCGTTGCGCTCATGCTGGAGCCTTCGGCTACCCGAAACCGCCTGGTGGATGGCGTCTACCGTAATGAGCGGCCTGATGATCCAACTGGTCGCGTGGAGCACGCCTTCCTGCTCAAGCTCAAGAGCAAGGACGAAGAGAAAAAAGTTCGTAGCGCGATCAAGGCTGGAGAAATCAATGCTGAAGTGAGTCTTGATGAGTTGATTCAGCAGGTACTTGAAAAGGACGTACTCACGCCTGAGGAGGCCCAGCGGTACCGTGAGGCTCAAATGGCTGCTGATGATGCGATCAAGGTTGACCATTTCTGGCCTGAAGAGGTTGATGAGTTTGGTACATCCGAAGCGGCGTCAGGAACTGAAAGAGATCACGCGCTCGTATAACTGGAAGTCAATGACAGATACAGAGGAGTCAGTATGCAGACCACAAGATGGGTAGTTGTTGCGAATCGTGAGAAGGCCAAGATCTATCAGCGCAACAAGCAGGCAACAGAGATGGAGCTCATCGAGGAACTGGATTGTCCGGATGCCCGCTTGCATGAGCAGGATCTTGCCAGCGGCACTCTGGGTGAAGCGCTTTCATCAGCTGGTGAGAATCAGCAGCGAACTATGCGACCCGAACATACCGAACATCAGAAGTTGCTCATCGATTTTGCTGGTGACGTAGCCAGCAAGCTCGAGAAAGGTCGCAAGGCGCATCTGTTCGAACATCTGGATGTCATCGCAGATCCTGGTTTTCTCGGGGCCCTGCGCGAGAAGCTGGCATCGCCTACCTTGCAGCTCATCGAGAAGGAGGTCAGCAAGAACGTGGTTGACGCTGAACCAAAGGCCCTGCGCAAGTACCTCGTCGACGCCTGATTCGCGTTGAGAGTTTAAGGAATAGTTAATCGCAGCCATAGACTTCCCTTGGTCAAGGCCGTCGTTCAACCAGGAAGCCGATATGGTAGTCAGTCGTGAGTTGTCAGTCCACGAGCCGGGCCAGCGCTGGGGAAGTTTGCCGGCCTGGCTGTTTTTCGCCTGTACGGTGCTGCTTTCGGCCTGCACCGGAAATGATGAAATGAAACGAGATCTGCCGCCGCACCATACCGAGAAAGGCTACCGGAATCTGTATATCGATGACCCGGACAAGACTTTCTTTTCCTTCGTAAAAATGCGGCTGTTTGGTGAGACTGAATGGGCTGATCATGAAGCCACCGCAGACCAGGTTCCGTTCCAGCGCATGTCGCCCGACCGGCTCCAGGAGGAGCATGAGCACACGAGGATCAGTTGGCTCGGCCATTCGACCTTTCTGATACAGCGCGCTGGCATCAATATTCTCACCGATCCGATTTTCAGCAATCGGGCCTCGCCGCTCAGCTTTGCCGGACCGGCGCGCTACATTCCACATGCCATCGATTATAGCGAGCTACCCCAAATCGATTACGTGGTGATTAGTCACAACCATTATGATCACCTGGACGAGCTTGCGGTAAGCCAGCTGGCAAAGCGCAGTAGCTCAGCCACTGTGTTTCTGGTACCGCTGGGATTGGGAAGCTGGATGACAGATGCCGGTGTCGATCCAGACAAGGTGCGCGAAATGGACTGGTGGGAGCAGGCGCAGTTTGGCGACCTGACGTTTCACGCGCAGCCATCGCAGCACTGGTCGGCCCGCACGCTGTTCGACAAGATGACGACGCTTTGGGCGAGTTGGCTGATCGATTTCAAGGGTCACACGATCTGGTTTGCCGGGGATACCGGCTATAACAACAAGCAGTTCAGAGAGATCGCTGAGCGCAGCCCGCCGATTCGGTTGGCGCTCATCCCTATCGGCGCATATTCACCGCGCTGGTTCATGAAGTATTATCACGTGAACCCGGAAGAGGCGATACTGATGCATCAGGATCTGAAGGCAAAGCAGAGCATCGGCATGCACTGGGGCACGTTCCCGCTTACCGCAGAGCCGCCGATGGAGCCAATACAGCGTCTGATGGATGCCCGTGAGGCCGCCGGCATAGATGCCGAGGCCTTCGGGACAATGGCTGTGGGTGAATCACGAATCGTAAGATGAGTCCGACGAAATTGTCAGGGACAGACTGCTCCGCCCGCCGGGCGCCACAGTGAATACATCGCCCATTACCCGGGCGGTTTCTATACAGACCATGCTGCGATAGCTCTCGGCGCCAAATTGCGACAAGCGCCGACTCTTGTCGATCCAGGGGTTCCACAACACTGCCGACCGGCTGTCAGGCGCCTGCAGGACGATCCGCCGGCCCCAGGTGGAATCAGTCAGACTTATTTCGGCAGGGATGTCCTGATAGATCCGATCGGTTTCTGCCGTGAAATGCAGTGAGCCTGTCTGTTTGTGCTGGGTCCAGTCACGTAGGGCATCGATGTAGTTGCACCCATCGAGGCCCTCTACGCTTACAGCTTCGATATCACTGACCTGGAAATAACTGTGCAGCGCCATACTCAGGATGAGCGGTTCCTTGCCGTTATTCTGCGTGATGAGTTCGCAGCTCAAGTCCGAGCCAAAACGATAACGTGCGCTCAGAGTGACCTGAGCACTGGCCAGTTCGAGCGTAAGACAGATTTCGGTGAACGCTTCGTTTTCATCACTGCTTTGCAATGTCCAGATCGCCGAGCGAGCAAGACCATGCGCAGATGCCGGCTGCTCTTTGAAGAGGCGAGCCACCGTGTCTTGAACAGCTGGCGGGTTTTTCTGAAGATCGCCAAACCATGGCCAGCAGACGGGGACGCCCTGGCGCAGTGACTGCCCAGGCACCCACGTCATGTCCGGATTGTGCCAGAGCACTGGGCGCTCGCCGGTTGGTTGGAACGACATGACCTGCCCACCAAGCAGGGAGACGAGCGCCGTACACTCCCGCCGCCTGACCTGTAGGGCAGGCACCCCGTTGAAATCCGTGCTGTTGATGCTGAAGAGTTCAGGCATCTGAACCTCTTGATTGCATATGATCGATCTCCTCATAAACGACGACCTGGTTTCGACCGCCGGCTTTGGCGGCATAGAGGGCCTTATCGGCCCGATGTATCCATGACTCGCCGTCATCGTCGGCCTGCAACAGCGAAGCGCCGATCGAGACGGTGATGGGGGTCGTGTGGTCCGCAGGCGATTTGAGCTCTTCGGCGACCAGATCACACAGCACCTGGGCAACCTGTTTCATGGTGGTCTGCTCCACGTTTGCCAGTACCACGACGAACTCTTCTCCGCCGTAGCGGAACAGGCGGTCCTCCTTACGGAGAGATTCGGTCAGCAATCCCGTAAAGGCCCTGAGCGCCGCATCGCCGCCCTCGTGTCCAGCCGTATCGTTGACGCGCTTGAAATTATCGAGGTCCAGCATGAGCAGACCGAACGGTATGCCGAAGCGCTGAAAATGCGCGAAAACGAGGTCGAGCTCCTGATCCAGCGCCCTGCGATTAGCTATGCCCGTGAGCGCGTCCGTCAGTGAGGTCTGCTCCAGCCGCATTCGCTGCATATCGCTTCTGTAGACGATAATGAAGGTAAATCCGAAAGTTGCCAGCGCGGACATCACGAACGGCAGGAGTTCATCCCAGGATGACAGCTCGCTCAGGTACAACACTAGCCACATCACTGTGACGTTCAGAAACAAAGCCCACTTGGCCCGAAGCATGCCGAAGTTGAAGACAACCAGGGTGAAATACCAGAAGAGACCTGGCGTACCGAGTTTCGGCATCATCAGAACCAGCCCGCCACTGACTACAAGTGCCAGGACCATGGCAGGAGGCTCGATATTATCGGTGGTCCAGGCATAAATCGCGGCGCCAGTAACTGTAAGCAAGAGCACCATATCCACGAGCGCTACGAAGGTATTACCTGAATAAAAGCGATAGAGAATGATTGGTCCTATGCCCGCAATTGCAAAGACACTGAGACCTATGATGAGGGAGAGCTTGTAGTTGTTTTCAAGTCGTCGCTTTACACGGTGCAAACGGCTGAACTTGTTACCCGCTTTGGTTTTCAGATGAAATCTCCACGCTACACGCCGATAGGACAGTATAGCCCAGCTCGCTGGCGAATTAGCCTCAGGTTGTCACCCGACGCTCTCCTGAGGCATTCTAGAGGCTATTCGGCTCTAAAGAACACATTGCATGCGAATTCTTCACATTGCTCATCAACAACTCAGAAAGTACGGGCACCTGCGCGTTAGCTGGGCGCAGAAATTGTACTTTGGGCTCATCCGCAACGGTTGGCTGGTGCAGTCGTTCAGTGAGCGTGATGTTGCAGCATTCGAAGCACCATTTGGAATACGGGATCTGGGCCGCAAGAAGGCCAACAAGCGCCTGCTCGAAACAGTTGAAGCCTTCGAGCCAGACCTTATCATCGTTGGTCACGCTGACATCATCACCAATCAGACTCTCGAGCAGGCCAGGGTCCTACGTCCCGGCGTCGTAATTGCCGGCTGCAACAACGACCCGCTGTTTGTCCCCGTGAATGCCGACAAGATCAGGCACCGCTGCAAGGTGGTCGATGCGATGTTCGTGTCCACCGGCGAGCGTGAGTTGCAACAGTTCGCTGGCGACCGGGCACGGTTATGGCACATGCCCAATCCGGTTGATGAGGCCATCGATGTCTACGACGCTTCGAGTCGGAGCGCGTTGGTCAATGATCTCGTTTTCTGTAGCAAGGAAACTGCCTACACGCAACGGGGGGCGGTTGTAAAATACCTTCTGGATCACCTGCCGGACGACTTCAGTTTTCTGACGCCGGGTAGTTTCGGTGAGCCGGGCGTATGGGGGCGTGACTACGAGCGCGTACTTGCAGAGAGCCGGATGGGGCTCAACCTGAATCGCCAGGAGGGGCTGCACTGGTATTCATCGGCCCGCATGGCCCAGCTCGGCGGCAACGGCCTACTCACCTTCACCCATGCCAGTGGAGATTTTCAGTCGCTGTTCCCGGATGAAACCCTTGTCTATTTCAGATCGCAGGAAGAGCTCCTGCAAAAGCTCGTCGAGTTTCACAGAGACGATGCCAAGCGGCGTGAATGGGCAGCACGAACGCGTCAATTTTTTCATGACCACATGAATAGCAATCTCTACGCCAGCTATATCGTCGAAACTGCCATGCAGCAGCCGCTGTCGCACAACTATGTATGGCACAACGGGCGTGGATAAATCCGGAGCGGCAATGCAGAAACTCGATCTCGGTAGCGAAGCCGATGCCTTCGCGCAGGGGGGCAACCGACTCTGCTTCTTCCATCCAATGGATGCTGGAAAATGCGTCAAGACCCTGCGCAAGGATCGATCTCCCGAACTGAAACAGAAAGAAAAGGGCATCAAAGGCTGGCTGAAGCCGCTGTCATCGTTTGATGACAACCAGCAGGAGTACTCTACTTTTCTGCGAATCGCCGATCTTTACGGCCCGCAGGCCCTGCAGTTCATTCCTCGCTGTTACGGCATGGTGGCCACCAACCACGGCCCCGGGCTTGTGACCGACCTGGTTCGGGACTTCGATGGGGCCATCAGCATGACTTTGAAACAGTATGTGTGGATCCATGGCAATACACCGCGGGTGAAGAACTGCATTGCTGCTTTTCAGCAGGCCTGGGAGACGATAGGCCTGCCATCACGAAACCTGCTCCTGCATAACATCGTGGTGCAGCTGACCGCAGAGGATGCGATACAGCGACTTGTGGTAATCGACGGCCTCGGCTGGGCAGATGTATTGCCGTTCGGATGGTGGTCCAGGACACTGGCTCGTGCAAAAGCGGCCCGCAAGGCCGAGCGCCTCACGGAGGCCATTGAGGCGCTTCTCGAGATCAAACGTACCAACGGTGACTGGGGCTATCATGGCTGGATGGAGCCTGCGCAGCGTTATGCAGGCGTATCAGCTGCGCCGGTGGCCACATCGTGAACCAGCCTTACGAGAAGATCCGGGTAGCCCAGGTGCTTGCCGGCGCCCCGATAGGGGGTGCCGAGAACTTCTACACCCGCCTCGTGTGTGCACTTCAAGCTGACAAGCAGCTCGAACAGTGCGCCTTCACGCGTAGTAACGAGTACCGTGAGGCCGAACTTGCCGCAGCGGGTGTGCCGGTAAGCCTGCACAGGCTCGGCGGCAAGCTCGATCTGCTTGGGCATCGCCAATACCGCAGGGCTCTGACCGACTGGCGACCGGATATTGTGGCGACCTACATGAACCGGGCCTCTGGTCTAACCCCGAACAGCCGTAGTGGTTTTGAGTCAAATCCGCAGCCCGATCCAGGCCAGGATTACACGCTGGTCGCCCGGCTGGGCCATTACTATGATCTCAAGTACTATCGTCACTGCGACTACTGGATTGGTATCGCCAAAGGGATCTGCCAGCACATGATCGATGGTGGCTTTCCTGCTGAGCGTGTATTTCATATTCCAAACTTCGTCGATGAAACCCTGGTTGAAGCACTGGACAAGCGGATGCTCGGCGCTGAAGGTGGCCAGCCAGTTCTGCTTGCTGTTGGTCGCCTGCATGAGAACAAAGGATTCGATACCCTGCTCAGAGCGCTGGTCGATGTTCCGGATGTCATGCTATGGCTGGCCGGTGACGGGCCCGAGCGCTTATCGCTGGAAGCGTTGACGGCTGAGCTGAAGCTGACAAACCGTGTTCGCTTCCTAGGGTGGCGGAGAGATGTCAACGCCCTTATGCGAACAGCAGATGTGTTCGTGTGCCCATCCAGGCACGAGGGACTAGGGAGTATCATCGGTGAAGCCTGGTTCAACAAGGTCCCAATCGTTGCAACGCGCTCACAAGGGCCCTCCGAGCTCGTCGAACATGAGCGAACAGGCCTGATGAGTGATATTGATGATATCGAGGCGTTATCAGACCATTTGAGACAGTTGTTCAAAAGTTCGGCTCTTCGCCAGACCCTCGTCGAAGCGGGCGCAGCGGAGTACCAGCGCTTCTATGCCAAGTCGATCATAACCAGGCAATACAGTGAATTGTACCGCCGCTTGGTCGGGCGTTAGAGCGTAACGTCGAGTCACGACCAATGCTAAGCAGTATCTGATCCGAAACGGCATGTCCGCGGACATCGTCCGTGCGCTGACCTAGGGTAAAGCCTCTCCTGTAGATTCCGCCATGCCTTGGAATGGCGCAGCTGTCTTGAGCACGATGCGAAGTGTTGCGTGCTTGCGCCGGAGCAGCCGCAACGGCACTATTGCGGCGAATACAACCTCAAAAATGATAAAGGAATGGATGATGAGTCAGTCGAGAAAAACGGTGTATCCCTTCAGTGTGGAAACTGCGATGAAGTATTTCACAGACGCCGACTACGTGCGCACAAAGTATGCGGCGCTCGGCGCGGAAGATGTCGAGCTCAAGCCGGTCGAGAAAACTGGCAGCACGATCATCATCGCCAATGAACGTTCAGTGCCTGTCGAAGTGCCGACCTTCGCGAAGAAATTCATTAGTCCTATGAGCAAGGTGTCGCAGAAGGATACTTACCAGAAGAGTGGGGAGGGCTACGAGGGCGACTGGCGTATCGATATGAAGGGCGCGCCCGTGGTTGCCTCAGGGAAGATCCGCCTGATGCCGACAGCCGACGGCAAAGGCTGTGAGCACGAAGTCAGCGCCGATATCGAAGTATCCGTCCCGCTGGTAGGCAAGAAGATTGCTGCAGCACTGATTGGCGACACGCTCGACGCCGTCGAAGCCGAGCTTGCCTACAACAAGGCGAACATTCCCGCCTGATCGTTTGTCTGGCGTAGAGACTGAAACAGCGATGACAAGGCGGGTGGCCGCGTAGTGGAAGACTGGATCCTTTTCACCTTGATGGCCGCCTTCGCCCAGAATATCCGGTCGACGGTACAGAAGTCATTGAGCAGTGGCATGGGTGTCTGGGGCGTGACCTTCACCCGCTTCGTTTATGCCCTCCCGTTCGCCTGGCTGTACTGGTTCAGTCTGGATGGTCAGGCGAGTGTGGAATGGCTGTCGCTGCCACCGCTGTTCTGGCTCACGATAATCATCGCAGGATGCGCCCAGATATTGGCGACCAAGCTGCTGGTCCAGGTCTTCAGCCTCGGCCAGTTCGCAGTGGGCACGGCCTATTCCAAGACGGAACCGATACAGGCTGCCGTGGTCGGCTTTCTCCTGCTTGGCGACTTGATGAACATGCTTGGCCTCTTGTCCATACTTGTCACCGTCATCGGCGTAATGATGCTGGCGACCGCTCGCTCGGCGCTGTCACTTGAAACCATTGTTGCGGCCATGACTCATCGACCAGCAATGATCGGCATGGCTTCGGGGCTGTCCTTCGCTATCTGCACCGTACTCTATCGCGCGGCCAGTCAGCAGCTCATCTCCTGGGAACCGCCCGTGGGCCCTGGCGTAGAGCCGGTCGTCGCAGCAGGCACAGTGCTCGTGTCAGTGCTGACATTTCAAACCCTGCTCATGGGCGTCTGGCTCTACTGTGCCAATCGCGCTGATCTGCTGGAGAGCTTTCGTCGCTGGCGGGTCGCCATCTGGAGTGGGATTGCAGGCTGCATTGCCAGTATTGGCTGGATCACGGCGGTGACCTATGAAAACGCCGGCTATGTGAAGGCCTTGGGCCAGGTGGAGCTCGTTTTCAGCGTCGCCACCGGCTATTTCCTTTTCAGGGAAACGCCCAGTAGACGAGAGTTGCTTGGTATAGTGGTCATCATATCGGGGATTGTTCTGCTCGTTCTCGGGACCTGAGCCGGGACCCCCTAACAAGGAATCTGTGTTCATGACTGCCACTGCTCAGTGCGATCTCTGTTCGGCTTCAACGGAAACTGCCGATTTCAAAGTCTCGGGTATGCCTGAGGGCAACGACAGGGTACTGGCACTCTGCGAAAAATGTCGATTGCAGATTGAGATGCCAGAGACCATCGAGCCAAACTACTGGCGCTTTCTTGGCGATACGATGTGGAGCCCAAGGGCTTCAGTACAGGTCGTATCATGGCGCATGCTGAAGAAGCTCGACACGGAGCCATGGGCGCAGGATCTGCTGGATCTGCTCTATCTGGAAGATGACGTGCGAGGGTGGGCGGAAGCCGGCGCTGACTATTCCAGTGATACCGCAATCGTTCACAAGGACTGCAACGGCAACCTGCTTTCTGCGGGAGACACGGTGATTATCACCAAGGATCTTGACGTCAAGGGCACCAGCTTCGTGGCCAAGCGCGGTACGGCCGTGAGGAACATTGCGCTTACCGATAATCCGGAGCATATCGAAGGCAGGGTCAATGGCACACGCATCGTCATTCTGACCAGCTTCGTGAAGCTGAGCTGAGGGCTGACGCGTGACGACGGGATTTGCAGCAGGGCAGAACTGGCAGTTCTGGATCGATAGAGGCGGTACCTTTACCGATATTGTCGCTCGAGGGCCAGATAGCCAACTCGTTACACACAAATTGCTGTCAGAGAGTCCGGGGCACTACGAGGATGCGGTAAGCACAGGTATTCGGCAGTTACTCAGTCTGCCGCATAATGCCGCCATTCCCGACGACGCCATCAGTGAAATTCGCATGGGTACGACAGTGGCCACGAATGCGCTACTGGAGAAACGATACGCGCCTGTTGTGCTGGTGGTAACGCGAGGCTTCGCCGACCTGCTGCGGATCGCGTATCAGAACAGGCCGGAGTTGTTTGCGCTGGACATCGAGCGTCCGGCAATGCTCTACGAGCGGGTCGTCGAGGCTGATGAACGTCTTGCAGCTGATGGCACTGTAGTTCGTGCGTTGGACACTGCTAGCCTGGTCGAGCAACTCGAAGCAGCGCGACGAAGCGGTATTGATAGCTGCGCAATCGTGTTCATGCACAGCTATCGCAATGCGGCTCATGAGGCTCACGCAGCGCAGCTTGCAGCTGCCGCAGGCTTTAGCAATATTTCCGTTAGCAGTGAGCTCGGTGCGGTGATGCGAATTGTCAGCCGTGGCGACACGACTGTACTCGATGCCTGTCTCACACCCGTCGTCCAGGACTATATGCAGAGACTGACGGCGCGCTTGCCTGCGCGAATGCTGGAGCCAGGACGCCTGACCTTCATGCAATCCAATGGCGGACTCATCGGCGCACGCGATTTTCGTGGCAAGGATGCCGTCCTATCTGGTCCCGCAGGTGGTGTGATCGCCATGGTCGAGCTGGGTCGACAGGCAGGCTATGAGCGACTGATTGGCTTCGACATGGGCGGTACATCCACCGATGTCTGCCATTACCGTGGCGAGCTGGAGCGCCAGACTGAAACCACTGTTGCGGGGTACCGCTTGCAGACGCCCATGCTGGCCGTGCATACAGTGGCCGCCGGCGGCGGTTCTGTACTGAAGTTTGAGTCGGCGCGTTATCTGGTAGGGCCAGATTCGGCCGGTGCGTCGCCAGGGCCTGCGGCCTACGGCAAGGGAGGACCACTGACCATTACGGATTGTCAGGTACTGCTTGGGCGTCTTCAGCCGGATTTTTTCCCCTCTGTGTTCGGTGCTGATGGTCAGCAACCGATCGATACCGCTCAGGTCAGGTCGGCATTCGGTGTGTTGGCCGGCAGCATGGGCATATCCGCAGACGATGCCCCAGATGCAGCGCTTGAAACCGTTGCAGAAGGCTTTCTTGCCATAGCGATTGGTCATATGGCCCATGCCATTGCCCACATCACCACGCAGAAAGGTCACGACGTTACTGATTACGCCCTCTTCAGTTTCGGTGGTGCCGGTGGGCAGCATGCCTGCCGGATAGCCGATACCCTTGGCATTTCGGAAATACTGCTACACCGTTATGCGGGCGTCTTGTCAGCGCTGGGGATGGGGCTTGCAGAGCTCCGCGAGATCACCACTTTTTCTGTGGAGGATGGGCTCTCTGCCAGCGCCCTGGAAGTCCTGGAGCGCAGGATCGCACTCGCTCAAACGCGCAACGAGCACGTGCTGAAGCCGCAGCTCGATGTCGCCTCGAACTCTGCCAGTCTCAGCCATAAAATTCTGCTGCAGCTGCGCCTGTCCGGCAGCGATACCACGCTGCCAGTGCCCCTGGCAGATCTCGCTGAAGTGGAGCGCGTGTTCTGCGAACGCTATCGAGCCCAGTTCGGATTCGAACCCAGCGATCCGGAACTGATCATTGAAAGTGTTCAGGTCGAAACGCACTCCAACATTGCGGCTACAGCGCAGCCGCAAAGCGGTGAAATGCTTTCAAATACATCAGCCGAGCCACCGGTACCAATCGATCGTCGGCCGGTATTTTTTAACGGGCAGTATCATGACACGCCATTTCATCAGCGGGACCAGCTTCTCGCTGGTCATCAAGTGAAAGGGCCAGCAGTCATCATCGAACCTGCCAGCACCATTGTGGTTGAGCCCGGCTGGACGGCAGTCTGTGTGGATGACGGTCTACTCAGGCTTGCAAGAGAGCGGACTACTCTCGCCGATACCGGTCCATCAACGGCGGCGAGAGAGATCCCTGTCGATCCCATTCGTCTGGAGCTCTTCAACAACATATTCATGTTCATTGCAGAACAGATGGGCATCGTTCTGCAGCACACGGCGCTTTCGGTCAATATCAAGGAGCGGCTGGATTTTTCCTGTGCTGTATTCAACGCCCACGGTGAGCTGGTGGCCAACGCGCCGCATATGCCGGTGCACCTGGGAAGTATGAGCCATAGCGTAAAGCATCTGCTGAAGACACTTGGGCCAGAGGGCGACAATACCTTGCAGCCCAATTCGGCGTTCGCGATGAATGACCCTTATCAGGGTGGGACGCATCTGCCGGACATCACGGTAGTGAAGCCGCTGTACGGCGAGGACGGCAAGACACTGATCTGTCTGCTCGCCGCGCGGGGTCACCATGCCGACGTCGGCGGAATCACGCCTGGCAGCATGCCGGCCTTTTCTCGGCATATCGATGAAGAGGGCATATTGTTGAGCCTGCTGCCAATCGTCGAAAACGGCAGTTTCAGAACAGGCGTCATTCGCGAGATATTCGAAGGAGGTCAATGGCCAGCGCGGAATATCGACTGTACGCTGGCTGATCTTCAGGCTCAGCTGGCCGCTTGCGAACGCGGCGCCAGTCTTATGCTGGATACGATTGAGCAGTACGGTAGGCAGGTCTGCGCGGCTTATATGGGGCATATACAGGACAATGCCGAGTTGTCTGTCAGGGCCGCGATTAGTCAGCTTGAAGGCGGCCGCTCCGTTCAGCTTCTTGATAATGGTACCAAGGTCTGCGTCAATATTGATATCGACGTCGATGCCAGAACAGCCTGTGTCGACTTCACCGGCAGCAGTCCGCAGCATGACAGCAACTTCAATGCACCGCTGGCGGTCGTCCATGCGGCCGTGCTCTACGTGTTCCGATGCCTTGTTACTGAGCAGATACCGCTGAACGACGGCTGTCTGAGACCCTTGAAGATCATCGTTCCCGAAGGTTCGATGCTGAATCCGCGTTATCCTGCAGCTGTAGTGGCGGGCAATGTCGAAGTGTCGCAGGTGATAGTCGATGCCTTGTTCGCAGCGCTCGGTATCAAGGCTGCTGCGCAGGGTACAATGAATAATCTTACCTGGGGCACGGCAGAGTTTCAGTACTACGAAACGCTGTGCGGTGGTGATGGTGCCAGTTTCCGACGCGATGGTGCCTCTGCAGTACATACCCACATGACCAACTCAAGACTGACGGATCCTGAGGTGCTCGAGCACCGCTATCCAGTTCGGCTCGAGCAATTTGGTGTTCGCCCACATTCCGGAGGTGCCGGTGAGTTCCGTGGCGGCGACGGTGCTATTCGAGCGATCCGGTTCCTCCAGGGGATGGACGTCAATCTGCTCGGGAACCGGAGGCGCATAGCACCTGCGGGTCTCCTGGGTGGAGAGTCTGGTGCCTGCGGCAGCAACAGTTTTTTTCCGGCATCTGAACCAGACCAGGTCAAGAAACTGGACGGCCAATCACAACTGACGGTACAAGCCGGCGACTTACTCGTCATAGAAACACCAGGTGGAGCCGGTTTCGGCAAGGAGGCGGATAGGTGACAGCAGGAAACCCGGAGCAGCGGTCGTTCAGCTGCCAGATTATTACACTTGATCCCGCGATGGAGCGGGCACAGACCTTACTGGCGGAACTCCAGGCATGCGGCATTGAAGCCGAATTCTTTCCCGCAGTCGATGGTCGTCGGACGTACCCTGTTCTGCAGCCGGATGAATGTCTGGACCAGGAGGCCGCAGTTCATTATCGAATGACACCCTTGGGACCCGCTGAAGTGGGCGCCTACCTCTCCCACTTCAGGGCAATCCGGTCGGCCTATGAGGGTGGTGTGGAGCAGTTGTGTCTCTTTGAAGATGATGTGCACCTCGAGCCAGACTTCGGCACTGTACTGGCGGAGTTGCGTCAGCTGCCTGCAGAGTATGAGCTCATTCGCTTCATGGCATTGAAGCGTCAACCGCGGAAACTGGTCAAGCCACTCTCAGCCGTTGCGGGGAGCGAGCAGGCTTATTGGCTTACACGTCCACTCCGGGGCACGCTCGGCGGGCAGGGCTTGCTGATCAATCGACGCGGTATGGAAAGGCTGATTGCCTACGGGCGGCGGATTTACATGCCGATTGACAAACTCTATGACCACTACTGGGAAACTGGCGTCCACTGCTTCGTAGTTGAGCCACACATCATTTGGGAAACGGCGAAGCCAACCACGATTCCCAAGCCTGATTTCGAGCCAGTCCTGCCTTCACTGAAGGACCGGCTGGGCCGCACAAGCATCAAGATCCAGCGCAGTGTGCATCGCCGGCTCTATCTTCTTAAGCACCGCCGCGCGTTCTTTCCGACCAGCAAGAAGCCACCAGCTTCGATAGGGCGCTCCCCACGCATCCGCTAACTACCGAAAGCCGAGATTATAAGCATTCAGCACCGCCTGTAGTTTGCTGTCATTCCCAGCGTCAGCAGACTTGTTCAGTCGCTTGAGCGCATGGTTTTGCGACTCGGGTATTACGATAAAGCGAGTGCCAAACTGCCGTGGATCCTGAATGCGCTGGCAGAGCGTGCCGTTTCTGAGGCTCATCGCCTTGAGCCAGATGTCGTCGGAGCCAGGGCACAGTGTCATGAACTGATGCTCGTTGAGAACTTCCTCATCGAATGCGCCGGGAAAGTACAGTACACCGCCGTTTCCAGTCGGAAACACAAGCGGAGATGGCTCTGTGAAGTCAGTTGATTTTTCCCATGACTTGTAGGGCAGCGGCTTGCCCTCGTTATTCAGCAGTACGCGGTGAGCCCTGTGGGCGTGAATCACATCGGGTCGAGCAAGCCAGGCACGGTACAGCATATCGACGAAGTCGAAGGGATACATGAGGTCGTCATCTGCTGTGATGATCAGGCTGTCCGGATACTTCTGAAAGGTGTGGAAAAACTTTTTGTACGGCCCAAGGTCTCGCTCGCAGAACAGAATCTCCAGCCCGCGAAGCTGCTGCAATCGAAGAATTTCAGGGAGGTCTGACTCAGTGACATCGGCTTCAGACACGCACAGGACGATTCGGTCTGGCCTGAGTGATTGCTGCATCAGGCTCTCGATGGCCAGGTACACGTTGCCAATTCGCTTGTCGAAGGTGGTTAGCGAAACGACGATATCATGGGGCTTGTCATTACCCACGCCAGGCTGCGAGGCATTCACTGCCTGCAGTGTCAGCTGCGTGCTGAGGATCTGCTGCCGCAGGCGCAGACTTTCCGCCTGACTATCCCGAAGACGGCGTTGACGCCGGAGCGTCTTAAACATCCTCTACATCGGAATCGGCTGCAGGTGCAGGCGTTTCCGCCTTCTTGACCCGGATGGACTTGCCATTGACCGTGAAGCCATTAAGCCGCTGGATGGCTGCTTTTGCATCACCGACTTTGGGCATCTCGATGAAGCCGAAGCCCTTGGACAGACCGGTCTCCGAGTCAAGAACCAGCCGGCAGGACTGAATCGCCCCGAATGGTTCAAACAGCGCCCGCAGGTCAGCTTCAGTTGTAGCGCGATCGAGGTTCCGAACTAGCAGCTTCATGATCTGGATATCCAATTAACGACGGTGAGTTGGATCAGCATTATACAGCTTCCAATCCACCGGATGTGATTCTTAACGAAGCTTGTTGGCAGCGCCGCCCGAGCTAGGCAGGCATACCTAAGAATCGCAGATTGCGTCGCTGTAACAAAGTTGTCACATAGTCCCTTTATCGTTCTGTCATCGGTAGCAAACAACCCGAGAAAAAGCAAAGTGACCAATGGAGACTCAACGTGATCAAACTCAGAACAGCTCTTACAACTGTCGCACTGGCAGGTAGCATTGCTGCTGTGTCAGCCCCGGCTATGGCTCGCGATACCATCAACATCGTGGGTTCATCCACAGTCTACCCATTCGCAACCGTAGTTGCCGAGCGCTTTGGTCGCAACACCGACTTCCCGACGCCGAAGCTCGAGTCAACCGGTTCTGGCGGTGGTCTGAAGCTGTTCTGTGACGGTGTAGGTACTCAGCACCCGGATATCACCAACTCGTCACGTCGCATGAAAAAGAGTGAATTCGAGAGCTGCCAGGCCAATGGCGTCAAGGCAATCACTGAGGTTCGTATCGGTGCCGACGGCATCGTGATCGCGAATTCCAAGGACTCCAAGAAGCTTGATCTGACGCTTGAACAGATCTTCCTGGCGCTTGCGAAAGAAGTGCCGAATGAAGCTGGCGATAAACTTGTTGCCAACCCCAACAAGAAGTGGAGCGACATCGATTCGAGTCTGCCGAACTATGAAATCAATGTGATGGGTCCGCCTCCAACATCAGGAACTCGTGACGCCTTCGTTGAAATCGCAATGGAAGGTGGTTGCAAGAAGTTCGACATGATCGCCAAGCTGGAAAAGACAGACGAAGAAAAGTTCAAGAGCATCTGTCACAGCATGCGTGAAGACGGTCCATTCGTCGAAGCCGGTGAGAACGACAACCTGATCGTGCAGCGTCTGGCTCAGGACAAGAATACCCTCGGCATCTTCGGTTACAGCTTCCTCATGGAAAACAGCGGCCAGATTCAGGCATCCACTGTCAATGGCGTTGAACCGACCCCTGAGACTATTGCCGGCGAAGAATATCCGGTTGCCCGTTCACTGTGGTTCTACGTCAAGAACGCGCACGTGGGTGTTGTTCCAGGTATCAAGGAGTACACAGCCGAGTTCACCAGCGAAGGTGCCTGGGGTGACAACGGTTATCTGGTTGATGTAGGTCTGATCCCGCTCCCGCGTGAGCAGCGCATGGCAATGGCCAAGAAAGTGAAGGCGCTCGAGCCGATGACTGGTAACGAGCTGTAAGCTCGATCTGCCAGGGTCAGGGATGACCATGAAGGAACGCTGCCATTAGATGGGCGTTCCTTTCAGGATTCTTCGAACGAACAGTATCACGCCGAAACCCGGCATATAGACGCCCAGCTCATTCAAAGCCCCTCAATACAGAGACTGTTATGCAGACGGCCATTCTTCTGCCCCTGGTTCTGATTCTCGCCGTGGTTGCCTATGGCTTAGCATATATGCGCTCCAGGGCTGTTGCTGCGCCGCTCGGCGGCATTCGGAATCTGAAGGCGCTCCCATTTTACTACGCAGCGCGAGCGGCACTGTGGTGTGCCGTCCCGGCGCTGATTGTGCTCGCGGTGTGGGCCGGTTTTGAAGCCAAAGTCATACAGGGCATAGTCATCGCCTCACTGCCTCAAGATACCTGGCCCGAATCTTCAGGTCAGGCCAGCCTGATTCTTTCCCAGATCAACAATGTTGCAGCTGGAAGTATCAAGCCAGAGTTTGTGCCGGAGCATATTGCCGGTGCAGCTACTGTGCTCGAAGCACTGGAGCACCGTAGTGAAAATTTCAAGGCTATCCTGGTTCTGCTCATTGCCGTTTCCGGTGGCGCGTACGCATGGACCCGTGTGGCGCCGCACATCAATGCCAGACTGAACGTGGAAACCACGCTACGCCGCATCTTCTTCGGTTGTGCTGCTTTGGCAGTACTGACCACGGCCGGGATCGTGTTTTCCGTGATTCTGGAAACGATCCGCTTCTTTGATCGGGTTCCGATCAGCGACTTCCTGTTCAGCACCAGCTGGAGTCCACAGACTGCGCTGCGAGCCGATCAGGTCGGTTCAGAAGGCGCCTTCGGCGTGATTCCGCTCTTTACCGGAACACTGCTGATTTCCAGCATTGCACTGCTGGTTGCTGTGCCGATCGGCCTGCTGTCAGCGATCTACCTCTCTGAGTACGCGAGCAAGCGTGTCAGGGCAGTGGTAAAACCTGCACTGGAAATGCTGGCAGGCATCCCCACCGTCGTCTATGGCTTTTTTGCTGCTCTGACCGTCGCGCCCTTCATCCGTGATCTGGCTCAAGTCGTGGGGCTCGAAGCGTCTTCACAAAGTGCACTAGCCGCGGGCCTGGTCATGGGTATCATGATTGTGCCGTTCGTTTCGTCGTTATCTGACGATGTCATCAATGCCGTGCCACAGGCCATGCGGGACGGCTCTCTCGCACTGGGGGCGACGAAATCCGAGACCATGAAGAAGGTCATCTTCCCAGCAGCGCTGCCAGGTATTATCGGTGGCATTCTGTTGGCCGCTTCAAGAGCCATTGGTGAAACGATGATCGTGGTGATGGCGGCTGGACTGGCAGCAAATCTCACGGCCAATCCTCTGGAATCGGTGACGACTGTAACGGTGCAGATTGCCACGCTGCTGGTGGGCGACCAGGAGTTCGACAGCGCCAAGACCTTGTCCGCCTTTGCCCTGGGCATGCTGCTGTTCATCGTCACACTGCTACTCAATGTGATTGCCCTCAAGATCGTACGGAAATATAGGGAACAGTATGAATAAGCGAGGTTCGCAGGCGGAAATCGTACGCGCTTCCCTGAAGCGCCGCTACGCCAAGGAAAAGCGGTTTCGTCTCTACGGTATGCTGGCTATCTTCATTGCGCTTGCATCGCTGTTTGTGCTCTTTGCCGACATCATCTCCAAGGGCTACACCGGGTTTGTGAAGACCACGATAACGCTGGAGCTCAATCTCGATTCGGAGATGATGTATCTGGAAGATCCTCGCGACGCGGATCAGCTAGCTATGGCTGACTTCAATGCACCGATTATTGCTGCGCTGCAGGGCTATTTCCCTGAAGCTCAAGGTGCTGCTGAAAAGCGCGAGTTGTTACGGCTGGTAGGCAACTACGGCGCCAATACGATCAAGAATCGACTGAAGGCAGATCCTGAGCTGCTGAATACCACCCAGACCATGGAATTCCTCGCCCATGATCAGGTCTCAGTTTACGTGAAGCACGCGGATGATCCCAGCTACAGCATTAGGTTGTCGGAGCAGCAGCAGCGGTGGGTGGACGAGCTGGTGAAGGCCGGTGTTATCGATACTGGCTTCAACGATGTGCTGTTCAGTCGTGGAGACTCTCGTGAGCCGGCCAACGCCGGTATTCTCGGTGCGATAGTCGGTTCGTTGTTGACGATGCTGGTTACGCTGGCAATTTCCTTCCCGGTGGGCATTGCGGCTGCGGTGTATCTCGAAGAGTTTGCACCGCAGAACAAGCTCACAGATTTCATAGAGGTCAATATCAACAACCTGGCGGCAGTCCCATCGATCATCTTTGGTCTGCTCGGCCTGGCCGTCTTCATCGGTCTCTTCGGCATGCCACGTTCGATCCCCCTCGTCGGTGGTCTGGTGCTGGCACTGATGACACTGCCGACCATCATTATTTCCAGTCGCGCCGCCATCAAAAGTGTCCCGCCTTCCATTCGCCAGGCTGCCGAGGGCATAGGGGCATCGAGGATGCAGGTCGTGCTTCACCACGTGATACCCCTGGCAATGCCCGGCATGCTGACTGGTGCGATAATCGGCATGGCTCAGGCGCTGGGAGAAACTGCGCCATTGCTGCTCATCGGAATGGTCGCCTTCATCGTGGACGTGCCTGAGGGACTATTCGATTCAGCCACAGTTCTGCCAGTACAGATTTACCTCTGGGCCAGCAGCTCAGAGCAGGGCTTTGTCGAACTGGCATCCGCCGGAATCATGGTGCTGCTCACTTTTATGATCAGTATGAACGCACTGGCGATCTGGCTGCGCAAGCGGCTCGAGCGACGCTGGTAAGGAGAACGATATGAACACGATGAACCCTGGTATTGCGATGAAAGCGGATATTCGTGCGCAGCAGGCTGCTGTTCCGGTACCCGAAGAGAAGCCGGAAGATACAGTGATCGAAGAGGGCAAGACGGTAGGCAAGCCCTTCGCCGGAGATCCCAAGTTCAAGTTGCGCAACGTGAGTGTGTCGTACGGCAGCGACCGTGCAATCAAGAACATCAGCCTCGATATTGCCCGCAACGAAGTCATTGCATTTATCGGCCCATCTGGCTGTGGCAAGTCGACCTTCCTGCGTTGTCTCAACCGGATGAATGACAGCATCGATAGCTGTCGGGTTGAGGGGCAATTAATGCTGGATGATGAGGATATCTACCATTCCAACAATGATGTCGTCGAGCTGCGTGCCCGGGTCGGGATGGTGTTCCAGAAGCCAAACCCGTTCCCGAAGTCCATTTATGACAACGTCGCCTATGGTCCCCGTATCCATGGTCTGGCCAACAGTCAGACGGATCTGGATGAAATCGTCGAGAACAGCCTGCGTAAAGCTGGTCTGTGGAACGAAGCCAAGGATCGCCTGGATTCAGTCGCAACCGGTATGTCTGGCGGCCAGCAGCAGCGTCTGTGTATCGCCAGAGCCATAGCCGTAAGTCCGGAAGTGATCCTGATGGACGAACCTTGTTCTGCGCTTGATCCCATTGCCACAGCGAGAGTTGAAGAGCTGATTGCCCAGATGTCAGAGAGCTTCACCATTGTGATTGTGACCCATTCAATGCAGCAGGCTGCTCGCGTGGCTCACCGCACGGCCTACTTTCATCTTGGTCATCTTGTGGAGGTCAACGAAACCAACCGGGTGTTCACGTCACCAGAACATGAACTCACAGAATCCTATATCACAGGACGTTTCGGGTGATGAGCAAGCTCAAATCCAGGCTTTCAGTCATTGTTTACGAGGTGCGTCATGCCCACTGCGAGAGATAGTCATCTGCAACATATTTCCAACCGCTTCAACAGCGATCTGGGGAAGCTCAAGGAGGATCTGCTGGCCATGGGCGAAGTCGTCGAGCAGCAGTTGCAGGATGCACTCAAGGCGCTGATCAATAACGATGGGGAGTTGGGCGCTGCGGTCAAATTACGTGACAAGGCCGTCGATGCCATGGAGCTGACCATCGATGAGGAGGCTCAACGGATTATCGTAACGCGCCAGCCTACCGCCAGCGATCTCCGTCTGGTCATGGCGGTAGTCAAGATGGTGGCTGATATCGAGCGTATTGGCGATGAGGCCAAGAAGATTGCCAAGTTGGCTACCGCGCTCGCCGAGGAAGGCAAGGCCCCGCAAGGCTATCTCGAAGTCAGGCATCTCGGTGTGCATGTGGGGCGAATGGTACGCGATGCTCTGGATGCGTTCTCGAAGTTCGACATGCAGAAAGCGCTCGTGGTGATGAAAGAAGATGACGCCGTTGACAACGAATACCGCAGCGCCACCCGTGCTGTGATGACCTTCATGATGGAGGACCCACGGAGTATTAGTGGCTGTCTCAATATCATGTGGGTACTACGGGCGCTCGAGCGCATCGGTGACCATGCCGGCAACATCTGCGAGCATGTCATCTTCATGGTCGAGGGCACCGATGTGCGGCATGCCCCGATGGCGGTCGCGGAAAAAGTGGTCGAAAAGCCCCAGCAAATGTGAGAAGTGCATGCAACGGCGCGGTCATGGGACCGGGCCGTCGTATGGTCTGCGTTAGATCCCCGCATTGGTAATCGAGTTCTCCTGAAACTACGCTATTCTCCGAAGGCAGCTGCAATTTGCTCGGACACCTTCGTGGCCGCTGCGACCGTCGTTGACACGGTCCATATGGACGCGGGATAGTCATCTGGCGCTCGTCGCATCTGAATCAAATCTACGAGTACAGTTCATGACCAATGTGTGCACGGCGCGCCTCACGTATGAGTGACGAGCCGAGGCAGTTGCGCGAGTTTCGCCCGCTCGGCCAGTACAAGCTGCCAAGTTTGCAGACCAAGGATGCCTTGCAGCTGTTCCTGGCGCGGATCAAGAAGCGCTTTGATAGCAGCCAGGACAAACCGTATATCGCTGAGGAGCGCCTGCACCACACTGCGTTGCAGATTCTCAACGACGTGGCGAATCCGCCTGCGTGGGGGCCCTTGCTGGACGAGCTCGACATCTCGCTACGGGACTGGGTGCTCGAAGAGCGACCGGCGCAGTGGCTGAAACTGATCGTATTGCCGCCTGGCGAGGAGAACGGTCTCCTGACCAAATGGGCGAAGCAGCATAACCACGATCTGCTCGATCCACCTGAGCGCATGAGCCTGCTTCAGCCAGGTGATCAGGCGGTTCAGGAAGCCCTGTCGCTGGTTCAGGCGCAGGCAAAAGGTCCGGGGGTCCTGGTCTTGCCGGAGCTCGATCGCTGGTTCCTGCGGCATCGAAACGGACTCACCGTTCTGCGTGCACTGCTGGAATCGCTTGCCGACCTGCAAAGGCATTGCGTTATCGGCTGTAACAGCTGGGCCTGGCTTTTTATCAAGAAGGCGGTGGCTGCCGATATGATTCTACCCGAGGGGATGACATTTCAGGCATTTGATGCCAGTCGCTTGAGACACTGGTTCCATCAGCTCGGTGAGGCGCATGAAGACCACGACATCACCTTTCGTTTGACCCGAACCGGAGACGATGTGATGGCCCTGTCGGAAGATGATGTGCCTCATGATTTCTTTCAGGGCCTCGCCGCGCGTAGCTTCGGTATACCATGGGTAGCCTGGCATCTCTGGCGACAGAGCCTGCGCTCCGGTTCGAAATCAGAGACGCTCAATGGGGAAGCCGAAGAGACCGAGGATGCTGAAGCAAGGCACCGGCTAGTAGCCGCAGACGACGATCGGACCCTCTGGATAGCATCTTTGGAGGAGTACACCCTGCCAGGGCGTGAGCATGACATGGTGCTCCAGATCCTTCACGCACTCTTGATTCATGGTGGTGCCAGTGCGGAAGAACTGAGTGCCGTCTTACCCAGACCGGTCGAACCGGCTTTACTCGTGGCTTTGCGCAAGGCCGGCATCATCTATCGAAGCGGGTCCACTTATCGTTGTCAGCCAGCCGCCTATCCGGCGATACGGGGCGGGCTGGCGATCTCCGGCTTCCCCACAGACAGGTTGTGAACATGGCAGCAGTAGACGAGGGCCGACAGAAGGCCGCCCAGCTTCTAAATGATTTCCAGGACATCAGCCTGGCAAAGGTTGCGCTGATCATCGTTGGTACCTGGGTCGCTATTCTGGTGGTTCGACGACTGCTGCCATATCTTGCGGAGCGCGGGCCAAATCAGCTCCGGCTTTATCTTCTCGGCGCGGTCCCCATCATCAGACTGCTTCTCCTGACGGCAGCATTTCTCTGGGTCATACCGATCATCTTCAATATCAATTTCCAGAATTTTCTCGTTATTGCAGGCGCAGCGAGCGTCGCTATCGGCTTTGCCTTCAAGGACTACGTGAGCAGCCTCATTGCAGGCATGGTTGCTATTTTCGAGCGTCCTTATCGCCCGGGTGACTGGGTCAGAATCGACGGAGACTACGGTGAGGTGACCTCTGTCGGTATGCGGGCTCTGAGGATCCGTACGGCAGATGACGATGCCATAACAGTTCCGCACGACCGGCTCTGGTCGAACAACATCATCAACTCCAATGATGGCACCAGAACGCTGATGTGCGTCGCGGAATTCTATGTGGCGCCAGATCATGATGCCGCAATCGTTCGGGAGTCGCTCAACGACGTTGCCCTTACCAGTGCCTATCTCGAGTACACCAAGCCTGTGCTCGTCATGCTCAAGCAGAGTCCCCTGGGCACGCAATACCGCCTGAAGGCTTACCCTTTCGACATGCGCGATCAGTTCGCCTTCATCAGTGATCTCACGGTCAGGGGTAAGAAGGCCATAGAGGAAGCCGGCGGTGTCGAGATCAGCGCACCAGGCGGCGTGGCTGTTAGCTAGGCTAGGCCGGACTAGCCATCCGGCCCACCAGGTTCTCGAAGATGATGGTGGCCGTTCCTGCCACCTCTGAGGACGTCTTCGAAATTGCACCACCACCAATGAAGCCCAGTCCGGTAATGATGCCGTACATAATACGGGCCTGTGCTTCGGGATCGGGAAATACCGCTTTGCCAACCAGCATGTAGGCGCAGGAGGCAATACAGGCATCTGGTCGCCGACCTTATCCCAGTCGATGCTTAAAGCGTATGCTATCTCGTTCACTACAGCTCAGTCCCAGTCAATACAGCTGCAAAAGCTGATTCCGAAAGTAAAGAGGTTAAGATCAGATGACTCCTTCAAAAGCATACGCAGCCCAGGCCGCTGACAAGCCACTGGCGCCCCTGAATATCGAGCGCCGTGAGCTGCGTCCAGACGATGTCGCTATTGAGATCGACTACTGCGGCGTGTGCCACAGCGACATCCACATGGCAGAGAATGACTGGGGTGGTAGTCTCTATCCGGTCGTGCCCGGCCATGAAATCATTGGCCGTGTGCAGGCCGTCGGTGAGAAAGTGCGCAAGTTCCAGGTTGGTCAGGTTGTCGGTGTCGGCTGCATGGTTGATTCATGCAGGCGCTGTAGCGCTTGTGAGACTGGCCTCGAACAGTATTGTCTCGAGGGTATGACCGGTACCTATAACGGTCGTGACCGCCACGACAACTCAGTGACCCTGGGTGGTTATTCAGAGAAAATCGTGGTGAGTGAGCGTTTCGTCGTCACGATTCCGGAAAAGCTTGAAGCCGCATCGGCCGCGCCCTTGTTATGTGCCGGCATCACCACCTTCTCACCGCTCATGCACTACGGTGTAAAAGCCGGTGATCGCGTCGGCGTAATCGGCATGGGTGGGCTTGGCCATATGGGCGTCAAGTTCGCCAAAGCCCTCGGCGCCGAAGTCACGATCTTCACACGTTCGGAAAGCAAGATGGAGGAAGCGCGGAGCCAGGGTGCTGATCATGTGATCATCTCCAAGGATCCGGCGCAGATGAAAGCGGCCAGGGAAACCTTCGACGTGCTGCTCGATACCATTCCGGTGCCGCACGATATGAACCCTTATCTGAACTGTCTGAAGTACGATGGCAAGCATATCGTAGTCGGCTTGCTCACTGCGGTTGAGCCACCGCTGCAGGCCGGCATGCTGGTCATGAAGCGGCGCGTGCTTGCAGGCTCGTTGATCGGTGGCATGCCTGAGACTCAGGCAATGCTGGACTTCTGTGCCGAACATGACATCACCTGCGACGTGGAAATGCTGGATATCCAGAACATCAACGAAGCCTATGATCGAATGAAAAAAGGTGATGTGAAGTATCGGTTTGTCATCGATATGAAGAGCCTGAAGAACAGTGACTGATCTGCTCAATAGCCTCTGAATCTCGTCCAAGCCCGCGCCTCATTGCCTGAGCGCGGGTTGACGCCCCACCCGAAAAGCCTATAAGTTTGATCTATGTTAACTTCGGTTAACGTATAGAGATGACTGATCCCGCTCAATCGACGCACGTGCCCGCCTTTCGTTTCCAGCGCGATTCAGAAGCGTTCCGGTGCTGCGCTTTCATTCCAGCAGTCGGCTGATACCGAGTTGTCAGCAAGGGAGACATATCGAATCAATGAGCCCAAAAGTCGTGGTAAAGAATGTCTTCAAAGTGTTTGGAGACGACCCCGAAGAAGCCATGTCCCTCGTTCGCAAGGGGGTTGATAAAGCTGAAATCTTCAAGTCTACGGGCCAGACTATCGGCGTAATGGACGCCTCATTCGAAATCTACGAGGGCGAAATCTTCGTCATCATGGGGCTTTCCGGCTCTGGCAAGTCCACCATGGTGAGGCTGCTCAACCGGCTCATCGAGCCAACCACCGGAGAGATCTGGGTGGGTGATCAGGATATCGCAAAACTCTCACGTAAAGATCTCAACCAGCTTCGTCGAAACAAGATGAGTATGGTGTTTCAATCCTTTGCGCTGATGCCTCACCTCAATGTGATAGACAACGCCGCCTTTGGCCTGGAGCTCTCAGGTATGGGCCGTAGTGAACGTCATGAGCGTGCTCAGTCAGCGCTTGCCCAGGTGGGCCTCGAAGCCTACACGAATAGCTATCCTGACGAGCTGTCAGGCGGCATGCAGCAGCGCGTTGGCCTCGCTCGCGCTCTGGCGAACGATCCTGAAATCATGTTGATGGACGAAGCCTTCTCGGCGCTCGATCCGTTGATTCGGACGGAAATGCAGGACGAGCTGGTTAAACTGCAGAAGGATTCGAAGCGCACGGTGGTCTTCATTTCACATGATCTCGACGAAGCCATGCGCATCGGTGATCGTATTGCGATCATGGAGGGCGGGCGAGTGGTTCAGGTTGGTACGCCCGATGAAATCCTCAAGAATCCCGCTGACGATTACGTCAAATCATTCTTTCGAGGTGTCGATATCTTTACTGTCTTCACCGCCAAGGATGTGGCACGGAAGCGGCAGGTCACGGTGGTGGAGCGCGAAGGTGCAGGTATTCCTGCCGTGCTGGAGCAGCTGAGTGAATGGGAGCGCGACTACGCTTATGTGCTGGGGCGTGACCAGAAGTTCCATGGCGTCGTCTCGGTCGATTCGCTTGCAAAAGCCAGGAAGTCCGGCAGCAGTATCAGTAGTGCCTTCTTGCCAGATATTGAACCGATTCCAGCTGATACACCGCTGACCCAGATCATCGGCAATGTGGCCGCAGCGCCGTGCGGTGTGCCGGTAGTTGATGACAATGGTCGCTATCAGGGTGTGATTTCAAGAGCAGTCCTGCTACAGGCGCTGGATAGAGAGGGCGAATAATCATGGCTGAAGACACCAATAGCTCAGTCGCAGATCCATGGGCGCAGACAGAAAGCAGCGCCGTTGAAGTGGCTGATCCTAACGAAGTTGCGGTCGATCCCGCCACGAATCCCTGGGGTAGTACTGAAGTGCAGCAGGGCAGGGGCGGAGAGTCCACCCCGAGCTGGCTGGATACCGCCGAGGAAATCGAGGTGGTCACCAATACCTGGGCCGAGCCCTTCCAGACAGAATGGTTCGATATTCAGTCTGGCGTGGAAGTTGCCATCAATTGGGTGGTAGAACACTTCCGCGTGTTCTTTCAGCTCATCAAGCAGCCGGTCGAAGCCGCACTCAACGTATTCGACGCAGCCTTGCTGAACATTTCTCCTCTGCTCATGATCGTGATATTCGGACTTGTGGCCTGGCAGCTTTCAGGTTCGCGCCTCGGCATTGTCACGGTGGTAGGCATGCTATTCATGGGCGCTATCGGCGCCTGGAACGAGGCTATGACCACACTTTCTCTGGTCATCACTTCAGTGCTGTTCTGCATGGTTATAGGCATACCCACCGGTATCGCTATGGCGAAAAGCGATAGAATAGCCAGCGTAGTGAGGCCTGTGCTCGATACCATGCAGACTACGCCTGCCTTCGTCTACCTCGTGCCCATCGTGATGTTGTTCGGAATTGGCAATGTACCTGGCGTCATCGTCACCATCATATTTGCCGTGGCGCCTGTCATTCGCCTCACCAACCTCGGCATACGCCAGGTGCCAGCAGACCTGATCGAAGCATCGCGATCGTTTGGTGCCAGCTCATCGCAGCTGCTGTTCAAGGTTCAGTTGCCCTTAGCGACGCCGACGATCATGGCAGGCGTCAACCAGACACTGATGCTGGCCCTGTCCATGGTCGTCATTGCATCGATGATCGCGGTACCCGGCCTGGGGCTCATGGTGCTGCGTGGCATCGGTCGCCTGGATATCGGCTTGGCGACTGTTGGCGGCATAGGTATCGTCATACTCGCAATCATTCTCGACCGCATGACCCAGGCGCTCGGTAGAGACTCACGGGAAAGAGGAACGCGCCACTGGTATGAGTCCGGGCCCGTCGGACTTCTGTATGCCCTGGTGCCCGGAAATAGGGACGCTTCAAAAAGATAGACCCCAATTTCAAACCACAGGATAACTGTTATGAATCTAAGAACGACTATTGCCAGCCTCGTGCTGGCTGGTGGCGTGGCCTTCGCCGCGCAGGCCGAGGAAATGCCTGGCAAGGGTGTAACCGTTCAGGCTATTCAGAGCCCGATCGCTGAAGAGACTTTCCAGACCATGCTGATGAATCAGGCGCTCAAGGACCTTGGCTATGAGATCAAGCCGATCCAGGAAGTCGACTACAGTGCTGGTTATACATCGGTCGCTAACGGGGACGCCACTTATATGGCCGTGAACTGGTATCCGCTACACGAGACCATGTACAAGAACGCGGGTGGCGATGACAAGTTCTACCGCAAGGGCAAGTATATCGACGGTGCCGCACAGGGGTATCTCATCGACAAGAAGACCGCCGAGAAGCATGGTATTACCAACATTGGCCAATTCACCGATCCAAAGATCGCGAAGATTTTCGATACGGACGGCGATGGCAAGGCCGATCTGACTGGTTGCCAGGCCGGCTGGGGTTGTGAAGGCGTCATCGAACATCAACTCGATGCTTTCAAGCTCCGCGACACCATAGCGCACCGACAGGGCCAGTACGCAGCCATCATTTCTGACACCATCCAGCGTTATAAGGACGGCGACCCGATTTTCTACTACACCTGGACGCCATACTGGGTTTCGGGAATTCTCGTTCCAGGCAAGGATGTGGTATGGCTCGAAGTACCGTTCTCGGCCAATCCCAATAATGCTGAAACCAAGCTGCCCAGCGGCAAGAACTATGGCTTCGAAATCAATAGTGAGCGGGTGGTCGCTAACAAACAGTGGGCGGAAGACAACCCTGCTGCTGCGAAGCTGTTCGAAATCGCCAAGTTGTCAGTCAACGATGTGAGTGCGCAAAATATGAAAGTGCGTGACGGAGAAGATTCGCAGGAAGCCATCATGGGTCACACGAAGGCGTGGATCAATGCCAACCAGGAAACCTACGACGGCTGGCTGGAAGAGGCGAGAGCTGCAGCGAAATAAGTAGATAGCCCGGCAGCGCAAGACTGCCGGGCTTGCCAAAGCTTCAGCTTCGCGGGGGCTTCACCAGGTCGAAGTATTCACCGTAACCCGCTGCAGCCATGTCCTCCTTGGGAATGAAGCGCATTGCTGCAGAATTCATGCAGTAGCGGAGCCCTGTCGAATCTTTTGGTCCGTCCGTAAACACATGACCCAGGTGTGAGTCGGCGACTGCACTGCGAATCTCGGTCCTTTTGCCAAACAGGGAAAAGTCACTTTCCTCTACCACGGCCTCTGGCTTGATTGGCTTGGTGAAGCTAGGCCAGCCGGTGCCTGAATCGTACTTGTCGTTCGATAGATAGAGCGGTTCACCTGAAACGATATCAACGTATATTCCCGCACGCTTCTCATCATTATAGGGATTGTCGAAGGGCCGTTCGGTGGCATCCTCCTGAGTAACCGAATATTGGAGCGGTGTCAGCTTGGCCTTGAGCTCAGCCTTGTCTGGCTTGACGAAGCCCTGCAGGTCGGGCTGGGCGGATTGCTGCTTTGTCTGACTCATATCTTGATCCTCATTCTGCGCAGGGCGATAGGCGGAATAGTCGAGTTCACGATCTTTTCCCCAGATCTTGTCGATGAATTGATAGCGTCCAGAGTTGAAGGTGTAGAATTTGTAGCGAACAGGATTGGTCTTGTAATAATCCTGATGATAGTCCTCCGCCGCGTAGAAGTGCTCAAACGGCACGACTTCTATAGCGACAGGTTTGTCATAACGCCCGGATTCGTCCAGGGCATTTTTTGCAGCCTCGGCTGCCTTCCTTTCAGTCTCGTCGGCATAGAATATAGCTGGACGATACTGCTTGCCGCGGTCTACGAACTGACCTTCTGTGTCCGTTGGGTCCATCATGCGCCACAGCGCCTGCAGTAAACCTTCGTAGGTGATCTCTTCAGCGTTGTAATAAACCTGAACGGCTTCGGTGTGCCCGGTTTGGCCTGACGCGACCTGCTGATAGGTGGGGTTGGTCTCCTCGCCTCCGCTGTAGCCAGACACTACTTCAACCACTCCCGGGACTTTTTCAAAACCGGCCTCTACACACCAGAAACAACCGCCCGCAAAGGTGGCTACGGCAAGGCCAGGGTCATCGGGCGCATACTGCTTCTCCGCTGACTCACTATCCATCGCGTTCAGCCTAGCGCCGACAAAAGCCAGAACCAATAAAACTGCTGCGAATACGCTAAATCGTTTCATAACTCTGTCCTCTCTAACCAATGGCCTCATGTAGGCCTCTTGGCTGATGTCGTACTTCGAAGTTCAATCATAAGGGTAGATAGCCCGCAAATACGCTGAATGGATGTCATTTAATGAACAAACCGGTGATGAAAAATGTTACCAGCTGTTCCATAGTTATGCGTTGAGCCTGCAATACTAAGCGTGGAGCGTCCGCACATGAATATCTGGGTCGATGGTGATGCCTGTCCGGTGGTAGTGAAGGAAATCCTCTACCGTGCGGCGGAGCGTACGAGCACGGTGGTGACCTTCGTAGCCAACCAGTCATTGAGCCTGCCGAAGTCGAAATACCTCAAAATGCTGCAGGTGAGCGCCGGCTTCGACGTCGCCGACAATGAAATTGTCCGGCGGGCCGAAGCCGGCGATCTTGTCGTGACCAGTGATATCCCCCTGGCCGCCGAAATTGTAGAGAAGGGGGCTATCGGACTGAACCCGCGCGGCGAACGATACACCGCAGAGAACATCAAGGCGACGCTGAACATGCGTGATTTTATGGACACCATGCGCAGCAGTGGCGTGGATACCGGTAGCACAGCCGCTTTCAGCCAGGCTGACCGGCAACGCTTCGCCAACAGTCTGGACTCGTGGCTTGCGAAGCGGGCGCTGAAGTGACTCCTGCCATTCTTCTGGCCAGGAAGGCGAAAGTGCCTCATATGGTTCACGAGTATCAGCATGACGCGGACGCTGAGTCGTACGGTGGCGAAGCTGCGGAAAAGCTGGGACAGGCGCCTGAACGGGTGTTCAAGACGCTGGTGGTCCAGCTCGATAAGGCACTGGCGGTGGCTGTTCTGCCAGTGAACACCATGCTCAGTCTGAAGCAGATGGCCAAGGCGTGTGGATCGAAAAAAGCTGCGATGGCTGACAAGATGCTCGCTCAGCGCAGCACTGGTTATGTGCTTGGCGGCGTGAGCCCACTGGGTCAGAAGAAGCGCCTGCTCACCGTCATCGACGACAGTGCCAACCAGTTCCCCACCATATTCGTCAGTGCTGGCCGACGGGGCCTGGAGATAGAACTATCACCGGCAGATCTGCAGAAACTGACACAGGCCCGGGTGGCATCAATCAGCGTTGACGACTAGCGGATGTTTTAGCGGTGCTCCAGCACGATCTTGCCGACATAGTCATCTTTTGCGAACAGGGCATGGGCCTCGTTCGCCTGATCGAAGCTGAAGCGCTTGTTGTGAAGCAGCGGTTTGACCTTCCCGGCGTCTACCAGCGTGGCGAGTTCCCGAAGGATATCGCCATGATGCGCGCGGCCTTCGCCCGTCAGTAATGGTAAGGCCATGAACACGAGGTGGAGGCTGAGTGCTTTCGAGTGCATCGGTGACAGGTCGTGGGTATTGCGGCCGATGGTGCTGGCAACGCGACCCTTGATGGCAGCCGCTTCGAAGGAGCGGTCGAGATTATCGCCCCCGATCGTGTCGAAAATGACCGGGAACCCGCGGCCGCCTGTCAGCCGCTGCACATAATCCTCTACCTGCTCAAGGGTGTAGTCGATGATTTCATGAGCGCCCAGGCGTCTGGCGATCTCGCCTTTTTCCTTGCTCGATACCGTGGTGGCAACTTTGCAGCCACGGCTTGAAGCCAGCTGAATGCCAAGATGGCCTACACCGCCGGTCCCACCATGCACGAGCACCAGATCATCTGCAGTAATGGCCGCCTGATCGATAAGTGCCTCCCAGGCCGTGATGGCTACCAGTGGCAGGGCGGCGGCTTCACCGAAGTCGAGCGACTTCGGCTTCTGTGCTATCAGAGCCGCGTCGGCCAGCATGAAATCCGCCAGCGCACCATCGAGCTGTCCGGCGCTGCCTTTGAGGCCCCCTGCACAGCCATACACCTCATCGCCGGGTTTGAAGTTGCCGACACCATCACCGACAGCAGCGATTACGCCACTGACATCCATATGCAGGATGGCTGGTAGGCTGGGCCCTACTGGCACAGCACCAGTCAGGATCTTATGGTCGATCGGATTCAGGCTCGTCGCCCTTACCTCGATCAGAACATGCCCTGGCCTTATTTCCGGTTTGTCCACCTCCGCCTTCCTGAAGCGTGCCTGTTCCGAATATTCGTCGACCACCCATGCCTTCATGACCTGTGTCCTTCATCGTTTAGTGAATCTACTGAGGTGAACCTGGTTTGGTACGCTGCCGCCAGGGCCATGGTTTGAGCGCTCGATGGCCATAATGGTGCAGCGCCACCCGGAGCGTTGCCCTGCCGCGGTGCACTGCAGCAAGATTGTGACGGATTCACAGTATCTTGAATAAATATAGAAAACGAAAACAATGGTTTACGAATTTTTCCGGGCTGGCACAGTTATAGCAAAACTCAGGGCTACCTCAATGGAGTATGCCCATGAAAAAAGTTGAAGTCACAGAAGCGATCATCAATGCCAAGAAGGAAAAAGGCCTGTCCTGGGAAGCCATTGCCGATGCAGCTGGCAAGTCGGTGGTCTGGACGACGTCCGCCTGCCTGGGTATGAACAGCTTTCCTGAAGACACCGCGCAGGCCGTGCTCAAAATCCTGGACCTCCCGGCGGATCTCGTGCCCGACATGATGGCATGCCCCCACAAGGCCTGGGACAAGGCCATTCCGCAAGATCCGCTCGTGTATCGTATCTATGAAGTGATCGGCGTCTACGGCGATACGCTCAAGGAAGTCATTCACGAGAAGTTTGGTGACGGCATCATGAGCGCCATCGACTTCCACATGGATGTTCAGAAGGAAGAAAATCCCAAGGGCGATCGGGTGGTCATCACCATGAATGGCAAGTTCCTCAAATACTCCGTCTGGTAGGCCACGTCAGCAATCGCTGTTTCCTGCGGCAGCGATTGCGCCCACCGGCAATTCCATGCGTATCCCCATAACGATAAAGCACGATGCGTTCGGGGAGCCGCGATGCCGATACAGAACAGTGAGCACGATGAAAAACCTTTCACCGGCGGATGCCTCTGTGGGAGCGTTCGCTATGAAGTCGATGCCATCAAAGAGCGCATTGGACACTGCCACTGCACAATGTGTCGGCGCTTTCACGGTGCGGCCTATGCAACCTTCGGTGAAGCCGATTCAGCACACTTTCGCTGGACCGAAGGTGAGTCGCTCCTGCAGGCCTATACCGCGGATAATGGCACCGTAAGGCGATTCTGTAGTCGATGCGGGTCCAGTCTGACGTTCACGTCTGCCAGCAATCCTGAGGGCGTCGTGGAGTTCGCCGCGGCCACACTTGATAACGACAGTCTGAATAACCGCACGACCGACCTGGTCCCTGATGCCCATATTTTCGTTGACGACAAAGCGCCATGGGTCAGTATCGATGATGGCTTGCCGCAGTACAGCGCAGGGCGAAACTCCGAGCGACTTCGTTAGCAACAATCACTCTCAGTCTGGAGAATTTCATGAGCGACAAAGTCATACTCATCACTGGTGCCTCGTCCGGCATCGGCGCGGCCACTGCGCGTGCAGCCTCGAAAGCCGGCTATCGCGTCGCACTGGCGGCGCGCTCAGAAGACAAGCTGAAGTCTCTGCAGCAGGAGCTGGGTGGCGAGACACGCGCACTTGCGCTGACCTGTGACGTTCAGGATATGGCCGCACAGAAAGACATGGTGGCGAAAACACTGGAGCACTTCGGCCAGCTGGATGTCGTATTTGCTAACGCAGGGAGAGGTGGCTCCTCAGGTGGCTTCAGCAAAGCCGATCACGAAAGCTGGCGCGACATGATTCTCACCAATGTGTATGGCGTGGGACTTACTGTGCAGGCTGCGTTACCAGCTCTAAAGAAGTCGAAGGGGCATATGGTGCTTACCGGGTCGGTGGCCGGCCGTCTCACTATACCGGGCTCGATGTATAGCGCCACCAAATGGGCCGTCTCTGCGATTGGCTACGGCCTGAAGGAAGAGGTACGCGGCACCGGCGTCAGGGTAACCCTCATCGAGCCAGGCATGGTCGATACCGCCTTTTTCGATGAGAAGCCGGAGAACGCACTAGAGCCGAACGACATCGCTGAAGCCGTCATGTATGCGATTTCTCAACCGCCGCATGTGGACGTGAATGAGATCATGGTGCGGCCTACGCCCAAGATCGAATAGTCTTCACGGCTCGATGAATGAGTGCTAGTGCAGCTGACTATCCGACTTGCCTTCGAGCCAGGCTCGAGTCTGTTCGGGATCACTGTCCTGTTCAGGCTCGACAGCAATACCTGCAGCCTTGTAGAACTGCAGCACCTTCTGATCTACCCGAACGTCCGACATTGAAATCGGTCTCACCAGCCTGATGCCATCAAGCGTTCTGCAGCGAGATAGCGCGACGTAGGTCTGCCCTTCGCAGAAGGCGCCACTGCCAAGATCGATAGTCACCTCATCCAGCGACATGCCCTGCGCCTTGTGGATGGTGATAGCCCAGCCAAGGTTTAGCGGAAACTGCTGAAAGCTGCCGATGATGTCGCGTTCGATCCGCATGGTTTCGTAGTCATAGGTGTAGCGGTAGCGATTCCAGCTTTCACGGCTCACCAATACCACATTGTCGGTTCGGTCCTTTTTCACCCGAATCGAATCAGCTTCGAAGCCGACGACCACGCCCGTGTCGCCGTTGATATATTCCGGCAGCTTGTTCTTCAGGAAGATGACCTTCGCGCCGACCTTGAGCTCTAACAGCGGTGGTACGGCGAGGCTCCATTTATCGAGGGGGATATGGCCGGTGACACTGGCTTCGAAATGTCGTAGCTCGTTGTCGAGGGCATTAAGCTGGCGGAGGTTAATGGCGGTAGCGACCGCATTAGTGGGCACCAGTGTCAACGGCGAGCCTTCGGCTTCTGCCGCATCGTCGCCAAGCCTGTCCCGGTAGCAGCTGCGGTTCAACAAGGCCACCGAGTCACGGTGCTCATGATTGAGGCGGATATGATCGAGCGCTTGAATGAAGCGCAAGTCACTTTGCCTGCGAACACGTTTCAGGACCACCGGCAGCAGCCCAGCCTGCAGTGCTTCCGCAGAGAAAAAATAATGCGTGCGATAGCGATGCGAAAAATACACAGCCTCCTCTCTCGTCGATACGACCGGGGGCAGCTGCAGGAGATCACCGACGAAGAGCACGCTTACGCCACCAAAGGGGGCCTCATTGCGCCTGGCGCTCTGCAAGGTCCTGTCCATGGCATCGACGATGTTTGGTAGCACCATCGAGACTTCATCAATGATGAGATACTTGAGCTTCGACAACACAGCCTTGCGTTCCGGCCGCTGAACATAGTCCCGGTCAGGATCGATCGGTTCGGCTGGCAGGCTGAAGAAGCTGTGGATGGTGGCGCCGCCAATATTCACCGCTGCAATTGCGGTAGGTGCCAGAACCGCGCAATCGTCGAGCTCACGCACCAGCCAGCGGACCAGGGTCGACTTTCCCGTGCCTGCCTTGCCAGTCAGGAACAGCGCCGGCACGCCCTGGCGCATGGCCTCGGCTACAAATTCGTACTCAGGGAGGATGTCGATGTTGCCCAGTGGCTCATCGCCGTGGGAGTAGCGCTTGGCGACAGCACGGCCTTTTTCGGGAATGATGCGCTCCTGCACGCTCGCCACATCGATCCGCTCCAGCGCATCGCTGCCGAGTTTGGACTTGGCCAGCTTGGCCATATCGTCCCAGATACTCATTTCAAGAGGCCCCGTTATTTTCGCCGTTCAGGCGTGCAAGCATACCGGACTGCTGCGGTCATTGGCCAAAGCTTGCTCAGAATTATACAGGGTTCGAGATATCAAGCGTTCAGAAGTAGTAGGTCACTCGACCAGTGGCGCGCGTGTCCATGCCCTTATACTCGGATCGCTGAGTCAGTGGTTTGCCGATTTCAAGGAAAGCAGAGAATGCATCAGCCAACAGGCGCAGTCCCGCGCCTGCACCGGCAGCCGACTCGCTGGTATCGCTCACGTTTTCTCGAGCTGATGCGATGCCGTAATAGACATAGGGTACCGCACGCCCGACCTGAGCCAGGCCAGTATCGAAGCTACGGCGTAGCTCGGTCCTGGCGCCCAGGCCTGAGTCCCCACTGAACTCACCGGCTTCATAGGCATTGAAGAAGGCTCCGCCGCCCATTGAGAATCGCTGGGAGTAGGGGAGTTCCTGGCCCGAGAGCTGGCCTGCAATATCCAGTTTCATGGAGAATCCAGCCGGCAGCGTTTTCCAGATCGTGTGCTCGATACTGATGAGTTGAAACGACAGGTCCAGCGTCTCATCCGAGAATAGATCCTTGCGACGTGCACCGAGTTCATCAAGACCGAGCCGGAAATTCAGGTCTGTCATGAATGCCAGTGAAGCGGAGCCTGAGATGTATTTTGCACCCAGATCCACCATTCTCAGCTGTTCGTCGAGTGACACCAGTCCGAACTCTTCCCTTTGGTAGTTTCGCAGTGAAAGGGCCAGGTAAAAGTCGATGTCTTCATCCCGGGTAGTCCGATAGTCATGCACGTATTTGAGCCGGCTCCAGTCACGCCTGTATCGCGTCCCCTTGCTTGCAAACTCATCTTGCGGCACTGCACGTGCCTTACTGAAATCGAAGTGGAGCCTGTCCGAACCTGATGTCGGTATGGTGGTCCCAGCGCCAAAGTTTCCATATCCGTCAGTTTCAATGGTATGCAGGGCTGTGAGATAGAGTTCGCTCAACTGCGGAATAGGATTGGCTACTACGAGCGTGGCGCCGGCCATATGCCGGCCCAGTGACTGGCTGCCCTCCGCTGTGTACATCAGTTCTCCGCTAACGCTCGGCCGAGGGCTGACTTCAAGACGATATCGGGATGTCCTGTCCGCAGGCGTTACGAGCCTGATGTCCAGCTGAATATCGAGGGTGGACTGCACATCAGCGCGGAAGCTGTCGATATCATCTGCGGAAACCGGCTGCAACGACTGTAGTGCCTGTATCTGCCGCTGAATATCAGCAATCTGGACCGGGCTTAGGCCGGGGGTGGCGACCTCAGTGACCCGTGGCTCGATGATCTGCAGCGTAACGATGTTTGGCCCTGCACCAGTTTCTTTACCGGTTTTCATGATGACAGCGGGCTGCAAAAACCCAGCTGCGGTGTAGAGCGCCTTCACCCTCGCCTGCAGAGCCTGCTCCTCGGCAAATGTGCGCGCTCGACCCAGGCTTTCTGCGTAGGCCGGCAGGAGCTCTTCGCTCGAAAAAGCGGTGACATCACCGAGAATGACTGCAGCGATCACGCTGGAGGATTTCTCAGGCGTCACCAGAGCAGTGGCCGACGCTGGCCATGCGACAGCAAGTGCTAGCAGCAATGGGACACAATAAGAAACGAATATCTTCATGAGTGCTTCAGGTCGGTGGTTTATCCTTGTGCACAGACTAGCCATACCAGCAGCGCTTAGCTGTAATGAATTGTTGTAGAAAGGAAAGCCGAAGTTTCAATCCTAATCTGGTATACAAAATGAGTGCTCATTGCCTGTCCGGAAACGGCTTCCCTGCATCGCGACGGTGTTTTGTCGGCGTATGCCTTTGGAGCTGGTCCATGCTGGCCATGGCAGAGCCATTGGGCGTAGCAGCGCTTGAAGGCCTTGCCGAGTACAGAAGCGACGCCTCTCCCACCTGGCGGAGCCTGGAAGCCGACAGCAGCCTGGAGCTCCCGGTGGAGATCAGAACTACCAGCGGTGCCAGCGTCGTGCTTCAGCAGGCAGGTTCGAGGTTCACATTGAAGCCTGAGACCCGTTTGAGTTTTTCTGGGGAACACTCCGGCGGTGATGGTCTTATCAGTCGCATCAAGCAATGGATCGGTACCGCTTTCTATAACATCGAAAGGCAGCCGGATGCCTTGAGTGTAGAGACGCCGTTCCTGGTGTCCACCATCAAGGGTACCCAGTTTGTCATCGTCACCACAGAGAAGGAAAGCTTTGTAACGCTGACCGAAGGCTCGCTGCAGGTGCTGGATCTGGCCACGGGTGAAAAATTCCTGATACAGCCTGGTGAGATTACGGGTTCCTCTTCTGGCCAGGTCAGTGCGAGAACTTACCAGCCCAGCGCAAGCACGCCTGCGGCGGCGAGTCCCGAGGCGGGACGAGTGATTGGCGATACAGGTGTCTTGGGGCTGAGCGACCGGGACAAGGGATTCGAAAGGGCCGTGCAAGGCATTCAGGAAATACGAACCGAGCAACGAGTTACGGCAGAGCGCCGGGCGGATACGCCGGACGGACCGGAGAAGCCAGGCTCAGGCGGGCAGCCCGAGGGTCCTGGCAGCGGTAGCGGCCAGAACCGCGACGATCGCCAGGAAGATCCGATGCCAGGATTGGTACCTAAGCCTGGAAATGGAGATATGCCCGGTTCAGGTGACGACGATGATGACGATGACGACGACGATGGGGATGACTGAGTGAACATTGAAAGCTTGAGAAATGCCACCGGCTGCTCGGGTGAAGCATCGACGTCGACCGTGGTTCATGCGGTATCCGGGAGGCGAAAGCGTCTCCTTGCACGTCTGATAGGTCAATGGATGGCGGTATTGAGCGTGGCATGTATCAGCGCGCTCGCATCTGCTGAAGCGCTGCTCGTTGAACGTGCTGGTGCCAATGTTGAGTACCGTCATACAGCGAAAGACAGCTGGCAATCATTGGCTGCTGGCAGCAGCCTTACGCTGCCTGTAGAAGTGAGAACGTTGGCTGGGGCCGAGGCCGTCATCAGCCAGTCTGGTTCGACGTTTTCACTCAAGCCGGACACGCACCTCAGCTTCAAAGGCCGCAGTAATGACAATAACGGGCTGGTGGCCCGGGTCAAGCAGTGGATCGGCACTGCGTTTTACAAGATCGAGCGTCAACCGGACGAGTTCAGCGTTGAGACACCGTTTCTGGTATCGACCGTCAAAGGCACGCAATTCGTAATCGTATCGACTGAGGCGGATTCCTTCGTGACATTGACTGAAGGCTCTCTTCAGGTGCTTGATCTCGATACTGGGAATTCGCAGATGATCGCTCCAGGTGAGATCGCTGGATCATCAGCAGGAGAGGCGAAACCGCGCACTTACAATCAACAGAATCCGCAGGCGTCTGCAACGGGTACAGCTGATGCCTCATCAGGCAGCCCAGCCGCTGCCTCTGGGCCGCAGGCACCTGTCGATGCATCGCCCGACAAATCACAGGGGTCTCAAGGCCAGTCAACTGCACCGGGGCAGACTACCGCTCCAGTATCGCAGACTGTACCCGGTAGAGGGTCTGAACGTGGGCAGGGCAGGGATACGGACAGAGGGCGGGGCTTTGCAGCGGCTCTCGAAGCTATCGATGAAGTACGTGCCGAACAGATTCAAACGCGCGATAAGCGTAATGACCGGCCCTTGAGCAAGGAAGATATCAGAGCCGCTCGGGAAGATGCGGCAAAAGGCAGTAAGGATGATCGTTCAGATCGCGATGACAAGGGGGCAGGTTCAGACAATGGCAAGCCTGACCTTGACGACAAGGGTCCAGATCCTGAGAAAAGCAAGCCTGAGCGAGAGGATGCCAAGCCTGAAGTTGGCAAAGGAGAAGATAAACCTAGTGGAAATGACGCGCTCAGGGAACGCGATCGCGATAAAAATAAAGGTGGTCGCCGCGGCGATGACGATGATGATGACTGATCGTCTGCTGCCGCTGGTACGACGTTGACTTCCAAGACGGGCAGCATGTCCTCCGCCGCTCCCCCGGTTAAGGCTTATCTCGCTGCTATTCTCGTGGGCTGCGTGGTGCTGTTGCTCTGGTTCGCCGGAGCGTTTGAACGTGCTGAAAACAACTTGCGCGATCGCTATGTTTCCGCACTCGTCAAAGCAGTCCATAGTGAATTCGTTATTGTCGAAATCGACGCTACCAGTATAGGCAAGATCGGTCGATGGCCTTGGTCGCGTGAGCTTTATGCCGAAGCGGCCGACGTGCTCGGAAAAGCGGAAATCCGTTCTCTGAGTATCGATATCGATCTCAGCGCAAGAGCTCTGAAAGAGGACGATGAAGTACTGGATGTCGCACTGGAGCGACTCTCTCGCCACGCAGAAATTCGCTTGCCTACCTTTCTCCAGCACAGCTCTCTGACCAACCGCGCATTGATCCTGCGGTCGCCACTCGAAGATTTTGCCGATAGCGTGGAAAGCGTTTCCGTCAATATGCAACCCGAGCGCGACGGCCTGGTGCGCTTCCTGACGATGGGCTTCCGGTGGGAAGGCCGTTTCTACCCCAGTGCCTGGAACGTTATGGCAGGTAACCTGACTCAGGCTACCTGGATCGATTTCAGTATTGCACCCGAGTCCTTTACCTACGTCAGCTTCGTTGATCTTGTCGATGAGAAGGTAGATCCGGCCTTGCTGCGTGGACGTGACATTATCATCGGATCAACGGCTATCGAGCTTGGTGACACCCTGGCGGTGCCGGTCTACCAGGTGCTGCCAGGCGTGGTCATTCAGGCGCTGGGAGCGGAAACGCTCAAGCGCGGGGGGCTCTACAGGCTCGGCGACACCATGAATTTTCTGCTGGTGATATTCTCGTGGATTATTGCCGCCCTTACGCTGGTGCGACTGAGCTGGCAGCGCAGCCTCCAACTGCTGCTGGGCCTGGGCCTTGTGTTCGTCGGTGGTGCGATCGTCAGCTACAAGTACGCCGCTCTGATGATCGACGTGGTCACGCCGCTGCTCATGTGGCTCAGCGTCTTCGTCGGTGTCAATATTGCGCGCCTCGATGCTGAAAGCGTGGAGCGACTCTGGCTACAGATCAGCCTGCGGGACAATCAGAAACTGCTCGATCTCATCGTTGGTACGGCGAACGACAGCATCATCTGCGTGAACGCAGGCGGTATCATCACCCGCGTCAACCCCGCTGCACAGCAGCTTTGCCAGTCGGATGAGCGTTCGCTGCTGGGCACCTCCATCTTTCATAGCCTGCCTGCCGTTACCCGCGATATTGCCCGTCTGCCAACCCAGCCTTTCGACACCTTGCTGGTGCAGGCCAGTTCGATTTCAATTCCGGTTCAGGCAACCGTAAGTCGCGTAGATCTGTCGAGCGAACCTCTGTTCACGCTGCTCTTGCGCGATATGCGAGAGCGCGTAGCACGTGAGCAATTCCTGCAATATCAGGCGGATCATGACAAGCTGACGGGGCTGTTGAACAGGGCTGCCCTGTTCCGCCAGATGGATAGGGATCTTGAGGTCCAGCAGTCAGGATTCCTGGTCACAGTGGATATCGATTATTTCAGGGAGGTCAACGACACCTACGGGCACATCGTCGGAGACAGCCTGCTCTATGTTGTTGGGCAACGACTGGTCGATCAGACTGCGACCATGGGCATCGTAGCCAGAGTCGGCGGTAACGATTTTGCCATCTGGTGTGCTGGTGCAGACTTTGCCCAGGGCGGCGAAACATTCTGCCAGTCCTTGCTGGATATGCTCGAAAGCAAGTTCGAGCTGGATGGCAGCCAGGGTATGGCATTGAGTATTTCAGCTACGGTGGGTATTTCGGAAAAAACCCCTCGTGAGCGAGAAGACGCTGAAAGCCTGCTTCGAAAAGCCGGCGATGCCCTGTTGATGGCGAGACGAGCCGGTCACGCCATGCGCCGATATAGCGATGTGGACCAGCAGGCAGCCAGCCGTAGGCTGGAACTCGTGCCCGCTATCCGCACAGCCATACTTCAGAACGAAATGAAGCTTGTGTACCAGCCAAAAGTTGATCTGCATTCATTCGATATCTACGGCACGGAGGCGCTGCTGAGGTGGCCGCGCAAAAACGGCGCCGTTGTGGGCGTAGACACACTCATCGAGGTGGCAGAAAACTCCAGGCAGATTGCACCGCTAACGGCCTGGGTAGTCGAATCGATCCTCGCCAATGAAGCTGAGTGGGAGCGAGCCAGTCTGCCGAGGCATATCGCCATCAATCTTTCGGCCCGCCTGTTCGTGGAAAAGAATTTCATAGCCGGCCTGAAAGATTTGCTCGCTTCGTCGAGCGGCTACTATCAGTTTGAAATGGAAATGACCGAAACAGCTCTCGCTGCCAATCCGCAACAGGCCTTGGGTCTCATCACCGAGCTGCTCGATAGTGGCATGTCGCTCGCCATCGATGATTATGGCACTGGCTACTCATCGCTGGCCTATCTCCGCGATCTTCGTGCAAACGTACTCAAGATCGACAAATCGTTTATAACGGGCATCGACAAGCGGGAAGAAAGCCAGGTTATCGTGCAGTCGACCATCCGTATGGCGCATGACCTGGGCTTGAAAGTGGTGGCCGAAGGCATTGAGACCATGGCTGATCAGGCTTTTCTGTGCCGGGCTGGCTGCGATATTGGTCAGGGCTACTTCTATGGCAGGCCAATGACACAGGCCGATCTGGCGATCTGGTGTGACCACTGGCGCCAGCGCGATCGGATCGCGCGCCAAGGATGAGCTGGCCTGATTGCTGAACGAGGACCGTTACAACGCTCGCAAGTCGCGGTAGAGTAGCGCAAGATTCGTGCAGAGTCAGATCCGAGGGAACACCAATGTTGCAAATGCTGCGTTTTCATTGCACCCAGCTTCTGGGCCTCTTCCTGTTGCTTGTCCAGGCCAGCCTATTGGCAATGCCTGCCTACTCCGCTGATATGACGGTTGATGGTCTGCTGGAGAATCATGCCGGCAGTAAGCGTCCCGTGCTTATCTTCGGAGCCGATATCGACGACAAGGCGGTTGCGCAGATCGGTGCACTGTGGTCGAAGCGGCCAGAATTGGTCGAGCGGGACATGCTTATCGTGCGGGTGCAGCCCAGGCAGGTCGTCGTACAGCGCACGGGCAGGCATGGCGATGGAAGTAACAAGGACGTCCAGACCTACGAAGATCCAGCGCTCGCCAAGGCTTTCAGGGCGCGTTATAAAGTCGAAGATGATGACTTTACCGTTGTGCTGATTGGTAAGGATGGTACGGAAAAAGGGCGCTCCGATCAGGTTCTCAAGGCTGCTGACATCTTCGAACTCATCGACAGCATGCCCATGCGACAACAGGAAATAAGCCAGGAGGCTGGCTCAGCCAACGGCTCTTAACTGGCAGATGCCGCAGAAAGATCCAGAACCTGCCCGTCCTGAGCGATTCGCACATTCGCCGGCAGCGAAGGTCGATTCATCAGATATTCATCGAGTTCATGGCCTATATGGGTGAGGAACGCCTGCTCTGGCTGTATGGCGTCGATCAACCCGAGTGCGATAGTCAGGTCATTGTGATTTCGCGGGTCTGGTCTGGGCGGGTGGCTGCAATCCAGTATCATCACATCCGGCTGGTTCGCCATCAGGAAGCCTTTTGTGTCCGCGGGCAGTCCAAGGGTGTCGGTGAGATAGGCTAGTCGGCGACCATCACTGCCGTCAGTCCAGTTGTGAAACAGGTAGCCGAGCGTTGGTTTGGAGTGATTCAGGGGCAGCGCGGTCACCTCGAATGGACCCAGTCGACGAGCCTCGAAAGGTCGAAGCGGAGCCTGGAATTTGAGCACACCAGGGTGCTTGAAGAGATCGTCGCAGCCTTGAGGGTCATCGGGCCCGTGAACAGGAATTTCGCAGTTCTTTCCCCAGCGCAAGTGGAACAGGCCCATCACATGATCCATGTGATAGTGAGTCAGCATGATGGCGCTGATATCAGCGGGGGCGTACCGCTGGCACAGGTCGGGCTGGCCGGCATCGATCAACAGACGGTACGTGTCAGTTTCCAATACAGCGCAACAAGCGCCTCTGCAATAGCTGCTGTCGCGACGAGCTCTCTCACACGCAGCGCAGACGCAGCCCCATACGGGCACAGTGCGTGCGTTGCCAGTACCGTTGAATCTGAACAGGCTGCTCATGATGTGGCCGGATTCGCTCGAGAATAACTACTTATCAGGTCCAGCAACTGGAGCACTGCCGATTCAGTATCGTCATCATTGTTGATCCAGACAGCGTTCGCAGGAATATCTGCCCGCATGGCGCCGGCCCGAGCCACGCGGCGGTCAATTTCCTCTGCCGACTCCCTGCCGCGCTCGGTGAGCCTCGTTTCGAGCTTTGCCGCGCTGACATCAATCACGACTGGCACCAGTCTCTCACCATACTGTCGTGCGGCTTCGTTCGCGTAGGCTCGCGAACCATTCATCAGCACATGTGAGCCACTGGACAGCCAGTGATCTATCTCCTGACCAACGCCATACCAGTAACCATTGGCTTCCCAGCTCATGGTAAAGGCCCCGAGCGCCTTGCGGCGGAGAAACTCGCTCTGAGACAGAAAGATATGGTTTTCACCTTTCAATTCAGGCGGGCGCGTGATGTATCGATGAGCAACGAGGCATGGTAGTTGATCGAGACGCGGTCTTGTCAGCCTCAGCAGGGTGTCCTTGCCTGAACCTGATGCGCCCATAACGTAGAACAGACGGGAAAGCGATACCGCTTGCTGCACTGTCGACCTCGCATTGCTCATGCGCCTGCTTCCTTGCTGCACCGCAGGTGAAGAAAGGCTACGGCTGTGTAATAGCTGTTCGTGAGGCATCAGAAAACCCGCGTACCTTTGCTCCATACCGAACGAATGAGCGGTTGTGACTGACGTTCGGTCACAAGCAAGAGATCGGCTCGCTTGCCCACGCTAATGCTGCCCCGGTCGCTCAGACCCACGCTTGCGGCAGGGGCTGCCGAGACCGTTGCAACGGCTCGACACAGATCGTAGTCATTGGACTGCATTCTCGCCAACAGGAAGGCCCCATCGAGCAGACTGGACGGATAATAGTCAGAAGAGAGTATGTCGAGCAGACCTTCGGTAGCAAGTGTGGCCGCCGCAATATTGCCCGAGTGTGAGCCGCCGCGCACAATGTTCGGCGCGCCCATGAGCACCTTCAATCCAAGATCATTTGAAGTCTGCGCGGCTTCGAGTGTCGTTGGAAACTCTGCGATACGCATACCGTAGTAGGCGGACTCGGCAACGTGCTCGATCGTCGCGTCATCATGGCTCGCAAGCGGGATTTCGCGCTCGTGACAGATCTCGGCAATGGCCTTGCGGTAGCGGTCACTGTAGCGACGGCTCCACTCGATGCGTTCATCTATGAACTTCTCCATGTCGCTACCCTTGATACCATGCTTACCGCCGTAGTATTCCCGGTACTTGTCTACATTCACGAACTGTCTCTGCCCCGGGGAGTGGTCCATGACTGATACCAGTCTCAGGGCATCCTCGTTCATCAGGGTGGAAAACATATCCAGCGCTTCGGGATGACTGACTTCACAACGAAGATGCAGAAAGTGTTCTGCACGTTGCATGCCTTGCTCACGGGCTTTCGCGAGCGCCTTGATCATGATGCTGAGGTTTTCCACTCGAGTACTGCCTGCGATGATATCGCCTACTGAAATCGCATCGAAAACCGTAGTGATGCCGGAGGCGACAATCTGCGCGTCATGGGTAACGACAGCAGAACTTGCCGGCCAGCTAACGCCTGGTCTGGGTGCGAAGTACTTTTCGAGATTGTCGGTGTGCAGTTCGACGAGGCCAGGCAGGAGCCAGGCGCCCTCGCAGTCAATCGCGCCTGGTGAGCTGACTGCACCACGGTCGACATTGGTTATCAAGCCATTGTTTACTTCGATACTGCCCGAGAAACACTCGGTTTCGGTCACAACCATTGCGTTTGTCAGCACAAATGCGTTGCGCGCGAGCAGGTCGGGTATGGCTTTTGGTGCTCCGTTTGCAGTTAGCACGGCATTCATACGAGTTTCTCCATTGACTGTAGCGGTGTCCTGTCGCGTACTGCTTGCTGTCCTTTGCTGCCTTCCTGCATCGGGATGAGACGGTCCGCGACACGCTCCCCTATCGCACGGTCATGGAAGATACCCACGATGGCCGCCCCACGATCGCGGGCTGCTTCGATGAGAGCCATGACAACTGCACAGTTGTCGGCATCAAGCGATGCGGTTGGCTCATCTAGCAGCAGCACTGGATAGTCAACCATGAAGCCGCGCGCGATGTTGATGCGCTGCTGCTCACCGCCAGAGAAGGTCGAAGGTGCCAGCTGCCAGATACGCTCCGGAATATTGAGTTGCCGCAGAAGTGCCTCTGCACGGGGTTTTACAGTTTCTATGGGCAAGCCAATCAGACGCGCCGGCTCCATCACGACTTCGAGGGCGCTCACGCGCGGTATGACTCGGAGGAACTGGCTGACGTAGCCAACGATCTGTCGACGCAACGCCAGAATTTCTCTTGGCGAGGCCTGAATGACGTCCAGCGTCTTACCGGCTGACGAAATCAAGATGCTGCCAGCGTCCGCCTTGTAATTCCCGTAGAGGGTTCGCAGCAGCGTGCTTTTGCCTGCCCCCGAGTGGCCGTCGAGCACGACGCATTCTCCAGCGTAGACCTCAAAGCTGATTTCATTGAGCACATCGATGACGACCCCACCCTGGTTGTGCAGGGTGAATGTCTTGGTCAGTTTTTCAACCTGTACGCTTACTGGTCGTTCGCTCGGCATAGGGGCGCTCCGGTTATCGATTGGGGAGATAATCATGGCGTCAGCACCGATGACACGAGCAGCTGGCTGTAAGGATGCTGTGGATCATCGAGTATCTGATCGGTCAGGCCGTGCTCGACGAGTTCACCGTCTTTCATGACGAGCAGGCGGTGCGAAAGCAGCCTTGCAACAGCGAGATCATGTGTGACCAGCACCACCGCGAGCCCGAGTTCAGCGACCAGGTTGCGCAGCAGGTCCAGCAAACGGGCCTGAACCGAAACATCGAGACCACCGGTCGGTTCGTCCATGAACATCAGGCGAGGATGTGTGACAAGGTTTCGGGCGATCTGCAGGCGCTGTTGCATGCCGCCAGAAAATGACGTGGGCTTGTCGTTGACACGCGTTGCGTCAATCTCGACTTCACCAAGCCAGGCTTTGCTTGCGTCGTGCAACTTACCAAAGTGGCGTAGACCCGTTGCCATCAGACGTTCACCGATGTTGGCACCGGCGCTCACGTTCATGCGCAGACCGTCACTGGGGTGCTGATGTACGAGGCCCCAATCGCTGCGCTGCAATTCGCGACGGAATCTCTCGGATACTTCGTATACATTCACCGTGCTCAGGTCTTCTTTCCGGTAGATGATCGCGCCGGCCTGTGGCTCGAGCTGACCTGATAGACATTTCAGCAGTGTCGATTTGCCGGAGCCAGATTCGCCGACGATACCGAGCACCTCGCCCTGGTAGAGGGCGAAGGACACATCGTCGATACCTCGGCCATTGGCATATCGCATGGTCAGTCCGGAAACTGTGAGTAAGGGCAGTTCGCTTGCGCTGAAGTGATCAGTCGGCATCATGTTGGGCTGGTTCATGCGCTGGTCTCCCCGGACATGTTGCTGCGACAGTAATCGGTATCTGAGCAGACGAAAATTCGCTTGCCGGCATCGTCAACCACTACTTCGTCGAGGAAGGTTTCGTGGGAGCCGCAGAATTCACAATGCTGCGTCCAGGTTTGCACTTCGAACGGGTGATCTTCAAAGTCGAGACTGCGCACTTTGGTGTAGGGCGGCACAGCATAAATCCGTTTCTCCCGGCCCGCTCCGAACAGCTGAAGCGCTGGACTGTTGTCCAGCTTCGGGTTGTCGAACTTCGGGATCGGTGAAGGGTCCATGATATAGTGCCCGTTGACCCGAACCGGATAGGCGTAGGTCGTGGCGATATGACCGTGGTGAGCAATGTCTTCATAGAGCTTGATATGCATCACGCCGTACTCACGGAGCGCATGCATGGTGCGGGTCTCGCTTTCCCTGGGCTCGATGAAGCGCAGTGGCTCTGGAATGGGCACTTGAAACACGATGATCTGACCGGCCTTCAGTGGCGTTTCCGGAATGCGATGGCGGGTCTGGATAACGCTTGCGTCGGTGGTGCGCTCAGTGGTTTCGACGCCGGTAGTGCGAGCGAAGAACCGCCGGATGCTTACGGCGTTAGTTGTGTCGTCGGCGCCCTGGTCGATCACCTTGAGCACATCATTGATTCCAATGATCGCAGCGGTAACCTGAATGCCGCCCGTGCCCCAACCGTAGGGTAGAGGCATTTCGCGTCCGGCGAACGGCACCTGGTAGCCGGGAACTGCGACGGCTTTCAGCAGCGCACGGCGCAACATGCGTTTTGTCTGCTCATCGAGATAGGCGAAATTGTAGCCGGCGTCGCTATTGACGTAGGCAGAAGTGTGGCTCGTCATTGTTGTGGCTCCGTCAGTACAGCTTCTGGTTTGCTTTGCCGACCGCTATAAGTCTTGCTGTCAGCTTCTGCCTGGGCGGTCTGCGCAGCCTGGCGATCTTCATACTCCGCTCGCAACCGCCTCAGCAGCACCAGTTCAGACTGAAAGTCGACGTAGTGCGGTAGTTTTAGATGAGAGACGAATCCGGAAGCGTCGAGATTGTCACAGTGGGCCAGCACGAATTCTTCATCCTGCGCTGGTGACTCGGCTGTCTCGCCAAGCTCCCTGGCCCGCAGTGCGCGGTCAACCAGCGCCATCGCCATTGCCTTGCGCTCGCTTCGGCCGAATACGAGCCCATAGCCGCGGGTAAAGCGCGGCTTGCTGATGCCATCTCCGGCGAACTGGTTGATCATGTCGCACTCTGTTATTTCGATATCGCCGATGACCACCGGGAAGCCGAGCTCCTCCGGCACGATCTCGACAGCGACATCGCCACTCCTGATCTCTCCGGCAAAGGGATGGTTACGGCCGTAACCGCGCTGGGTGGAGTAGGCGAGTGCGAGCAGGAAGCCTTCGTCGCCGCGGGCCAGCGCCTGCAGCCGAACGTCTCGTGGGGCAGGAAAACTCAATGGATCCCTCGTGAGATCCCCGGGTACTTCAAGCTCATCGCTCACACCTTGTCTTGAAGAGGCCGCTTCAATCAGTCCCTCTCGATTCAGCAGTTCCAGGATTTTTGGACAAGGCTCGAGGACAGTATCCGCCAGTGACGCAGACGGGATGCCGGCGTCGGAAGAGTCGGCCTCAGCTTCGGCATCCGCCAGCAGCGTGAAGTCGAGTAGTCTGTGGGTATAATCGTAGGTTGGGCCGAGCACCTGCCCCCCCGGAAGATCCTTGAAACTGGCGGAGATTCGGCGGCGGACACTCATGTCGCTGCTCTCTACCGGCTTCGTGCCGTAGAGCCTCGGCAGGGTGCTGCGGTAGGCCCTGAGCAGGAAGACCGCTTCTATCGTATCGCCGCTCGCCTGCTTCAAGGCCAATGCTGCCAGCTCAGGATCGTAGAGAGAGCCTTCCGTCATTACCCGATCGACTGCCAGGCCAAGCTGCGCGCGAATCTGATCCACCAGCAGCGGCGGGACACTGCGATCGCCACGACGGTCATCAGCCAGCCAGGTGTGAGCGGCATCGATGGCCTGTTCGCCACCTTTCACTGCGACGTACATGTTGCCTCCTTCGAAGCGCATTCATTGATTAAGGTGATCTGCGTGGTCCGGGGCAGGGCCATGAGCAGTTCGCCTGAGGTTAGAATCAGGTCAATTCCGCAGGGGAAGGCCTTGCGATTGAACTGGAGCTGCGCAACCCAATCGGGACCGATGTCTGCAATCGTGATCGTTCTTTCGGACTGTATTCCAGGCCCTGTCAGTCGAAGTCTTTGGCCCCTTGTCAGATCACTCACCTGAACAATCAGCGTACAAGAGCGGTCGGGATACTCATCCGACCCCTGCTTGAAGGTGGACAGCGGTGTGGCGAGATTAGAGCTGGCGATCGCGAAGTCCGCATCCTCCGCCTGCTCGGTATAGCGGCAGCCGGTATGAAAGCGCAGTGCGTCAAGAGCCTGTGGTGTTCTCACTGCGGGTTCGATCCATATATTCGTATCGAGGTCGGCCAGTGCCAGGCAGCTCTGCCAGGTGGCGCTGTTCAATCCTGCTGGTCCATCAAGTTTATCCAGCTGGAACAGACGGCCAGGTTCGGCCATGGCACCGAGGATGTTGCGGAAGATCTGCTGAGCCTGGGTGGAGGCATCCTGTAAGCCACTCACCATCGTGTTCATTCGGACTCTCCCCTGACCATGGTCATGAAATTCACCTTGGTAGCGGCCGCCTTGCGCGAGGTCTGTTCACGCTCAGCCCGCCAGGCCTGTTCAAGTGGGGTAATCAGTGCTGACTCATGAGTGGATGCATCAAGCTGCAGTAGCAGGTCGAAGATGGCGGCGAGTTCTGCGTGGCGGCGATTTCGCCCCGCGACATACCCAAAGCCTCTTACCCCAGCTTCGTTCTCAACGGCGCAGCGTGTCATGGTCATTTCGCCAACATTGAAGGCACCACCTGTGCCGCCAATTCGGCCCCTGACAAGCGCCAGTCCGCATTCCGGCTTGCGGATAAAGCGAAACTCGGGTAACTGAGGGAGGCTGCTGTAATACTGTTCAAGCGCCTGCGTACCGGCTCGTGCCAGCACGCTGATCACGCGCTGTCTCTGCTGTGCGTCAGGACTACGCTGACGCAGGGCGGAATCAATGCTCATGGTTTGGATCTCTCGGTGGTAAACGGACGGTCGACTCGGCAGGAGAAGGTTCAAGGCCAGGCTGCACGCGATACTCGAAGGCATCACAGCGGCTTCGTGCGACGCTGTACTCCAGCACCTCGCCTGAGCTGACACAGACATTATTGGAACGGACTTTCAGCAGCGGCATGTTGCGCGGGAATTGCAGTAGTACAGACTCACGCCGGCTTGGCATGACAGCTGAAATAAGGCCCTGGCGCCGACTGAGACGGCGTCCGTAATGGGTGCCAATACAGGCATGCAGGGAACCACCATCGTAATGCCTGGCAATTTCGGGGAGAGCTGTGGCGTGCAGATAATGGCTGATCAGTGTGACTGGTCGACCATCTACACTGCGAAGCGTCTCGATCAGCTGCACCGGACTGCCGGGTGCGATCCACATCGCTCGCGCGAGTGTTGCATCGGCGGTTAGCAACTTGCGCTCGATCACCCGGGCTTCAGCGAGGTGGCCAGAGGCTTCGACGGATTCGGTAAACCGTGCCCTCGAAGCAATGTCGTATTCGACCGCCTGTTCAATGATCTGCGTGCCACGGCCATGCTGGCGCAGCAGCATACCTGCATCGATCAACTCGTCGACTGCTCGTCTCAGCGTGTGTCGGTTGATCGAGAAGCGCTGTGCGAGAACGGCCTCGGAAGGCAGGTAATCCCCGCTGCGAAAGTTCTGCCTGATGTCCTGCTCGAGCGCACGGGCGACCTCCTGATAAATAGCCATCAGAAAGCCTCCACTTGTCTAGACAACGTGGGGCGATAAAACGGGCTCATATAAACCTCTTGCGTATTGCCTGTGAAGCCACGTCGAGCGCTGAAACGACCAGGATGATGATGATCATGATTGCGCAGGTCTGGGCGAACTGGAAACTGCGGATGTTCTCCCAGAGCAGCACACCGATACCCCCGGCGCCGACCATGCCGACAACTGTGGCTGACCTGACATTGGATTCGAATCGGTATAACGCGTACGAGATCCACAGCGGCATGATCTGCGGGATGACACCGTAGATGACTTCCTGCAAGGCGTTCGCTCCAGTCGCTCTAACGCCCTCCACAGGGCCGGGCTCGATGGCTTCGACAGCCTCGGCGAACAACTTGGCGAGTACGCCAGTGGTATGAATGAATAAGGCGAGTACCCCGGCGAAGGGTCCGAGGCCGACCGCTACCACGAACAGCATGGCGAAGACGATTTCGTTGATGGCCCTGAACGAATCCATCAATCGACGTAATGGCTGATGAATCCACCAGGGCGTAATATTTTCAGCACACAGGATGCCAAAGGGTACGGCGAGAATAACGGCAAGAAGAGTTCCCCAGAGCGCGATGTGCACTGTGGCGATCATCTCTTCGAGATACATGCGCCAGTTGGTGAAGTCTGGCGGGAAGAAGTCGGCAGCGAAGGTTGCCATGTTGCCACTATCCGTGATCAGGTCCATCGGGCGCATTTCTGCGCCATTCCAGGACCAGACCAGGACAGCCAGCAGCAGACCCCAGCCCAGCAGGCGGAACAAGCTGGGAGTCACTGGATCTTTGACGATCGGCGTAGGGGCTGTGACTGGTTGCATGCTCTTCTCCAACTACTGAACTGAAGCTTGCTGTTTTTCGATCATCGCCTGTCGCTTGCCGAGCTCGGTCAGCTGCTTGTCGATCGCAGCAATCTTCTCGGCTTTTTCAGCAGCCGCCATGCTCGCGTTCTGCTCAAGTTCCTGCTTCGATTTGAAAAGCTCCAGCTGACGGATCGGCAGCAGTTGGTCATTGCTGGACTCAACGAACGGTGCCCATTGCAAGGCCGCCAGTACTGCCTTCTCTGCAGCGTCTTCAGTGCCATAGGTTAGGAAGAAGTTCTTGATCTTGACCTTCATGGCTTCTGGTAGTTCCTTGTTCCAGACGATGGGATCGGCGGGAATAAGTGGGGATTTCCAAAGCACTTTCAGTTTGGCGTGTTGTTCAGGATTGGTGATTTCGAGCCGACGCAGATTTTCGGTATTGTTGGTGGCGACATCGAGTTGGCCATTGGCTACCGAAAGCAGGTTGACCTCATGACTGGCGTTGACGGTGCGCTTGAACGCAGTCTTGGGATCGACATTATTCAGTGCGAACACGTAATAGCCTGGAACGAGATAGCCTGAAGTCGAGTTGGGATCGCCGTTGCCAAAGTTCAGGTCCTTGGCGTTGTCCAGCACGTCCTGCATGGTGTTGAGCTTCTCGTTGTCCTTGCGGGCAATGAGGAGCGACCAGTAGCCGGGATTGCCTTCGTTATCGACGGTCTGCGCGAAGATCTCGCCGTTGGCACGATCAACCGCTTCCATGGCTGACTTGTTACCGTACCAGGCGACATCGACCTTACCGAAGCGCATGCCCTGGATGATGCCCGCGTAGTCCGAGGCGAAGAAGGCATTGACCTCGACACCTAGCTCTTCCTGCATGTCGTCGAGAAATGGTGTCCAGACCGATTTGAGATTCTGTGACGACTCTGTAGAAATGATGCCGAAATTGATTTCCTTGATGTCTTTATCTGCTGCCAGTGCGCTGCCGCTAGCGGCTACGGTCATTGTGGTGGCGAGTGAAAGTGTGCGAAGCCAATGTTTCATGTGTGTACTCCTGGACATGTGTTGAGCTGGTTTTCTTATGAATTGAAGTGGTCAGGCAATCGCCAGACCGCCGGCAATTTTCAGTGGTGGTCGAGTGGGTAGTTCTGGTTCGTCGCTGAATGTTGTGGTGCCATAGATAGCGTTGAGGCGCGCGGGCGTCAGCATCGTGGAAGGCCCGTCGAACACGATCCGCCCATCCTTGAGCGCAATCGCACGAGGGCAGAATTTGCAGGCGTAGTCGACTTGATGCAGGGTCACGACCACCGTTTTGCCGTCGCGGTCATTGATGTCGGCCAGAATCTCCATCACCTTGCGGGATGACTCGGGGTCAAGCGATGCAATGGGTTCATCGGCGAGAATGAGTTCTGCCTGCTGGGTGAGGGCGCGGGCAATTGCCACACGCTGTTGCTGACCACCAGAAAGACGGGAGGCGCGCTGATTGACGAAAGCATCCATGCCGACCCGGCGTAGCGACTCCAGCGCCAGAGCCTGTTCCTCCTTGGTAAAAAAGCTGAGGCAGCCACGCCAGGTGGCTATCCTGCCGAGAGCGCCGATCAGCACATTGCTCATGACACTCATGCGATTGACGAGGTTGTACTGCTGAAAGATGTAACCGATTTTCGAGCGGGTCTGACGAACGTCAGAGTCAAGCTTGCCGTTGACCTGCACCGGGGCACCGAGCACATCTATTCGGCCCTGTTCCCGATCACCCTGCGATAATCCAGCGAGATGTCGAAGCAGCGTAGACTTGCCTGAACCTGATGGACCAATCAGCGCGACCATCTCCCCCGGGGCTATAGTCAGGCTGACATCATGAAGTGCTTTTCCACCCTTGCCGAAGGTCTTCGACAGATTGGTGACGCGTATGACTGATTCCATAAAGCCTCTCGATGCCGTGCGTCTGGTGGCGCAGCTGGCGTATTGATTCGAAGGGCTTCAGTATCGGGATGGGTTGTGACACTGCCATGTCGTCTAGATGACTCATTCATGACAGTTAAATGAATACTTGGCAGGCGCCGGAAGAGGCTGTACTTATAAGGCTTCGGCCAGGCCGTTGCCAGCGAGATAGCCACCGGTCCAGGCAGCCTGAAAATTGAATCCTCCAGTCAAAGCGTCGATGTCGATGACTTCACCCGCCAGGAACAGACCGGGAAACCGGCGCGCGGCGAAATTTCGAAAGTCGATTTCGGAGCGTGCGACGCCCCCAGCAGTTACGAACTCGTCCTTGTTCGTGCTTTTGCCGTTTATTCGCAGCACGCTGTTGGTGAGTATGTCGGCCAGACGGCGCGCTTCCTCGCGGCCGAGATCGGCCCAACGTTGATCCTGATCAATGCCCGCGTGCTCCGCCAAACTCGCGAACAGCCGCGTAGGCAGTGAAAACGGACTATTGCCGATTACCTTTTTCTTTGCCAGAGCGGGACGAGCGTCATTAATCCCGGCAAGGCATTCTGCAGCTGTGCAGTTGCCTAGCCAGTTGATGCGCAGCCCGAACTGATACTCACAGGCTGCAAGTGCGGTCGCGCCCCATGCAGAGAGACGTAGAATGGCTGGCCCGCTCACGCCACGATGAGTGATGAGCAAAGGGCCGCTGGCTTCAGTATTCGACCGCGCGCCTGGTATTTCGATTTGGACATGAGCGTCCTGTACGCTGACGCCTGCAAGATCTCGCAAGCGAGTGTCGCGCGTGTCGAATGCGAACAGGGACGGGACCGCTGGCACGATATCGAGACCCAGGGCCGCCAGCGAACGCCAGATGTGCGGACTGCTCCCGGAGCAGACGATCACCGCGTCGCCTTCGAATACTGACTGTCCTGCCGTGGACACGCGCCAGCGCGATGCCGAAGTTCCAGGCTCCTGATCGGCTGGCTCAATCGTGCCCACCCTCTGATTCAGCAGCTGTCTGACGCCGAGTCGATTCGCCGCAGCAAGCAAGGCATCTATGATAGTTTGAGATGAGTCCGAGACGGGGAACATCCGACCATCCTGCTCAGTCTTGAGCGCGACACCTTCTGCTTCGAACCAGGCGACGGTATTCATGGCGCCGAAATGATAGAAGGGGCCGAGTAACTCCTTTTCACCACGCGGGTAAAAGGTGACGAGGTCGCTCGCGTCGGGACAATCATGCGTGACATTGCAGCGTCCGCCGCCGGAGATCCGAACCTTGCCGAGCGGGGAAGAACTACCTTCGAGGATGGTGATGCGCGCCTCGCGCCCGGAGGCCTTGAAGGCGGTGGCGGCAGAGATTGCAGCGAAATAACCGGCTGCACCACCGCCTACGATCAGAATTTCTTTCATTATGACTCAACGTATTTGAATTTAGTCAGTCAGACCATTGAGATAAGCATGAACATGCTGCACGCAGACGGAGCCTTCACCCACACCGGACGCAACACGCTTCACAGAGCCGGCGCGTACATCGCCCACAGCAAATACGCCCTCTATGGAAGTTGTGAATGCTGAAGAAGGTTGTGCGCCCTTGACCATCGCGCCTGTGACGACGAAGTCCTCGCTGTCCAGCTGAAGACAGTCGCGGAGCCAGTCTGTGTTAGGCACAGCGCCGATCAGTACGAATACGTTCCGGATATCGTGTGTCTGTGCTGACTCGTCACGCGTCTGCCAGCTCACCTGTTTGAGAAACCGGTCACCTTCGAGGGCCGTCAGTTCGGTTGCAGTATGGACGCTTATGGATGAGGAGTCTTCTATGCGCTGTATCAAATAGTCCGACATGGTCTCGGTCAGTGTATCTTCACGGACCAGCATATGAACCTGTCTTGCATGTCTCGAAAGAAAGACGGCAGCCTGACCTGCGGAATTGCCGCCACCCACGACCACCACGTTTTCTCCTGAGCACAGCTGAGCCTCCATTGCTGTAGCTGCGTAATGGATGCCCTGACCTTCGTACTGGCTGTAGTTCGACAAATCCAGCCTTCTGTAGGTGGCCCCCGTCGCAATGACTACGGCTTTGGCGCTCACACTGCATTCGTCGTCGATATGAATGATGAATGGGCGGGTAGAGCAGTCGAGACGACTGGCCGGTCGCGAAACGGCGAAACGGGCACCAAACTTCTGCGCCTGAATCCAGGCTCGACCTGCCAGCGCCTGACCTGAGATGCCTACCGGGAATCCGAGGTAATTTTCGATCTTGGAGCTGGTGCCAGCCTGACCACCGGGCGCTTCGACTTCGATGACCAGCGTGCTAAGGCTCTCGGATGCCGCGTACACTGCCGCCGAGAGACCGGCCGGGCCGGCGCCGACCACAATCACGTCGTAGACCTTGTTCTGCTCCAGGTTCTCGGTAAGGCCAAGCTGGTCCGCGAGTTCGGGATTGGTCGGCTGGTAAAGCACAGCCTGACGGGGGCTTACGACCACCGGCAGGCGTGACATGTCTATGTGGTGATTGCCTGCAAAACTTTCCGCCTCTGTAGAGCCGTCGGCTATCAGCAGATGGCTCGGGTAGCCATTTCGTTCGAGGAAACGACGGATTCTGAGGCTTTCGCCGTCGCCTGCTTCAGCGAAGATGGTCACACCAGCCTGCTCATGATTGAGGACGCCGGTACGGCGAAGGATAAGCGCGCGCATGATGATGTCGCTTATGTCCTGCTCTGCACTCATCATTCGGTAGAACTGGGGGCGGGGAATCCGCAGCACCTCTGTTGGCTCTGCAGCACGGGCCCCAACCAGTACCATCCTGTCATTGAAGAGATCCAGCTCTCCACTGAATTGTCCTGCCTCGTGAACCGTGAGGACGTGCGACACATTATCTGTATCAAGTTCGTAGATCTCGATACTGCCACTGAGTACAAGCAGGAAGTCGACCCCTCGGTCGCCACGTGAGAAGAGGACGTCGCCCTTGTCGTGCCTTTCGAGGCTGCCATAAGGCTTCAGACGTTCTATTGCCTCGTCATCGAGCCTGGCAAAGGTCTGCTGTTCTCGAGCATAGGGGTCACTCGGATCGGTCGCATCGTTGAGCGCTTGTCGCTCCGGCTTCGTTCGGCTTGTTGTGTCATGCGTCATCGCAGGTCCTCCAGTATTGCGGTAGTCGTATGTGCCGATGACTGGCAGACCGCCTGCGTGGTAGCATTCGCGCCCGAGATGGCGACGTATATGCCGCAAGCCAGTCCTCATTTTCACTCAATCTGACATGCGTACGATGCCGTTGAAACAAAGTCTTACTATCCTCCTGAATCGAAGTGTTGAACATCCCTATGTGACGACACTGGTGCTCTGCCTGCTCGGTGCACTGATCAAGATACTGCTGGTGAGTTATCCGCTCAGTAGCGACGGGGCGCTTTATCTGACTGTAGCGAGGGTCTTTTCGCAGGAGGGGCTCGAAGCGGCGCTTGCGCTGTACTACTATCCTTTTCTTTCGATTCTCATTTCGCTCGTCAGCAGTGCTACCGGTCTGAGCCTGCTGCACGCGGGCCACGTGGTGTGCGTTGGACTGGCGACGCTTACAAGCCTGAGTTTCGTCTATATCGTAAGACAGCACGACCGGGGATGGACCACCACCCTGGCGGCAGTGCTGCTTATCGTTCTGCTGCCTCAGCTCAACGAGTTGAAAGAGCAGGTCTATCGGGATTGGGGGCTCTGGGCCTTTTCGCTTGCGGCCCTGGCCAGTCTGATTCACTTCGAACGCGGTGCGCCTCGGTGGTTCTTTTTGCTCTGGTTCGTTCTGCAGCTGCTCGCCGGCCTGTTCAAGCAGGAAGGATTCGTGCTGTTATTGGCGCCGTTTGTTCTCGCATTTACCGGGGGCAGCCGCACGCGGGTCTTTCGTTCGCCGCTGGTGCTGGGCTGTGGTATCGCGTTCAGTGTGCTGGTGGGTGTGCTGTATTATCTGAATCAGGACGATCTGCATTGGGCAATGCAGCACACTGATCGACTCAGCAGAATTCCAGCCACTATTTCGACGCAGTCCGCCATACTCGGTGAGACGGTTCTGAACGAATACTCCGACCGTCACGCGACCGGGCTCTATCTCTGGATGCTGGCTGTACTGTTGCTGCTTTCATTGATCAAGGCTTTCAAGACCGCGATCATTATTCCAGTGCTGTACCTGCTTACGAAAGCGTGGCGCGTCAGCGCGGTGGCGCCGGCACTGAAGGCTTACATTGCGCTGGCTGCCCTGCCAGTGGCCATGTTCTGCATCGAATATCAGTTCGTCGCCGCCCGCTATATCATGCTTCTGGTGTTGCTGATTCTTGCTGCTGTATTGCCGGGACTCATTCAACAGCGCAGCAGATTTCCGAAATCGGCCAGAGTGTTCGCCATCCTGCTGGGTCTCACGCTCATAGTTGAAAGTTTCTCGGTCTCAGTCTTCGAAGACAGCCATTTGAAATCGGCCGAGCGATGGATTGAAGACAACACCTCGCCTGAGGCAAGCGTCTTCAGCAACGCGCGTGCCATCACCTTTGTGCTTGATCGAATGGATAAGCCTCGCGACGCGATGACCGATCATCCTGTCGGCGCAGAGGATCGCTACGACTATTACCTGCATCTCAGCAGTCGTAAGCAGCCAAGTGCCCCACCGTTCCAGACGGGGGAGCCTGTGGCCACTTTCTCGGCCGAGAAGGGCAAGAAGGCAGAAATCTTCCACCTGCGGGATCAGGATGTAGATGCTTCAGGTGCGGCAGAGGCCGAGCGCCCCTCGCACTGAGATCTGCTTGTGGCAGAGCCCATGCGAGGTTAACCTCGATCCTTGAATCTGGATTACCTGAAGAGGGAACAAGTCGGAATGCGAATGCTGCTGGTCTTTGGAACGCGGCCTGAGGCTATCAAGATGGCACCGCTGGTGCGTCAACTGAAACTCACCGACTGCGATGTGAGAGTCTGCGTCACTGCTCAGCACAGGGCCATGCTCGATCAGGTGCTGTCGCTTTTCGGGATAGAGCCTGATTACGATCTCGATGTCATGTTGCCTAACCAGGATCTCACCGATCTCACAGCGCGCTTACTGCCGGGGCTCCGGGATGTACTAAAGGATTTTCAACCCGACTGGGTCGGCGTCCACGGCGATACGTCGACCACACTCACTGCCAGTCTTGCTGCCTTCTATCAGCAAGTCCCAGTGTTTCACGTCGAGGCGGGCCTGCGTACAGGGAACATGCGTTCGCCCTGGCCGGAAGAAATGAACCGGCGCCTGACCGGGTCACTGGCTCAGCTGCATTTTGCGCCGACCGAGATGGCCAGGCAGAATCTGCTGAAGGAGAATATTGCCGAATCACAGATTCTCGTTACCGGTAATACTGTCATTGACGCACTTCTATCGGTCGTGGCGCAGCTGCGGGACAACGAAGCGATCGCGGCGTCTTGTCGTGCGGCGCTTCCGCTTTCTGACGAAGTGCTTTCAGCGAAGGTTCTGCTGGTTACCGGTCATCGGCGCGAAAATTTTGGGCGGGGCTTCGAAAACATCTGCGAGGCTTTGAAGGCGCTGGCGTCGGCGAAACCGGATTTGCAGATAGTCTACCCGGTACACCTTAATCCTAACGTGCGCGAGCCGGTCAATCGTATTCTCAAAGCGGTGAACAATGTTCACCTGATCGAGCCTCTCGAGTACCTGCCCTTTGTCTACCTGATGATGAAATCCCATATTGTCCTGACTGATTCCGGAGGGGTTCAGGAAGAAGCGCCTTCGTTGGGCAAGCCTGTACTGGTCATGCGTGATACTACAGAACGACCGGAAGCCGTGGCAGCGGGCACGGTTCGGCTGGTTGGCACCGACGGCGCCAGAATCACTGAAGGCGTACTGGCGCTCCTGGATGACGAGGCGCTCTACCAAAGTATGGCCTTCGCCCATAACCCCTATGGTGACGGGAAAGCGGCCGCAAGAATAACCGATCGCCTGCTCAGGGAATCCTCGCTATGAAGGCCATGAAAGTCGTGATGGTTTCGAACGAATTTCCACCGAGTGTGGGCGGTGTACAGACGCACGTGCACGAGCTTGCCAAGGCGATGGTGGCCCAGGGCAATCGAGTGGTCGTCGTGACCCGAAAGTCGGATGCGGCTCTGCCAGATTCAGAAATTATGGATGGCATCGACGTTCGTCGCTATCCGCTGCCGGACAGTCACTTCTTCTATGACTTCAGGTTGCGACGAATACTCAGGAAACTGGTTACATCCGAGGGGTTTGAAGTACTGCACATTCATGGGATGCGTCCACTGGCAGCATCCCGGGGTCTCGGCGTGCCGGTCATATTCACCAACCATACCTCCTCCTTCCTCAAAAGGGCGACTCAAGGGGGCAAGGTGCTGGAAAAGATGCGCCGACAGCTAATCATTGCAGACATGGTGCTGGCGCCGAGCGACGAGCTCGTTCAGGCGACGCTCGCGACCGGTTATGACAAGCCAACCCGCTTCATATCCAACGGTGCCGACACGACTCGCTTCTACCCCCGCGCTTCTGATTTGCGCTCGGCCTTGAGTATTCCCTCGGATGCCTTCGTAGCAGTATTGGCGAGACGATTGGTGGAGAAGAACGGCGTGCTCTACTTTGCCCGGGCAATAGCCTCCCTTGAACTTCCGGACTTGCATGTCATAGTCGCCGGCGATGGCGCGGAAAGAGATGAATTCGAGCGAATTACCAAGTCAGGTGGACTCTCCGGACAGGTTCACATGCTTGGTGCAGTAGCCAACGCGGAAATGCCCGAGGTGTTTAGCGCTGGAAATGTGGGCATTCTGCCCTCCCTGATGGAAGCGACCAGCATCGCTGGACTTGAAGCGATGGCCTGTGGGCTACCGCTGATCGGCACCAGAGTGGGGGGCATTCCCGTCATTATCGACGATCGACGCTCCGGCATTCTCGTCGACCCTCGGTCGCCTGAAGCGCTTGCGAGTGCAATCACCGAGCTTTATGAAGACAGGGCCTTAGCAGCCGCCATGGGTAAGATCAGTCTCGAAATCGCCAGACAGAAGTTTTCCTGGGATGTCATCGCGACTACAACCATCGGCTGCTATCGAGAAGCACAGCAGCAGTATTTATAGCCGCTTGAGCAACTCAGTCTTCTTCGTCGCGTACTCGTCTTCGCTGATGTAGCCCTTATCTTTCAGGCCCGCCAACTTTTCGATGGCGGCGAACACATCGCTTTCGGCCAGGCTGGATGAATCCGACTGCTGCGGAAGTGGCTGTGACTGATTCACATTCTGCTGTGGCGCCTGGTCGAACTGGTTGGTCTGGTTCGATGAACTGTTCTGACTGGCGCTCTGGTTCGAGTCCTGGTTCTGATCGACACCGTCAGCAGAAATGATTGGCAGCTGGTTGGCATTCACCAGGCCGTACTGACTGGTAAACGTCAGCGAGGTATCGCCGCCCTGTTGCTGTGAAACACCGCCGATCTGATGATCCAGCGTGTCATACACGGTCACTTGCCCATTTCGCTCGACCGCAAGACGATGCGTCGCAGGAAAAACGGCGTAGCGAATATTGTTCTGCCCGCCGGTAGACGACGCCGCGCCAAGGCCGTCCGGCCACCAGTTGTTGAAACTGTTGTTGCCGCCGAACATGCCGCCCTGGGCGAAGTTGCCCTGCTGCTGGGAGTTGCCTTGGCTCTGATACCCGCCGCCCTGACCCTGCTGCTGAAAGCCACCACCGCTACTTTGCTGCTGACCGTAGCCACCATTGTTCTGCTGCTGACCGGAATTGCTGTAGCTCGGCTTTTTTACCGGCACGAACAATTGTTCCTGCTGCTGGAGCAGTCGTGACAGCTCGCCGCAGACGTTGTCTACCGAGGCCTTGAGACCATAATTGAACATGTCGCCAACCATGGTCATCCCCCCCTGCATCCACTGCCCGCCACCGCCGAACTCGGGACAGTTGAACTGCGCCATGCTGCCATTGCCATTCATGACGGCATAGAGCATGCACATGATGGCATCGGTAGACACGCCGTAGCGGGAAGCCATATCGTTGATGGTGCGTTGGCCATATTCGGTGAGGGTTTGCATTTCAAATTCTCCATGGATTGCAGTGGTCTGTTTCGGCAGAATGTCAGTTGAAGACGCCGTTTCAGAGTGACTACGGGATAAACTGAAATGGGACGAGCTGTTTACTGAAAAGGGCAGACTGTTCGGTCAGTCTATCAGATCCCGCCGGCGAACATTCTTTATTCTGGATTAAGGATACGAATAGATTGACGAGTCCCGAAGGCAAGCGCCTCAACAAATTCATCAGCGAGTCTGGCTATTGCTCCAGACGAGAGGCAGACAAGCTTATCGAGCAGAACCGTGTGCTACTCAATGGTCGGATTCCGGAGCTCGGCACGCGTGTGATGGATGGTGATCACGTGCAGGTTGATGGTCGTCGCATTGGCGCCATTGATGCGAGTCATGAAGATCGGGTCTATATTGCTTATAACAAGCCCGTCGGCATCACCTGCACGACGGAGCGTCATGTTCGAGGTAACATCATCGACGCGATCGGTCATAAAGAGCGAATTTTCCCGATCGGCCGGCTCGACAAGCCTTCCGAAGGGCTCATTTTTCTCACCAGCGACGGCGATATCGTCAACAAGATCCTGCGGGCGGAAAACGCACACGACAAGGAATATCTGGTGACGGTCGACCGTCCACTTACGCCCCAGTTTGCAACGCAGATGGCGAAGGGTGTTCCAATTCTCGACACCGTAACCCGCCCCTGTACCGTCGAGCTGCTGGGTCGTCATGAATTCCGTATCATCCTCACCCAGGGCCTCAACCGACAGATTCGCCGCATGTGTGAGTATCTCGGCTATGAGGTGACTCGCTTGCGCCGGACCCGAATCATGATGGTCGGTATTGGTAAGCTGAGACCGGGTCAGTGGCGTGATCTCACCCGGGACGAGCTGACTCAGATCCGAAAGGCCGTAGCTGGATCCACCAAGGTAGCCAAAACGAACAACAGAGCCGCTTCGTCGCCATGAGCATCCGGGTCAAGACCGGGCTTACGCTCACCTTCGGCGCGATAGCACTCGTGCTGACGCTGGCGCTGAGCCTCTTGCTTGGTTATAGCGCCGGCAAGCGTGTGGTGCAGGAGCGCGGGGTGGCTATGGCCGACCTTGCGAAACAGGTGGCCAGGCGCCTCAACAATGGTCTCGAATCCCATCTTAATGATCTCAGTGTGGTGGCTTCGGTCTCGACTTCAACAGGATTATTTCTGCAGCGTGCGGGCGCGACGCGCCTTTGGCTGAACGAGTTGCAAAAAGTTTACCCGAGTTATGTCTGGATCGGTTTTGTCGATACCTCCGGCCAGGTCGTGGTCAGTACCGGGCAACTTCTCGAAGGCGCCGGCGTCTCAGATCGGCCCTGGTTTCAGGCAGGGCGGGAAGCAGTGTACTTCGGCGATGTCCATGCCGCAGTGTTGCTTGAGGCGCTCTTGCCGCCTCGCAACGAACCCCGAAGGTTCCTGGACATCGCGCTGCCGGTGAAACTGGCTACCGGCCAGAACGCAGTCCTTGCCGCCTATCTCGATTGGGGCTGGGCAAAGGCCCTGGCAGAATCGGTAGTGTCCGCGGTATCCATTCATGGACCCGTCGAAGCGGTAATCGTCGACAGCAGGGGCCAGGTTCTGCTTGGTCCACCCGACCTGGAAGACACAGTCGTTGATGACCTCGTAGAGCTTGCTAGCGAGAGTGGCAGTAATTACGTTCTCCATCGCTGGCCCGACAATGAGGCTTACCTGACCGGCTATACCGATACCGGCGGCCTATCTGCATTGGACAGCCTCGGCTGGCAGGTAATAGTTCGACAGAACAACGATTTTGCCATGAAATCGGTCGACGAGCTGCAATCGCGGGTGCTCCTGATAGGCTTGACGCTCGCGCTACTATTCATGCTGTTGATAGGCTGGGTCGCCGGCTGGATCACTAAACCACTAGAAGTGCTGACTGATATCGCAGAGCGGCTGCGAAGAGGTGACCGGCGCATCAGCTTTCCTGAACGTGTGTATTATCAGGAGGGACAACACCTCGTCTCGTCTCTCGAGTCATTGTTCAAGGAATTGCTCGAGCATGATGCAGAGCTCGAAGCAGCCAATCAGCACCTCGAAGCAAGAGTGAAGGAGCGCACAGCAAACTTGCAGCAGGCTCTCGATGCGCTCGAAGCAAGTGATTTCCGCTTGCGTACCATCACAGACAATCTGCCAGTGCTGATTGCCTACGCCGATGCCGAAGAACGATACCAGTTCAACAACGCGACCTTCAGTGACTGGTTTGGCGTGGATGCCGATGAATTGAAGGGGCGGACCATCAAGTCTTTCATTGGTCCTGAAAACTACGAGAATTCAAAGTCCTATATACAGCGAGTGCTGGCAGGGGAACGTGTTGCTTACGAGCGGCAGCATACCCAGCCGGACGGTAGCGAACGCTACATTGGCGTCACCTACGTACCAAATATCGCCGACGGAGCGGCGGGTCAGAAAACTGCTGGCAATGCCGCTGGCGTGCTTGGATTTTACATCCTGGTGCAGGACATCAGCCTGGCAAAGCAGGTGGAAAAGTCACTACAGTTCCAGGCCACGCATGACGGTCTGACCGGCGCACTCAACAGACGTGGGATGGAGGAGTTGCTTGATACCGCTCTGGCCCGCAGCAGTCGGAACAGACGAGCACTGGCCGCGGCATTCATCGATCTGGATCGCTTCAAGCAGATCAACGACACCTACGGGCACAATGCCGGAGATCTGCTCCTCAAGACAGTGGTCGAACGACTGCAGCACGTTATAAGAAAAACAGATAGCGTCGCGCGCCTCGCGGGTGATGAATTCGTGGTCGTGCTGGAAGGCCTTTCGGAGACCGACGATGACTACGAAGGGCTCGCCAGGAAAATGTCTGATGCTATTGGTGCACCGGTCGAGCTTGAAAATGGGGACTCGATTTCGGTGACCGCCAGCATCGGAATGGCTATCACGTACGATGCCGAGCTCAGCCCGGAAGAACTCATCAAACGGGCGGACCTGGCCATGTATGAAGCCAAGCGCACTGGTCGCAATGGCTTCCATATTGAATGTCAGTAGACCCGCCTAGGCCTTCGAGTCAGTGCCTTCCATCTTTGCGCTGCCATCGATGCTCCGCTGCAATTCAACCAGCTGTGCCTGTATCTGGGTCAGCTGCAGCGCCATATTATCGCGCTCATCCTTCGCCTCTCCCAAGGCCTGCTTGTTGGTTTCGGCCGTCATTACCTCCAGTATCGCGCCAACCATCATGTTGAGAAATATAAAAGCGGTCAGGAAAATGAAGGTGAGATAATAGATCCAGCTCAGCGGGTGATGCACCATCGTCTCATACATGACATCTGTCCAGTCCTCGAAGGTGGCTATCCGGAACAGTGTCAGCATCGAAATAGACAAGTCGCCCCAGAGCTCAGGATTGATCTTTTCGAACATCAGCGAGCCGACTGCGCCATAGATGTAGAAGATGATGAACATGAGCAGGGCTATGTAGCCCATTCGAGGTATCGCCTTGAGCAGGGCCGTGATCAGGTATCTCAGTTCGGGCACGACTGATACCAGGCGAAGCACTCTGAAAACCCGTAGCAAGCGCCCGATAAGTACCGACCCAGCTTGCTCCAGAGGAATCAGGCTGCCTATCACGATGATGGTATCAAACAGGTTCCAGGGGTCACGAAAAAAGCGTTTCTTGTCAGGATGAACAGTGAGGCGTAGCAGAATTTCGATCAGGAAGAATATCGTGATCCCCCAGTCCAGGACGGTAATCGCCTGCTCCATGAATGGTGGGATCGAATAAGTCTTCGCGCCTATCGTCAACGCGGAGATAACGATGATTGTAATGACGGAGATCTGGAAATACCGGCTAGACTCGATGGCAGAAAGCCATCTGACAAGCGGCGAGTTATTGGCTGTGTTCGGCATGTTTATCGGCGTCTCGATGCTTGGGAGCGGCCGATTCTAGGCTGGGACCAGCAAATGGCAAGCATAAAAAAGCCCGGACTGGCCGGGCTTCTCGATCTGGAGTAATTACATCGCCTTGAGCGAGAACTTCTGATTGCTTCCACCAGTGGCGCTGTACTGCTGAACCGCGGCACGGTTGTCAGAGTTGTTGCCACGGATGTCCAGATATTTACCGCTGCGTCTGTTGACCACATTCACATGGCTCCCTGTGGTCTGGAACTTCCACAGATGGCTGTGGTTACTGGTGTCACAGGTCGCCTGGACCAGACGGGCACGATCGGATGTGCTGTTGCTCTCGATCGACAGACACTTGCCGGAGTGCTTTGCTTTCAGCGTCATGTAGTCACCAACGGCTGTCGCTGTGTATTGCTGGTTGAGACCGCCGTGACAGGTCCACTGAGCCAGGGTGCCGCCATCAACTTTGCTATTGCCGCTCACATCCAGACACTTGCCGCTATGCGCTGCAACGAAGCTGTAAGTCTTGCCGGCAGCTGGTGTCGGGTTTGTCGTGACAGGCGCCGGGCTAGTAGACACGGGCGCTGAACTGACAGTTGGTTTGAACGCCGCAATTTCGGCTTTGACGTTGTTGATGGCCAGGGCAGAGTCTGCTTCGCCTGGCTTGCCTGCTGGAATGCCGCAAGGCTGACCATTGCAAGAGACGTTCGGGTTGGAAAACTTGCCCATTCGCGAGGTCGAGTACACATGGGCGTAGGCCATGATGGTGCTGAACGAGTAGTCCACGCCATGACCCAGACCATAGGCGTAACGATAACCGCCAGTATTGCCCTGCTTGCGGGAGTGGTTGAGACCCATGTTGTGACCGAGCTCGTGAGCCATGGTCATTGGCCCGCACTGTGGACCAACGATGCTATAGGCATAGGCTGCGAGTACAGAAATATAACCGATACCACAGCTGGCTTTCGGGCTCATCATGACGACGAAATCTGCGCCGAGCTTATCGCGCTGAGTACGCATGTCGGCGTTCGCCTGAAGGCTGCGCAGCATGGTTGACATGTCTGAGGATGCTTCTTCGTGGAGAACGGTGCCTACAAGGCGGAGCTGGACATCGATCTGGGAATTCGCATAGTAACCATTGATCTGGTTGACCCAGCTCTGCATGGCAACCGCTGGCTCACCGCCAAGCTTGGTTTTCGCTGCACTGTCATAGGCAACGAGTACATCGACGGTCGCGGCGCTCGCGACTGCTGACATGAGCAGGCCGCTCGCGCAGGCTGCGGAAAAAACAGTTTTCCTGAAGCTCTTCTGGGTGCTCTGGCTTCGTGTTTTGGCTACGGCGTGAAACATTTTTCTCTAACTCCAATCTACTGCAAAGGTTAGGCTGACCGGCGAAAGGACAGCATCTTAGAAATCAGGAATTCGTGTTCTCGGGAGGTAGTATTCCGTCTTCTTCTTCCGTGTTCTTGAACAGGGTGCCGGTGGGGACTATCCAACCGGCTTCCGCTCTGGACTCCACCATGTAGACGCCGTTTGGTGTGGTGATGCCGCCAACGGTAATGGCTTCACCCTGCGTAATAGACACCTGGTTTTCTTCTTCGAAGTCAGTGATCCGGCCGTGCCAGGTCACTGCGCCGGACGTGCCGACTTCGACCCGCTCGACTTCCATCTGCATCATGCCGCCTTCGAATGCCACCGGCAGTTCGATAAGGTCACCTGCCACAAGTGATTCGATCTTCATGCGATCGACGCTGAGAAATTCGCGACCGTCGTGCTGCTCTTCAAGCGTCAGGTCCAGCGCCTCAACAGCGCTGTCGTTAACGGCCCAGGGTGCGGGCGTCGCCAGTGCGGCCAACACGGCTTCTGCATCGAAGGGCTTGCCATCTCTGCGCGCCTGCATCTCGATCATGCGAGTCTCGAGATCCGGATAGCTGGCATTAGTGTTGATCTCTTCGTATCGGGCTTCCTGCTGCGCAGTAACCGTGAAACCGAAGTCGCTATTCTCGTCAATCAGGTGCTCGGCCGCGAAAGCGTCTTCTACGGAGGCGATTGCCACTGGGGAGTCGACCGCAGGAAGGTCCTCAGCTGTCGCTGATACGGCTACTGGAGCCTCCACCAGCACCGGCGTTGCCCACGCGTTGCTATATGCATTGCTGAGCTCAGCCTGCGGCGCGGTGGCGACTGCTCCAGTGGCAGAGTCGATTTGATCAAGCATGTCGTTGCTGGCAATCGTGATAGCTACAGCAATAGCCGTCAGGGAGGCAGTGGACGCCATCCAGAAAAGTGGCTTGCGTAGCAACTGCTCAGTGCCTTTGGCTTTAACTCGTTTCGGCTTGCTTGATCGATTCATTTTGACTGAATTCCCGTCTGGCTGAATTTCATACATCGGCAGAACATGATCGAATAGTAGACTGCTTCTGCGACGGAAAAGCGGCGGGAATCCGCGGAAATTCGAAAGTAAACATTTCCACGCTTGATGAAATGGAAAAGCAACAGATTGTTACAGGTTTCGAGTCAAGAAAATGGCAGATTGAAGGGGTGCGTACTAATGCGTAGAGCTGCGTCAAAAAACTAACGTTCGATATGCGGTATTTTTAGTATCAAATAGAGGTTTTTTGCGTCCACTGATAATTTTGGTAACTACGAATGAGCTTTTTCGCTATGCAGTAGCGCCTGTTTACGCGCCAGCCCCCACCGATAGCCGCCAAGCTGCCCGTCACCACGCAATACTCGATGACAGGGGACCAGTACCGCTATCTTGTTCGCTGCGCAGGCAGTGGCAGCAGCTCGCACCGCGCTCGGTCTGTCGATACCTGCCGCCAGCGCTGTGTAGCTTATGGTCTCGCCGCAGGGAATGGTCAGCAGGAAGCGCCATACAGACACCTGGAAGGCGGTGCCACGAAGATCCAGTGGCAGGTCAGGTCTCGGGCCCGAGCCGCGGAGATGGGCTTCGAGCGCCAGCGTCCAGGCCTCGAGTGCAGGCTTGGCTCGTTGGGGGCTTGGTAGCAGCTCGGCATTGGGAAAGCTGGCTTCCAGCTGCTGATAAAGCGCCTCTTCCGTATCGCCGAACTCCACCAGGCACAGGCCTTGTGAGGATGCGGCCATGATCATGAGACCAAGGCTGGTCTGTCGAATCGCGAAATGGATGTGCTCGCCACGGCCACCTGAACGGAAGGTCGATGGCATCATACCGAGACTGCGCTTTGCGTGGAGGTGAGCCCGGCTTGGTGAGCCATAGCCAGCCCCATGTCCGGCAGCAGTGACAGAGCTACCTTCTCGCAAGGCTGTCTTGAAGCGCTCTGCTCTGAAGGCCTGCTGGAATGCCAACGGTGAAGAGCCGAATTCAGTTTTGAATGCTCTTTGAAACCGTGCAGGCGAGAGCTCGGCCAGGGAGGCAAGCGTCTTGAGGTCGAGTACTTCATCGGCTTCAGCCTGAATGAAACGTGCGATAGTGTGCAGGCGACTGCTCAGCGCAGGCGCATCTGCTCGGCACCTTCGGCAGGCTCGGAAGCCAGCGGCTGAAGCCGCCGCAGCGTCTGTAAAGAAACGGAGGTTCTCTGGGCGTGCAGGTCTCGATGGACATGATGGGTGGCAGTAGATGCCAGTGGTGATGACGCCATAGACGAACCTGCCATCCATGCGTGCATCTCTCGTCGCCACCGCCGACAACATCGCGCGCTCGTCGGGTGCTTTTTCCATCGTGGCCATCATCAGACTCCTTACTCTGCTGCTTCGATACCATCATGGTTCATGATAGCGCCTGGACTCTGGCTGAGCATTCCGTTTCGTGCCGCGAATTTTTGCCGCGGCAAGCGAGTGTCGTGTATCGTCTCGGCTCAGGTAAACGATCAGGAACAGTATCCAATGACCCAGCCAAACACTCGCGAAATAGTCTATCGCGAGATGAGTATTGCAGACTATGAGCAGGTCATCGCACTCTGGAGCGGCGCTCAAGGCTTGCGCCTGCGTCAGGCGGACTCGCGTGAGGGCATAGCGCGATATCTTCAGCGAAATCCGGGCTTGAGCTTTGTCGCCGAGCAGCAGCTGGACGGTGGTGAGATCGTCGGCACAGTCATGGCTGGGCATGACGGCAAGCGTGGCTATCTGCAGCATCTTACGGTGGGAGAGGGCCATCGGGGTGCCGGCATTGGTACCGAGCTGACCAGGCGCTGTCTTGAAGCGCTGAAGCAGGAAGGCATACTGAAAACGCATCTCTTCGTGCTCGATGACAACGCTGCGGCCAGACGATACTGGCAGAATCGAGGTTGGCAGAAGCGCGATGACTTCTCTGTTTACTCGTTCATCAACGCTACGGAGCATGACGTTTGAGGCTCAGGCACGGTCTGCGACGCGCCGCCCGCTGGTTAGCCTGGATCTGTCTAGGCAGCCTGCTATTCGTATTGCTGATCATCGGGATCTTCCGAGTCGTGGATCCGCCGAGCTCTGCCGTGATGTTTGCAGATAGCCTTACCAACGAGCAGCGACGAATTCAGTACGAGTGGGTCGATATGGAGCAGATATCGCCATGGATGCCACTTGCTGTGATCGCCAGTGAAGATCAGCGCTTCCTGTCCCATTGGGGTATCGATCCAGGCGCCATTGCCACGGCAGTTGAAGACTACCGACGCGGCCGTTCGCTCCGGGGCGCCAGTACGATAACCCAGCAGACTGCAAAGAACCTTTTTCTTTGGAACGGTCGCCAGACCATTCGAAAAGTGCTGGAAGCGCCTCTGGCGGTGAGTCTCGAGATAGTCTGGTCCAAGCGTCGCATCATGGAGGTGTATCTGAATGTGGCGGAGTTTGGCCTTGAAGGTGGACAGGCGATCTACGGTGTAGAGGCGGCCAGTCAGCATTTTTTTGGCATCAGTGCCCGTAATCTAACGGCTGGCCAGGCTGCGCGACTGGCCGCTGTGCTACCCAGTCCGAAACGTTTCAGCGTGGCTCGCCCAAGCCCTTATGTGCAGAGCCGCGTTGGCTGGATTCAGGAACAGATGGATCAGCTCGGCGGTTTAAGGCACGTTGCGACCCTGCGCTAATAATGCGCTTAAGCCCGGCCTAGCCGCTCAACACATTCCATAGCCCAATCGCACTGACCAGCAGCAGCACGGAACCGAGCCAGCGGAAGAAGACCTTCGTCTCGGCCCTGATCATGTGCTGGTGAAACCGAAGCCCGATCACATGGCCAACACCGGCGCAGGGGAGTAGCCACATATGGTGAATCAGCTGCATCTCGACCCCGGCCCAAATGAATGCGGCGATCTTGATCGACACGAGTATGATCCACAGCGCATATAGCGTATCGCGTAATTGGGCTTTATCGAGGTGCTGGGCGACGACCGCAACGATGAGTGGTGCGCCGATGAGAGAGGTTCCACTGATGTAGCCACCGAACATCAGAAATAGCGTGTCGAGCACTGGACTATTACTTTTGAACGGCCGATCGAGGATGTAACTGACCGCGTAGGCAGTCACGATGCAGAAAATGATGATACTCATGATCTGCGGCGGCAAGGTGATGAGCCCAAGCACGCCGATGATCTTCGGCACGATCATGATCCCCAGGATCTTCCAGAGGTAGGGCCAGTCGACTGTAGCACCATGTGGGCTGTCGCGCTGAGCCATCAGGGCAGCATCCACGCCTGACGAACCGGTCAGACCAGCCGCCACTGCGGGTTGTCGGCGATTGTTGAGCACGATGGTCAGCGAGGCGAATACCAACAGGTGCACAGCAATCAGTGGCAGAAACACCAGTGGGTCATTGACGATGAGCAGGAGAAACGGCAGCGACAGCACTGCGCCGCCGAAGCCAAGGCCAGAACGAACAAAACCGCTCCAGATAAATACGACTCCAATGAGAAGGTACTGATAAACGTGCAAATCATGCATGGCGGCAAGCAGCGCTCAGTTAAAATGAGCTGTCGATTGTAGCTGCGATGTGAGCGCCGAGGTAGGCAGTCGGTGCAATCAACCTTTTAGCTTGAAGCTGCTAACCACCTGATTCATCTCACTTACCATGCCCTTGAGACCAGCACTGGTGGCCGATGTCGCTTCCGCAGCCTGCGTGAGGCGGCTGGACAGTTGACTGATGCTCGTGATGCTCTGATCGATGCTTTCTGCAGCCAGCATCTGTTCCCGAGTGGCTTCACTGATATGCTGATTGGTCACACTGATCGCTCCGACAGCTTGCAGGATAGTGGTTATGGCATTGGTCGAGGTGTCGGCCTGTTGCAGTGTTACTTCGGCTTTTTGGCGACCGCGCTCGATACTGCCAACAACGAGTTCCGTGCCCGAATGCAACTCACCGATCATCTGCTGAATTTGTGCCGTGCTGTCTTGAGTGCGTTTGGCGAGGTTTCTTACTTCATCTGCGACTACAGCGAAGCCGCGTCCCTGCTCACCAGCTCTGGCAGCTTCGATAGCTGCGTTGAGCGCCAGCAGGTTGGTCTGTTCAGCAATACCTCTGATTACCTCCAGGACAGAGCCGATCTGATCAGTACTCCTGACCAGAGCCCTGATGTCTTCAGCAGTCTCCTGAATCTGTGAGGCCAGAAGTGACATGGCGTGCGTAGTGCTGCCGATACTGTTGCGTCCGGCTTCACAGGCTGCAACCGCCGCCTCGACCTGTGCGACCGCTGCACTGGTGCTGTCGTTGATGCCTTTGACGGTCACAGCCATTTCGTTGCTCGCCGTGGCCACTTGATCTGCTTCAGACATCATGTCTGTTGCCGTGCTGCAGGTGGCCTTGCTGACGGTCGCGCTCTCGTCTGCCATTCGCTGCAATGCAGAGCCGGTACTCGCCACTTGAAGCAGACTTTGCTGAAACTTCTCGAACATTCGATTCAACGCACGGGCGATATCACCAATCTCATCCTGTCGGTCATAACGAATTCTTCGGCCGAGATCAGACTGACGTTCGATGTCGCCGATGACCTTGGTAAGCCGACTGACTGGGCGGGTGATGGAAAATGCCAGACCTCCGCCGACAATTATCGTGATACAGGCGGCTACGGCAAGAATCACGAGCACTGAAGTGGAGAGATCTGCTGCTCTGGAAATCAGAGATCTTCGGGCCTCTGAGACGCGCCCAGCAGAAACCCCCATCCGCTCTCCGGTGGCAACGACACCATCACTGGCTGCCTTGACCGCCTCGGCCGCCGACGCCAGTAAGCCTTCGAACATGCTGTTCATCGCAAGACTGTGGCCCTGGGCCTGACCGACCTGTGCACGAATGGCGAAGGGCTCTGCATCAGCCTGGACAAGTTCGAAGGCCGTCGTCATGGGTTGGTTGAATCTATCGATGTAGTACTCGAGGACTTCTGCTGACTCAGCAGTCTCCTCACTGTTCTGCGAAATTTCGTCGAGTTTGGCGCGCAACGCCAGTTCAGCCTTTTTAGCCTCGGTAATGGCGTTTGGCTCGCCGGTGATCACGGAGTCGAATCGCCAGTAGATGAGAATGTTGTACTGGTTATACGCTTCCAGCACCAGGGACTGCAGTTTCATCACAGCCTGCTGCCTGTCGAGTAGACCAGACTGTTCCTGGAGGGTGAGGTTCTGGTTATCGACCGCCTCTCCGACCTTGTCAGCCGTGCCATGCATCTTGTCTACCTCGGACCCGACAAACACGAAGCTGACGATGAGCACAAGGACGAAGAGCGCGCTCATCAGCAGTGCGCGCTGCAGTATGCCGAAGCGGGTGAAAAAGCTTGATGTCGGGGAATCTGGGTTCATCTGCGGTCTCCCGGGCCCTAGCAGTGGTGCCACGAGAACGTCCGAAGCAAAGTCAGGTATGGGCCAGTGATCTAAGTAAAGACCCTGGATGAAGACTTTTCCATCTTATCCGCCGATCCGGGCTCAGTAATCCTTCCTGAACGAGAATTCTTCCAGCTCTTTTTTCAGTGCGCGGTGATACATCGGGATGCTGATCCACGAGTACAGCACCAGTGCCACCCAGCCGAGTGAAAGCACCAGCGAAGTAGTCGGGTAACCAAGATCGAGGATAGCCCTGGCAAGGAGATTGAAGAAGAGAAAGGCCATGATGATGACGAACGCGCCTTTGGTATTGCCAAGCGCAGCGATCTTCGAGTTCAGGCGCCACCAGAGACCGAGGAAGGGATTGCGCCGCATCTTGACGTGGCTGAACAGGCGGAGCGCTTCTTTCGATGAAGGGTTATTGCTGATGACGAACTTGGCGTGGTATTCGGCGTCGTCACTGTTGCCCAGCGCTAGCTGTATCTTGCCCATCAGTAGGTTGGCATCGGCGTCGCCGGCGTCTGCACGCAGGGCTTCCCTGGCATGCTGCAAGGCCAGGTCGAACTTGCCGCCGGAAAGATAGAATTCGCCCAAAGCGACTTCGAGCCGCCGCGAGTCAGGCTCGAGGCTCGCGGCCTGCTTCAGGCACGCTTCTGCTGCCGGGCGGTCATCCAGGTGCAGATAGATTTCGCTTAGCATAAACAGTGGTTCGGCATTCTGAGGCTCCAGCGACTGTGCTTGCTCACAGAACTGGATTGCTTCCCTGGGGCGGTTCTTGAGGGTGCACAGACGAGCATAGCTGAGGTAGAACCAGGCTGTATTCGGGTCCAGGCTAAGCGCTATTTTCAGTTCATGCTCACCGGCGTGGAGGCGGCCCTGTGCAATGAGGTTCGAAGCCAGCAAGGCGTGCGGCAGGGCACTCTGGGGATCATCCGCCAGCACCTGTTTCAGGAGGTCGATGGCCTGGGCATGCTGGCCAAGGCGCATGGCCCGCCAGATCGACTCGATTCTATAGGTCTCCATCAATGGCTTGCCTGCTCCTTCACGTAGCGGTAAACCGCGTAGGGCGCCGACTGCTTCAGCACCACGAGATAGAGGGCGAGGAAGAAAATGCCTTTCGACAATATTCTGATGTAGGGTGCTGTGGCTTCGAGTGCGAATCCGACAAACTCAGTAAGGTATACCGCACCGATAGAGAAGCCCAGCCAGACCAGAATGCCGGCGATGCTAATGCCGATCTCTTTTTTCAAAGTAGGGCTGCCGAGCAGATAGCCGTTAGCGATCACCCATACGAAGGGTAGCCAGTACTGACCCTGCAACGGTGGCACCCAAAGCAGCGGCAGAAAGATGCTGACAAAGAAGATTGCGGTAGGATCGACGATGAAATTCTCCTGCAGCCGCGGTTTCGGCTCGTCGATAATGTCGTAACCCGGCATCAGTACGTCACCATATCAGTTGCCATGCTTCTGGAGGAACTCGACGACTTCATTGTAGCGGCCGCCATCATTGGCATAGCGGGCGTAGTTTCGCGCCGTGGTCATCCACTCTGTCGTGGTGGGCCGGCTCTCGCCAACAGCCTGCTTGAAATGGCGCATGCCTATGGCGACTTCCCGATCGGCTTCCATCGATTCGTCAATCGCTTCATCTGCCGCCATGTCGATGAGGTTCGAAAGATCAGCTCCCGAGTAACCGACAGTCTTGGCAGCAATCAGTTCGAAATCTATGTCGTCCTCACTTGGTCGGCCTTTCATCTCATGACGCAGAATGGCTGCACGTGCAAGCTTGTCTGGCGGGGGAACGAAGAACATGCGGTCAAAACGCCCAGGCCTCAGGAAAGCTGAGTCTATGGCCCAGGGTACGTTGGTCGACGCCAGCACCAGTACACCTTCGTTGTTCTGCGCGTAGCCATCGAGCTCAGTCAGAAATTGGCTTACGGTGTTGCTGCTCGAGCTGCTTCGCGCATGCTCACGCTTGCCAGCCAGGGCTTCGAGCTCGTCGAAGAACAGCACACTTGGCGTTTCATTGCGGGCCTTTTCGAAGATGGCGTGGAGCTTCTGCTCAGATTCACCGATGTACATATCGAGCACATCGGATATTTCGATGTTGAAGAAGGCGGATTTACACTCTCCGGCCGTTGCCCGTGCAAGTAATGTCTTGCCACAGCCGGGGGGGCCGTAAAGTAGCACGCCGCCGCCAACTTTCTTCTTGAATCGCTGAAACAGTGAGGGTTTCTGGAAGGGCAGAATGATCTTCTTGTGAATCTGCTTCTTGATATTGACCAAGCCCACCACGTCGTCGAAGGTCGTGGTGGCCTGACGGTAGCGCGCGAGCTGCGTCACTTCCGCGAAATCGGTTTTTTCGACAATCTTCAGCTTTGCTTTAGCATCCTGCAGTTCGAGCCGAGCGTCGAGATTCTCGGACCGGACACTCGGGTCGTTGCGGGCGGCCTTGAGGTAAAGCGTCCGTGCTTCGCGGCCGCGGCCCTGGTCGAGTAGTGCCTCGATGAGAAGCGTGAACTGCTGGCTCTGCAGAGTATCGGCGAAAGCGCTCAGGAGCGCTTCGTCGCTGGCACCAGCAATGGCGCCAGCTATCTCACGAACTTCGCTATCGTCAAGTGTCGGGCTGAGGGCGGGTATGAAGCGTAGCGCTTCACCCGGCTCATTGCGGCCGACATAGGCCAGCAGAATGACCTTCGCCAGATGAGGCGAAGGCGCGGCGTCAAAAGCTGAGACAAGGCTATTGAGCGTGGACTGATCCATGAAACTCCTGCACAGGGCGCTGGGCGTTGATTCGCTGTCGGATCATACCCCACTTCGCGGGCAGCCTCCTAGCAACAGTCCCAGCAAAGGAGGACCGCAGCCTAGTGCAGAAGTTGGTTCTCTTCCGAGACCTGCTCGTTGAGTGTCCAGAAGTCGTACAGCACACCTAACAAAAACAGACCACCGGTGAAGAAATACAATATGGCGGTGATCCACTTGCCCAGGTATAGGCGATGTAGGCCGAATACGCCGAGGAAGGTCAGTAGCACCCAGGCAATGGTGTAATTGGTGCTGCCCGCGGTATAGCGTCTATCTGCGGAGCGGTCCATCGACGGAATGAGAAACAGATCTATCAGCCAGCCGATGCCGAGCAAGCCAAGGGTGAAGAACCAGATTGTGCCCGTGATGGGGCGGCCATAATAGAAACGGTGCGCGCCTAGAAAGCCAAATATCCATAACAGGTAACCGATGATCTTGCTGTGGGTATCGGACGGTACCGTAGTCTGCATGCGTGCCTCGTTTTACGTGCTGGGTGATAAATACAGCTACGCCCAGACGAGCCGCTTGGCTCTTCTTCAAGCCTGGTGTCGGTGCATCTGGCGGTATGCTGTGGGCGAATGGCCCATGATCTTCTTGAACAGTCTCGAAAAGTAGTAGCTGTCATCGTACCCAAGTGCAGAGCTGATGGCGCGGAAGCTCAGACTGGTAGTATCGAGCAGTTGGCAGGCCTGCTCAATTTTAAGATGAAGAAAGTGCTGAATTGGTGATTCTCCAGTCAACGCCTTATAACGGGTAGCGAAGTGGGCCTCAGAAAGACCGGCAATCTCTGCGAGCTGCGCAAGGGTGAGTCGTTCGTCCAGATGCTCTCTCATGTAGCCATGAATATCGTCGATTGCCAGCGCAGGTTTCGAAGCTTCGATATCGCTACTGAGCGGTATGGCAGTCAATAGCTGCCGCAGTCGATTCGACGCGTGGATGAGTCGGGCGAGGCGATAGCCGGTATGCTGCACGGCGAGGAGGCCGTTGAAGTCGACAAGCAGGCGGGACTGCTGGCCGACGTGGCGTATCCATTTTCCACCGAAGCCGAGTTGATCGCAGAAAAGATCGGCGAGCTCACCGCCGAAGTGCACCCAGTGCACGGTCCACGGATGGCCGGGGTCCGCTGTATAGCGGTGTGAGGCGCCACGAGGAAGCAACAGCAGATCTCCCGGCGTGACCGTCAGGGGCTCACCCTCTACATTCAGCCAGGCCTGGCCGTCGCTGCAATAGATCAAAAGATTGTCCGAATGCTGCTGCCGGTGCATATGGTGACCGGCAGCGTGCCGGTAGTGACCGAAAGCCAGAGGATAAAGGTCACGGGTGAGGGGGTGACGTGCCAGCTCCTGTGCCACGGGGCCTGGTACCATATACCGCGTACTGCCCGGCGGCAGTGGCCACTGTGAGGTTCTCGTCATCAGCTTCAAGCCTCAGGCAACTCGTAAATAACAGGTATGAATCGAAAGATAGTCCATTACTGTCGAAACTTAGTCAATCCACCCGTGCTGCTGCCTCATGCTAGCATCGACGACTCAGACAGATATTCAGGTGAAAGATCATGAAGCAGGTGCCACTCTTCCTCGAAGGCGAATTCGTCCAGAGCCAGACAACGGAATGGATCGATGTTACCAATCCAGCGACGGGGGAAGTGATTGCCCGTGCACCAGCGACCACGGATGCTGAAATGGACCGTGCAATTGCCAGTGCCGCTGAAGCGTTCCGAACCTGGCGCGAAGTGCCGGTACCGGAGCGGTCGCGACTGATGTTGCGTTACCAGGCCCTGCTCAAGGCACATCATGATGAGCTCGCGGAAATACTTTCCCAGGAAACAGGCAAGACTTTCGAGGATGCCAAAGGCGATGTCTGGCGTGGCATTGAAGTCGTCGAACATGCCGCGAATGCGCCATCCTTGATGATGGGTGAAACCGCGGGGAACGTCGCCCGCAATATCGACACCTACACCTACATTCAGCCGATCGGCGTGTGCGCAGGTATCACGCCCTTCAATTTCCCGGCGATGATTCCGCTATGGATGTTCCCGATGGCCATCGTTACCGGGAACACTTTCATCCTTAAACCCTCGGAGCAGGACCCTCTTACGCCGATGCGTTTGGCGGAGTTGTTCGAAGAAGCCGGCGCTCCAAAAGGAGTGCTCCAGGTGGTGCACGGCGGTAAACAGCAGGTCGACAGGCTGCTAAGCGACCCGGCCATCAAGGCCATTTCCTTCGTCGGTTCGGTGCCAGTGGGTCGTTATATCTATGAAACCGGTACCCGTAATATGAAGCGGGTGCAGAGTTTCGCCGGCGCCAAGAATCACATGGTCATCATGCCTGACGCGGACAAGGATCAGGTGCTGAGTGCATTGGTTGGTGCGTCGGTTGGTGCCGCAGGTCAACGGTGTATGGCAATTTCAGTGGCTGTATTTGTTGGCGAGGCGCAGGGCTGGATACCGGAGCTGAAAGAACGGCTTGCCCAGGTCAGGCCCGGTGCATGGGATGACGCTGGCGCGAGTTACGGTCCGCTGATCAGCGCACAGGCTAAGACCCGTGTGGAAAAGCTGATTGGTGAAGGCGAGTCGGCCGGTGCAAGGCTTTTGCTCGATGGTCGCAACTGCAGCGTTGATGGCTTGCCGAATGGCAACTGGGTAGGTCCGACTTTGTTCGCAGGCGTGCAGGCAGACATGAGCATCTATACGGAGGAAATCTTTGGCCCCGTGCTGTGCTGTATGGAAGTCGCCTCACTGGATGAAGCGCTGGATCTCGTGAATGCCAGCCCCTACGGCAATGGTACGTCAATCTTTACCAGTTCAGGCGGCGCCGCACGGCGTTATCAGCATGAGGTCGAGGTGGGTCAGGTCGGGATCAATATTCCGATTCCGGTCCCCATGCCGTTCTTCTCCTTTACAGGCTGGAAGGGCTCGTTCTACGGTGACCAGCACGCTTACGGCAAGCAGGCCGTAAAGTTTTATACCGAGACGAAGACAGTGACGGCCCGCTGGTTCTCCAGCGATGCTGTGGCGGGCACAAATTTCTCAATACAGATGCGATAAGCAGAGGTCTGCCAGATGGATTTTGCACTGAGTGATGATCAGGTCGCCTACCGTGAAGCGGCCAAGGCCTTTGCCGATAAGGCCATGGCACCCTTTGCGAGCCAATGGGACGTCGACCACACCTTTCCGGTCGAGGTCATTCGTGAGGGGGGCGATCTAGGCTTCTGTGGGCTCTATACACCGACTGATCTGGGCGGGCTCGGTCTCTCCAGACTGGATACCTCGATCATCGTCGAGGAGCTGGCCGCAGCTTGTCCGTCTACCGCTGCCTTCTTCACGATTCATAATATGGCTACCTGGATGGTCGCCAACTTCTCGACCGCATCCGTTAGAGAGAGTCTCACGCCACGGATGGCCAGCGGTGAGCTGCTGGGTTCCTATTGCCTCACCGAGCCGGGCTCAGGGTCCGATGCGGGTAGTCTGAAGACCAAGGCTGTTCGTGACGGCGACGAATATGTACTGACGGGCTCGAAGGCCTTCATCTCAGGCGCAGGCGCTACGCAGGTGCTGGTAGTGATGGCAAGAACAGGCGCACCGGATAGCGGGACGACTGGCATCAGCGCCTTTGTGGTACCTGCCGATAGCGACGGCATCCACTACGGCAAGCTGGAGCAGAAGATGGGCTGGCACAGTCAGCCCACTGGCCAGATCAGTTTCGATGGTGTGCGCGTGCCCGTCGAGAATCTGCTGGGTCAGGAAGGTGAGGGCTTTCGTATTGCCATGAAGGGGCTGGATGGCGGCAGGCTGAACATCGCTACCTGTTCACTGGGTGGCGCGCAGGCTGCGCTGGAGCGTGCGCGAAACTATCTACATGAGCGCGAGCAGTTCGGCAAGCCGCTGGCAACCTTTCAAGCGCTGCAGTTCCGGCTGGCGGATATGGCCACCAACCTTGTCGCCGCTCGGCAGATGGTTCGGCTTGGGGCATGGAAGCTGGACAATGCCGATCCCGAAGCCACCCTGCATTGTGCGATGGCCAAGCGCTTCGCCACGGATGCCTGCTTCGACGTCTGTAATGAAGCGCTCCAGCTCCACGGTGGCTACGGTTATATTCGCGAATATGCTATCGAAAAGTACGTCAGGGATCTGCGGGTTCATCAGATTCTTGAGGGCACGAATGAAGTGATGCGCCTCATTATCGCGCGCAGGCTATTGCTCGAAGGTGTGGCAGAAGCAATCCGCTAATGGCCTTGTCTCCAGAGGCTCACAACTACAGAAGGAAGTTCACAATATGAGCGATCTGATTCGAATCGAAAAGGATGATCATGTCGCAGTGATCACGATCGACAATCCGCCAGCCAATACCTGGACTCGCGAATCGCTCGACGCACTCGCTGCAGCCATTGATGATCTCAATGAGGATGCTTCTATCCAGGCGCTGATCGTGACCGGGCAGGGTGGCAAGTTCTTTTCGGCTGGCGCCGATCTGAAAACCTTCGCTGATGGCGACGTGGCTAGAGCGAGTCAGATGGCGCAGGCCTTTGGCAGAGCCTTCGCCGCACTGACGAATTTCAGAGGCGTCTCAATTGCGGCAATCAACGGTTACGCCATGGGTGGCGGTCTTGAATGTGCGCTGGCCTGCGACCTCCGTATCGCCGAGGAGCACGCCCAGATGGCCCTGCCAGAGGCGAGTGTTGGACTACTGCCCTGTGCCGGCGGTACGCAGAATCTGCCCTGGCTGGTAGGCGAGGGATGGGCAAAGCGGCTCATTCTCTGTGGCGAGCGTATCGATGCAGCAAAAGCGGAGAAGATTGGTCTGGTGGAGGAGGTCGTGGCGACTGGTGAGTCGATGAGCCGTGCGCACGAACTGGCCCTAGGCGCCAGCAAGCAAAGCCCAAGCTCCATATCCCGTTGCAAACAGCTCATCATGAGCGCCCGTGAAAGTCGGTCCCAGGCTGATGGCTGGCGAATGGAGCGCGAATTGTTCATCGAGCTGTTCTCCACCGAAGATCAGAAGGAGGGTGTCCAGGCCTTCCTGGAAAAGCGGCCTGCTGAATGGAAGGGCCGCTAGGCGATGTCAGATTCCCAAAACCCTGTAGTTTTCGAAACCCGACCGACGGCCAGTGGTCATCTCATCGGTATGGCGCGTCTCAATCAGCCTCGCTCACTGAACGCTTTGTCCCTCGACATGATTCGGCTTTTGCATGCGCAGCTGACGCGCTGGGCGGATGACGCACAAGTGGTGGCGGTGTGGCTCGAAGGTACAGGAGACAGGGCCTTCTGCGCCGGTGGCGACATCGTTGCACTCTATCGGGCAATGACCGGTGATGATGAGCACAGTCTCGATGCAGGCATTGCCTTTTTCACTGAAGAGTACGAGCTGGATTATCAGATTCATGATTACCCCAAACCTGTAATTGCCTGGGGCCATGGGGTGGTTATGGGAGGCGGTATCGGCTTGTTCGTCGGGGCCTCGCATCGGATCGTGACCGAGACGGCTCGAATTGCAATGCCTGAAAGCTCGATTGGCCTGTATCCCGACGTGGGCGGAAGCTGGTTTCTGAACCGAATGCCAGGCAGGACCGGCCTGTTCCTTGGGCTCACTGGCGCGAGCATGAATGCCGGCGATGCGTTGTATGTTGGCCTTGCGGACCATTACGTCCAGGCCGATCAACGCGAAGCGCTACTGACAGCAATCTGCCAGAGCCCTGGGTTGGGCGATGATCCACGCACCGCAATTGATAGGGCCTGTGAGCAGGAGGCCAAGGCCGCGCTGCAGAGCTTACCTGAGTCAGCAATGTGTAGGGCACGGCCTGAGATCGATGCACTGACTGAGGCCGATGAACTGCATACAGTTGTTCACAATCTGGCGAACTACAGTGGTGAGACAGTTATGCTGCAGAAAGCCGCTGACGCCGTGCGCAAAGCCTCGCCGACTTCGATGGCCATCTTCTGGCGCCAATGGCACCGGGCAGCGCACGAGGATCTCGAAAGCGTGTTCAGACAGGAGTTGCAGCTGTCTATCCGCTGTCTCCAACTTGGCGAATTCGCCGAAGGTGTACGGGCACTGCTTATCGACAAGGACAAGAATCCAAAGTGGCGCTACCGAACGGTTGCCGAACTCGAGCCGGATTGGATAGATCGCTTTTTTCAGACTGCCTGAGAGGTCAGTCCTTCGCGCATACAGGAGAGTACGATGACAACAATAGCCTTTATCGGTCTGGGTAACATGGGCGCCCCAATGGCGCGGAATCTGCTCAAGGCTGGCCACAGCGTGAAGGTATTCGACCTATCCGACACCGCGATGGCGGAACTGGTGGACGCTGGTGCACAGTCTGCTGAAAGCCTGCGGGATCTTGTACGGGATACCGAGGTCGTCATTTCCATGCTACCTGCAGGCAAGCATGTCGAGCAGGTCTATCTCGGTGAAACAGGTCTACTGGCAGATCTGACTGATGGCACGCTCGTGATCGACTGCTCCACCATTGCTCCAGAAACAGCCCGACGAGTTGCTGCTGAAGCAATCCAGCAAGGCGTCGTTTTTCTCGATGCGCCAGTGTCCGGCGGGGTGGGTGGCGCCAAAGCGGGCACCCTCACTTTTATCTGCGGTGGTGAAGTCGATGCCTTCGACAGGGCCGGTCCGGTCCTCAGTGGCATGGGCAAGAATATATTTCACGCAGGGCCGCATGGCTCCGGCCAGGTTGCCAAGATCTGCAACAACATGCTGCTGGCCATCCTCATGAACGGTACCTGCGAAGCCTTGGCCCTTGGGGAGAAAAATGGCCTCGATCCCGCCGTGCTGTCCGAGATCATGCGGCAGAGTTCGGGGGGGAATTGGGCGCTCAATGTCTACAACCCCTGGCCGAATGTCATGGAAGGTGTGCCGGCTTCTAACGACTATAAAGGCGGTTTTCTGGTAGATCTGATGAACAAGGACCTCGGTCTTGCCTTCGACAATGCCGACCGAAACAAGGCCCCCATACCGATGGGCGCCCTGGCGAGAAACATGTTTCTGTTGCATGCCCAGCAGGGCAATGGCCAGCTGGACTTCTCGAGTATCCAGCGTTTGTACCGAGGACCCGAGAAAGCGGAATAGGCAAGCTGGCGGAACGCTGTCTCGCGCTTCTACCTGCTAGCGGTCCGGTCATCCAGGACTCACGTACCCAAGCCGCAGTAGTCACTGATGTTGAGGTCCAAGTCCGATGACCAGAAAACACAGCCTCATATATCTGCAGCTTGCGTCAGTCCTTCTCACACTAGCCGCCTGCACGATGCCAACGGACCCTGAAGACACCTACCAGCGGGTGCATAAGGGTATACTGAGGGTTGGCCTGACCGAGCAGGCTCCGTGGGTCATCATTCATGAGGATCGTTATTCCGGCACTGAGGTGCAGCTTGTCGAGCGCCTCGCTGAGCAACTGGACGCAGAAATCGAATGGCAGGAAGGCTCCGAAAGCGTTCTCCTCGAATCGCTTGAACGCAATGAGCTGGATCTGGTGATAGGTGGATTGAAGAAATCCATACCATGGAAAACGGTAGCCTTCACCAAGCCCTATCTGGTGCAAGGCGAAAACGAGCATGTCTTGGCCCTTGCACCTGGTGAGAATCGCTGGCTACTGGAGCTGGAAAAGTTTCTGAATGGACCGACCGTGGAGGCGATAGTCGAGCCATGAAGCAACGAGGAACCGGGTTTGAATTTCCTGCTGAGCAGACTGCCGCGCTTCTAAAAGCCCGCCGCCTGGAGTGGTGGACAATCGCCTACCTGATCTCCGTCATCGTACTGATGTATTTCACTATGGGTTCATCGCAGGCCATGAAAACCGCCTGGATGGAGGACATGCTGAGCCTCATTCCGCCGATTGTCTTTCTCACTGCCAGTCATTTTGCGCACAAGCCGCCAGATGCCCGCTTTCCGTATGGCTACCACCGGGTGGTGTCCATCGCTTTCCTCTGCGCTTCGTTAGCTCTGTTTACGATGGGCGCCTTATTGCTCTACGACGCTCTGAGCAAGCTCGTAATGCAGGAGCATCCCACCATAGGTGGCATGACAGTGGCTGGTACGACCTTCTGGCAAGGTTGGCCGATGTACCCCGTCCTGTTATGGGGAGCCATTCCGCCGTTTTTTCTGGGACGAGCGAAAATGCCGCTCGCCAATACTATTCATGACAAGGTTTTATATGCCGATGCCGACATGAACAAGGCCGACTGGATGACAGCTGCTGCGGCAATGGTTGGCATCACAGGGGTAGGGCTCGGCTATTGGTGGGCCGATTCGGTAGCTGCGGCTGCTATATCCGCCTCTATCCTGCGGGATGGTTGTGGCAACCTGAAGCAAGTCGTTCTGGATCTTATGAACGAGTCGCCGGAACAGGTCGACCGTTCAGGTCGCGATGATCTACCGAGCGTAGTAAACCGCCATCTCAGACAACTGCCGTGGATCGATGACGTGCAGGTGAGGATGCGCGAAGACGGCCACGTCTATTTCGGGGAGGCCTTTGTGAGCGTAAACAATGATGAGCAACTGACGCAGAAGCTACATGAGGCTACGATAAGCTGCCGTGAATTGAACTGGCGCATCCACGATATCGTGCTGGTGCCAGTCGTGTCTCTGGACGCGCCCATCGGCACCCTCAAAACCTGAGGGCGCCGGACGGGACGTCCGGCAAATCAAGCTAGTATTGGAACTGCCTTAGAGCTTTCGAGAGCGTCATACTGACCTGCGAAAGTTGATGCGTCGTGTCTTTTGTTTCTTCGGCATGAGAGCCAATTTCTTCGCTTTGCTGGCTCAGGTTGACCAGGTTTCGGTCGATGCTCTGTACGGCCTGACTCTGCTCCGCTGTGGCTTCAGCAACATGCTGGTTGATCTCATGCATCCGTGCGAACGCATTATCGATATCCTGAAGTGCGCTCCGACAGATTTCGATCTTTGCTATAGAGACTTCGCTGCCCTGCAGACTAGAGCCAATCTGGTCGACAGCCTTTTGAGCATCAGACTGAAGATTGATCACGACTTCCTGAATTTCTGTGGTGGAAACACTGGTACGTTGTGCCAGGCTGCGAACCTCATCAGCCACGACAGCGAATCCGCGTCCCATTTCGCCTGCTCTGGCTGCCTCAATAGCGGCATTGAGCGCGAGCAGATTGGTCTGCTCGGAAATTCCACGAATAACATCAAGCACAGAGCCAATAGATTCAGCACGTGATGCCAGCTTGTTGATGACGCCACTGGCACTGTTGATACTGTCGGCCAGTGACCCGATTGCGCTGACTGAGTCTCGCATGGCGTTCTGGCTATCGACGGTAAGCTGGCTGATCTGCTCAGCAAGGTCAGCGGCAGTCTTGGTGCTTTCCTGAACGCCGTGAGCGCTGGCACTCATTTGACTGGTGGCGGTTGCGACCTGAGCAGTTTCGGCCTGCTGTCTCTGCACGTGACTGGCCAGTGCCAGGCTACCAACTTCACTGCGATTCGCGGCCTCCTCCAGCGTTTCAGTTGATTCACCCAATCGTCCAATCAGCTCACGGAATTTCAGGAGCATTCGATCGAAAGCGATCGTAATAGTCTGCAGCTCATCTGCATGTTGGTAGTTCAATGGCTGGGTGAGATCGTTGTCTCGCTCGATGCGGTTGATAGCCTTGCTCAGTCGCTGGATTAGTTTCAATACAGACTGAAGGAAAGCCCATCCGAGAAGCGGTGCCATGATTAAGAGGATGACCATCGTAGCGAGACTGGTGGTTATCGTATCATCGACGGCCTGGTGGATAGCCTCACCGCCGGATGCGACTTGTCGGCCGGCTGTCTCAAGATCCTTGCCAGCGCGCAATATTCCCTGGGCCATGTCCTTCCTGACCTTTTGATACTCTTCACGGATCTGGCTGAGCATGGCACTGACCTTGACGGCTTCACTACGGGAGGCTTCTGCCATCGACCGCGCCATCAGGGGCATGTCGTCTTCATAGAATTTGAACATGCGCTGCCCGAGTTCCTGATACTTATCAAGAACCGCCTTTATTTCCGTTATTTTTCCCTGCCTGGACGGATCAATCTCGCCAATGCGGTCGATCTGTGTGGCAATCATCGCTTTCGTATCGTTGGCCTTTTCGAATGCTTCATATTCGGAGGTCAGCGCTGCGGTGAAGTGAAGGTACTGAAGCTCACTGAGTGTGAGCTGAATTGCGTTGATCAACTGAAGGCGTTCTTCCAGAGCGAACTGCTCTTCCACCAGCTCGTTCTGCTTTTGAATTGCGGTGTTCTGCTGCTGGATGCTCTGCATCTGAGTATCCGTATTCTGCCCGATGTTCTTGATGCGTTTGTTCACGAACAGGGAGGAGGAGATGAATATGATCAGTAACAAGGCAAAAACAGTGACTATCTTTGCTCTTAGGGTGTGAAGTAATTGAAGACCGCCCAACATGCAATTTTTTCCAGCCAGATTAAGTGCGCAAAGTTGTAGCTACAACTCGGGTAAGCCACGGAAAGTGGCGAGGTATTGTACGTGAAAATCAGTATAGTCTTGAGGTGCAGCGGGCGTCGGAAAGATATTGTTACTGAGTGTTGCCGGTAAATTCTGTCGTGAATGAGGCTTCAAAGCCCCAACTGTTTGGCTATGATTTCATTCATGATTTCGCGAGTCCCCCCGCCAATAGACAGGATTCTTGAGTCCCTGTACAGCCGCTCCACCAGCGTACCGCGCATGTAACCCATACCGCCAAAGATCTGTACCGCGTCATGGCTGACCGAATCGGCGGCGTCAGTAGCCAGGTTCTTGGCTATGGAGATTTCCTTCACCGGATTCTTGCCCGCCTGAATGAGTTCAGCCGCGTAATACGTGTATTGTCGCGCAACCTCTACCTTCGAAGCCATGTCCACCAGGGTATGCTTCAGCACCTGAAAACGGCTGATCGGCCGGCCGAAAGCCTGACGTTGCCTGGCATAGGCAAGGGCTTCGTCATAGGCCAGCTGAGCGGTCATGTAACCCATGATGGCGAGCGACAGACGCTCCATCAAAAAGTTAGACATGATGGCGATGAAACCGGCATTCTCCACGCCGATGAGATGATCGACGGGTACAAGACAGTCGTCAAAGAACAGTTCTGCAGTATCGCTTGCCCACCAGCCCATTTTCTTCAGTGGCTGGCCCCGGGTGAAGCCAGGTGTATCACGATCAACAACCAGCAGACTGATCCCACCGTGTCCTTCACCGCCAGTTCGTACGGCTGCTGTATAATAGTCGGCGCGGATGCCGCTGGTGATGAAGGTCTTGCTGCCATTGATGCGGTAATGATCGCCTTCGCGTACAGCTCGTGTCACGAGATTGGCGACATCAGAGCCGCCGCCAGCTTCGGTAATTGCCAACGCGGCGATTTTCTTTCCAGCAATTACCTCAGGCAAGATGCGCGCCTTCACGGCGGGCTTCGCCCATTTCGCGATCGGTGGCAGCGCAATATCAAGTGAGCCGAGACCTGCGACAAGCCCTCCCGAACCAGACCGCATCAGTTCTTCGGAAGCAGCAATCTTCATGAATATGTCGTGTTCGCCACTACCGCCCCAGCGCTCTTCGTAGCCGATTCCGAGTATGCCGGCCTTACCGGCTGTCTCATACAGTGAGCGTGGAAAACTGCCGGCTTCCTCCCAATCGTTCACTGAAGGCAGGATATGCCGTTCGACAAATCGTCTGACTGTGATTCGAACCTGATCATGGGATGCATCGAATGGCATGGCGGGGGGTTCCTTGTCGGCAATTGAAACTGAGCGGAGCTTATCAATCGCCTTCTTACCAAGCAAGCGCTTGGTTTGTTGCTGTCAGAAAATTGTCACATTAGCTCAATCGAACTGTAACTTTCGGTTCCTACTCTTGCGTCTCAATAAATTCGATAACGCCAGTCGGAGCCGTTCATGAGCAAGGCAACCTTTGATCCAAAGACTTATAACCTCAGCAGCAACGAAGCTTTTGCGACGGTGTTGCAGAAGCACCTTTCGCGACGCAGCCTGATCAAAGGTGGACTTGGCGTTGCCGGGATGTCCCTGCTGTCTGGCTTCGGCCTGAGTGGCTGCAGTGATGACGACAAATCTTCAGCAGCACGCGGCACACTTGGCAGCAGCAGTGAGACTCTTGGTTTTCAATCCATTCCCGGATCAAGAACCGATGCGGTTGTCGTCCCTGAGGGCTACAACGCCAGAATACTTGCCCCATGGGGAACGCCACTGAACAGTACAGCTCAGGCCTACCGGCCTGACGGCACCAACACCGCCGTTGACCAGGAAAATGCGGTGGGTATGCATCACGATGGCATGCATTTCTTCCCGATCGATGGTAGCTCTACGGATGGGCTGCTGGTCATCAACCATGAATATATCGATGAAGATGCGCTGCACCCTGATGGGCCCACCATTGATCCTGTCACTGAACTGCGCACCAGTGCCGAAGAGATTCGTAAGGAGATCAATGCTCATGGTGTCAGCGTAGTGCGTGTGCAATTGATCAATGGTGAGTGGCAGGTGGTCGCGAATGATCCACTGAACAGACGATTCACTGGCGCGACAGAGATGGACATTGCCGGCCCACTGGCGAATTCCCCGCTCCTACAGACTCGCTATTCGCCTGCGGGCGATGTGACCCGTGGCACTTCCAACAATTGTGGCAATGGTTCAACGCCCTGGGGAACCTATCTGACCTGTGAGGAGAACTGGCCCGGGTACTTCATGAACTCGGCTGCCAGTCGCCCAGCCGATCAGGATCGCCTTGGCATACCTAACGATGGCACTCGCTATGGCTGGCACCACCTTGCGGGCGACCCATCCGAAGTCGACCAGGAATTTGCGCGCTTCGACAATACACCAACAGGCGCATCGGCACTCGAAGACTACCGGAATGAAGCCAATGGCTTCGGCTATACGGTCGAGATCGACCCGTACAATCCGACGGCAAAAGCCGTGAAACGCACAGCGCTTGGCCGCTTCCGACAGGAAAGCAGAACGTTTGGTCCGCTGGTCGAAGGCGAACCGGTAGTGAGCTATGCCGGGCATGACTCCCGCTTTGAATATATCTACAAATTCGTTTCAGATGCGCTCTGGACAGCGGCCGATGCAAACCCAGTCGATCGTCTGGCCACCGGCTCGAAGTACATGGATGCAGGCACCTTGTACGTGGCCCGTTTCAACGAGGATGGCACCGGCGATTGGCTGCCATTGACGCTCGATAGCGTCACTACTGACGGCCAGACACTTGGCAGTCTGTTTGCAACGCAGGCTGACATCATTCTCAATACCCCGGGTGCCGCCGACGCTGTGGGTGCCACGCCTATGGACCGTCCGGAGTGGGTTGCAGTGGACCCGGTCAATGGCACCGTCTATTTCACGCTCACCAACAACAGTGATCGCGAGACGGCCGCAGCCGTCAGTCCGAGAGTCGGCAATGAGTTTGGTCATATCGTTCGGTGGAATGAAGACGGCATAGACCGCTTCAACTGGGAAATCTTCGTGTTTGGCGCGCCTGCGATTGCCGATGCTGACACCAATCGATCTGGCCTGACGACTGCCAACCAGTTTGCCAGTCCAGATGGCCTGATCTTCGATGGTCGCGGCATCATGTGGATACAGACGGACAACGGTGCGGAAGCTGTCACCGAACAGACTAACGACCAGATGCTCGCCGTTGTGCCTTCCAGACTGCGGGATAGTAACAATGACCAGCGCGTGGTGGATGCTTCCAACCAGGATGAGCTTCGTCGCTTCTTCGTAGGGCCTAACGGCTGTGAAGTGACTGGACTGGCATTCACCCCGGATCACACCACCTTTTTCGTCAACATCCAGCATCCGGGCAACTGGCCGTTCAGTGATAATGCCGCGGAGGCTGCACCTGAGGGCGTAACGGTAAGACCGCGGGCGTCTACAGTGGTCGTTCGTCGCAACGATGGCGGTCCTATCGGCGTCTAACTACAGCGGAAAGCTGGACCAGATCACAATCTGATCAAAATCCGCAGCAGTTGGTCAGACACAGGAAATGCCAGGCCTATACTCGATACATGAGCTGTTTTTCATCTTCGAGGATAGGCCTTGTCGAACATCTGGATCAAGAAGCTGAGTACGCTTGGCGTGCTGGTTATATTTCAGTTACTTGCGGCATGCGGTGGTTCGTCTGGGAATGGATCTGGTGCAGTGTCGCCAGCAGAGCCTGGGGAGGGCTCAGGTAACCCAGCCGCACCAGGCGGTGAGAGCAATGCTTCCACCGGCACTTTCTCGGTAACATCTTCCAGTCCCTCTCGCGACAGCACAAACCGAGCGCTCGATTCAGTAGTCAGAATCCTTTTCAATCAACCACTTATCGACAGCACAGTCGTGAGTCAACATGTCAGCTTGAGTCGGAACGGCGTCGCGACTGTTACGGCCCTGCAGTACGACAATACCGAACATGCGATCACGCTTATACCTGCTGCAGCGCTGGCACCTGATACGCTCTACACCGTCTCGCTATCCGCTGGCTTGATGGCTGAGAACGGCGAGTCGATGAAGTCACAGAACTGGACTTTCCGCACCGCAGGAAATGTTGGCTCAACCAGCCAGGCTACGATCGATAGCTGCATGAGCGATACTGATCTCGAGATGCTCGATGCAGTGAATAGGGCGCGTGCGGTGACGAGATCCTGCGGAAGCACCAACTACAATGCTGTGCCTGCGCTCAGCTGGAATTGCCAGCTCGATACCGCCGCGAACAGGCATGCCCGCGATATGGTCAACCATGATTTCTTCAGTCACACCGGTAGCGATGGTTCCAGCATGGGCGGCCGAATCAGCGCCGCTGGCTACAATTGGAGCGCTGCTGCGGAGAACATTGCTGCAGGGCAGAGTAGCGTGACTGCAGTGATGAATGGCTGGCTAGCCAGCGATGGCCACTGCCGCAATATCATGAGCAGCAGCACTACCCAGCTTGGCGTGGCTTTGGCCATAGCCGACCCAGGCACCACCGCCTACGGCCGCTATTGGGTGCAAAATTTCGCGCGTCCTCAGAACTAGAGGCGGGGCGGAACACCGGCTCGCCTGAATTTAACGGTCTTCCGCAAGCAGCCTGACCCGCCTCGTCTATACTCAGGTTCCATAGTCCTGTTTATAGCTGCGAAGCCATGGCTGACGCCTCCCAATCCTGTTCCAGAATACCCGAAGCGGAAAGGCACCGCCGCTTCAGGCTGACCCTGCTGATAATGGTCTGCTGGCTCATTGCCGTCGGCGTCGCCCTGTATCACTTCGAGTTTCAGCCACTGAGACCGTTTCAGCCCTCGGCCTCATCTGACCTGCCAGCCTACCCCCCAGGCCTCGCGACTGTATTGCCCGCCGCCCCGACCGGGCGGCCTACCATCGTTCACATTCTTGATCCGACCTGCGATTGTCTGCGCTACACCAGATCTCATCTGACTGCGCTGCAGAAGGAGCCCGACTTTCTCGAGGCCGATCATGTTGTCGTTAGTGCTCCATTGCCTGATCAGAGCGCTCTGCAACCGCACGAGTTAATCGGAGCCGCTCAACACATCCGCAGCGCCATGCTCAATGTGCCACTGCGAACGCCAGCAGTTGCCATATTCGATGCACAACACAATCTGTCCTATTACGGGCCCTACAGTCTTGGTCCTGCCTGCGGGCGTGCCGGCGACACGATTATGCCGGTCCTGGAAGCCCTGCATGAGGGCAGGGCTGCGCCTGATTACGATCTTGGTGGTCGGACCTGCTACTGCGATCCGCCGCAAAACCTGCTCACAGCATCTATCAGCGCCGGAGGCGCCCGTTCAGAATGACTATTGAAATCAGTACGCAGCTTCGAATCAAGATGATGGCTGCCGACAAGCTCATGTTCCGGATCCTGTGTGGCCTCGTGCTCTATTCGTTGGCGCTAGCGCCGGTTCACTCCACCTGGACGCCAGCCTTGGTGATCAGCTTGCTGACGCTTGGTGGCGTGGCGGCGATACGTTCGCTACAACCAGGTGAGCAGTTGAGCCGAATTGCGCTGGGCCTGTCCTTCATGATTATGACAGCCTTACACGTGCACCAGTTGCACGGCATGATCGAGGCGCACTTCGGCTTTTTCATGTTGCTGGCTATCCTGCTTTACTATCGGGATTGGCTCACGATCGTGGCTGCGGCTGCACTGGTGGCCGTTCATCATGTGCTGTTCTACTGGTGGCAGTCCAACGCGTCAGCGGTGTTCGTTCTGGAAAACCCAGCTGCTGGTTGGGGGGTCATCTTCATGCATGCCGCCTATGTGGTTGTCGAAACCGTCATTCTGGTGATACTGGCTCGTACACTGATGCAGCAGGAGGCGTCTGCAACCCACATCCAGGAAGCCGCCAGCCACATGGTGTCAGGTGAGTCCATCGATCTTAGCTATCGCTGCCCAAATGATGTGGGGCATCTCACTGACGCCTTTAATGGTTTCCTTGGCAAACTTGAAAGCAGCCTGAAAGCGACGGGTAGTGAAGGCGAAAAGCTTTTCGAAGCGCGCGCGGACCTGCAGGAGTCGTTCTCCACTCTGGACAGCCAGACCCGTCGTCAGCAGACACTGACGGCGGGCATCATGTCAGCCATAGAACAGATTACCGGGGCCGTCGAAGCGATTGCCGCCAATGCGGAAACTGCTTCGGAAACAGCCAGCCATGCTGAGTCGATTGCAGGGCAGAGCACGCAGTTGGTGAGCCAGAGTCGCAAGCGTCTTGACGATCTGGAACGCGCCATCGATAGCACACTTCATTCCATCACTTCGCTGGATGCTTCGGCCAAAACTATTGGCTCGGTTGTGGGGGTCATTAAGGGTATCGCTGAACAAACGAATTTGTTGGCCCTGAACGCAGCTATCGAAGCGGCCAGAGCCGGTGAGCAGGGGCGTGGGTTTGCCGTCGTGGCCGACGAGGTGCGAAGCCTGGCATCAAAGACGCAGGTCTCGACGGGTGAAATCGAACGCATGATTGCGCAGCTGCAGACCGGTAGCAGACAGGCCGTCAGTGATATGGCCTCGAGTAAGGCTACCGTGACTGACTTCGCGGTAGTGATGCAAACCATGACCGACAATTTCCAGGAAGTTGCCCAGCGCATTCATTCACTTGGAGATCTCAGTCATCAGATCGCTGAGGCAACGCGGCGCCAGAAACAGGCGAGTGATAAGATCAGCCGCTCTGCCCAAGACGTCACCAGCCATGCCGGTGACAACATCGCGGCCCTGGAGCGCCTGGCTCCAGTCATTCGCCGCGTCGACGGGGTTGCCGGTGGGCTACAGCACCACCTGAAAAACTTTCGCTATTCAAGGTAAATAGCTGAGTGGAAGACTCGTCCTGTCCAGTACCCGCTGCAGGACGAAGCTCGAATGCACCCCACTGACGCCAGGTATGCGGGTGACCTTGTTCAGAAGAAAATCCTGATAGTGGTCCATGTCCGGAATGGCAACCTTTAGCATATAGTCCGCTTCCTGCCCAGTGATGAGATAGCACTCCTGCACCTCCTCCAGTACCTCAATCTGCTTCACGAACGCTTCGAAGCGCTCAGGCGTATGTCGGTCCATGCTGATGAGTATGATTACCGTGAGTGATAGGCCAAGCTTCTTCCTGTCCAGCAGCGTGACCCGACTAAGTATGACGCCCGCCTCTTCCAGCGCTCTGACCCGTCTCAGACATGGTGAAGCCGACAGGCCCACCACCTCCGCAAGCTGCTGGTTGGTCAGACTCGCGTCGGTCTGCAGCGCTGCCAGAATACGTCTGTCGATGCGGTCGAACTTATGGATTGTCTTGCTTTGAGTCATTTATTGCGCCTGCACCCCACTATTTGGGTGATTAATTGCTGAATAGCTTAATAATAGCCGATATTGGCAATTAACAAGCGCGTGAACTCGGTTATAGTAAGTGCCATCGGATCCGCTGCGAGCTTCCACAAGAGCGAACCAGCAGAAGCTTCACAAGAGCATTTTCATCCGGTGAGGGGCCTGGCCCCTGCTTATTCAAATTCGCTGGAACAAGGGACACTCGGGTATGGCATTCGATCATCGTAAATATCAGGCTTTCAAGCCTGTAAGAAAGACAGACCGCAGGTGGCCAGATAAGGTCATCGAGCAGGCGCCACTCTGGTGCTCTGTCGATCTTCGCGATGGCAACCAGGCCCTGGTCAACCCGATGAATGTAGAGCAGAAAACACGGCTCTTCGAACTTCTGGTCAAGGTCGGCTTCAAGGAAATCGAAATCGGCTTCCCTGCAGCGAGCCAACCCGATTTCGACTTCTGTCGCAAGTTGATTGACGAGGATCGCATCCCGGACGATGTGACCGTGCAGGCACTCACCCAGGCGCGGCCCGAGCTTATAGCGCGGACTTACGAAGCGCTGGCTGGCGCGAAGCGGGCGGTTGTGCACTTGTATAATTCGACCTCCACCGTGCAGCGTGAGCAGGTCTTTCAGCTCGATAAGGCTGGCATCAAGGCTATTGCAGTGCGTGGCGCTGAGTGGGTGCTGGAGCATGCGCAACAGCATCCCCATACTGATTGGACCTTCCAGTATTCGCCCGAAAGCTTCACCGGCACAGAGCTTGATTACGCTGTCGAAGTGATCGATGCCGTTTCTGCCGTCTGGCAACCTCAGAACGGTCAGCGGATGATCATCAATCTGCCAGCGACCGTCGAAATGGCCACACCCAATGTCTTTGCCGATCAGGTGGAGTGGGTATGCGAGAATATGCAGCACCGTTCGCATATAGAAATCAGCCTGCACACTCATAACGATAGAGGGTGTGGCGTCGCTGCGGCGGAGCTCGGTGTCATGGCTGGCGCGGACCGCATCGAGGGGACGCTGCTGGGCAACGGTGAGCGTACCGGTAACATGGATATCGTCACCATGGCCATGAACCTGTATTCACAGGGCATTGATCCGAAGCTGGACTTCAGTGATATGGCTGAAGTCATCCGAACCGTCGAAGCGTGTACTGAGATCAGCACCCATCCACGCCACCCATACGCAGGCGAGCTGGTGTTCACTGCGTTCTCTGGCAGTCATCAGGATGCCATACGCAAGTGCCTCAGCCGCTATCAGGAAGGTGATATCTGGCAGGTGGCTTATCTGCCAATCGACCCGCGCGACCTGAACCGTCGCTATGAAGAAGTAGTGAGGATCAACAGCCAGTCAGGTAAGGGCGGTGTTGCCTATGTGATCGAGCAGAGCATGGGCATCACCCTCCCACGCTGGGCGCAGATCGAGATGAGCCGCCTGGTACAGCTGGAAACAGAGCGCAGCGGGAAAGAAATCTCAGTCGCGGCAATCAAGGCGGTCTTCGAAGATAACTTCATGGCGGTCAATGACGACTGGATACTGCATGGCTACGATATTCATCGCACGGACGAAGGCGTTCTGGCGGAGCTCGAAATTGGTAGTGGGCAGAAGCTGCAGGGTAAGGGGCATGGGGTAATAGAGGCCGTGGTGGCGGCCATCCAGAGCCGCTACGAACTCGCCATTAGTATCGAGAACTATGATGAGTTTGCCATCGGGCTTGGCACAACGGCGCAGGCTATTTGCTGCCTCCGCCTGAGGAGCGCCAGCGCTCACGGTGTGGGTCACCTCTGTAGTGCCGCCGCCATAGCCGAGGACACAACGTCGACTGCTATTCAGGCCCTCTTAACAGGCGCCAGTCGCCTGCAGCGACAGATAGCGGCAGCAAGCAGCACACAAACACCGGCAGTCGCGCTGTCGGTGTAGTCATGCGGTAAGGGCTGTGTCAGGCCTCGCCACGAGCGGGATAGTTCTTCTCTACCACGAAGTCGATGGCCTTGAGCAGGTCATCCAGCGATGGTCTGGCAAACGGCATGCTCTGCACCGAAGAGGCGTAGATGGTGTTATCGGGCCTTATCAGATGTAGGCCTGGCTCGCTGAAGCGCTCCGGCTCCTTGTCGCTGATCGACTCGGAAATGTACAGATCCCACCCTCTGGCCGCGGCTTCGGTGAGGCCGTAACCCACAGTGAGTTGTTTTAGACCCCATTCCTTCACCGATTGTTCAGCCCTTGCCTTGTCATCCATCGAAATGGCGATGACATTGACACCACGGCTACGGTAATCGTCCAGCTTCGTCTCAAGCGTCTGTAGATAGGTCTTGCAGACCGGGCAGTGAAGGCCACGGTAGAACACGAGCATCGTAAAGGTATCCGGCTGCTGCTCAGCCAGTGTCCAGTGCTTGCCTTCTACCGTGTCCAGGCGTAGGTCAGTAGCCTGCATGCGGGGTTGAGTCATCTCGTTCTCCTTTCTCAGATTGCCGTCGATACAGACTTCATACGTGCTGGGAAAGAAATTGAAGCATTAGACAGCGTTGCTGCTCGTTTCAGTCCAACACTGCGGCAAGAGAATCTGCATCCAGCACACGATCCAGCCATACTTCCAACTGGACCAATGTTGCTGTATCTATCTGCTGTAGCACATCGGCTGGCAGTTCACCGAAACGCTTGGTGAGCTGCCGCTTCAGTGTTCGTGCCTCGCCAAGTTCGATGCCGCGCTCCAGCCCTTGTTCCAGTCCTTCCTTCAAACCAGCTTGCCGATGCAGGTGGCTCCACTCCTTCACTCGTTCGCTTAGCATGGTATGCATCTCCGTTAGATCCTGAATTGCGGTCAGGCCCTCGCCGAGTCCCGGTACGCGGCTGAAGCGATGGGCAAACAGGGCCGCAAAAGCACTGCGCAGATCGGTGTAGTGCTCATCATCCAGCCGTATGACCAGCTTGCCAATGACGTTGATGACGCGGGCGTCGCTCTCTGCCATTTCCGCCTGAATGAGCGCTGCGGTCAGGTTGTCCAGGCGCTCGAGTTCCTGATGAGTATACCTGTTTTCGTCAATCAGGAGATACTTCAGGTCGGGCTGATAGCACCGTAGCCCCTCTGGCATGGATTGGACAAGCTCGCTCAGCTGTTGAGCGGCGCCCCAGGGCCGTTCGCCATTATACAACACCATTGGTAGCACAGGCGGCAGTTGCTTATCCTCCGGCAGCTGCCGGGCTTTGATGAGATCCTGGTACAGCAGGCCCACATAGGTGAGCAAGCGAACTGCCATGAAACGGTCCACCGTCGACTGGAACTCGAGCAGCAGGTACACATACAGCCATTCCTGCCTGAAGCGAACGCCCCAGACAATATCATCGGCTCGTTCGCGCATATCATCCGTAATGTAGCTGTTGTTCAGTTTCTCGAGCGTGTCGAAGTCGAGATCGCCCACCCAGTCGCCAGGCACAAAGTCCTTCAGCAGATCCCGAACCATCTCTGGATTGGAAAACAGCCGTTTATAGATGTGATCGTGTGAGCCCATGCATTCCCTGCTGGTTTTGAAGTAACGAGACGTCACAGAGTAGCGAATTGCAGCGTGTCGGGACAGCTGTCATTGAGTGGGCGATCCAGCCTCGGGAAAAAAAGCGATTACCCTCGCTTTGGGCCGTCACATGAACCAGACATCCAGAGAAGTGGGATGAAAAAATGGTCTTCTAAATCCAACTGTCATCTTACTGTTATCTTCTGTCGCCAGACTGTCCTGCTCGCGCCTTAGTGGCAAGATTCAGAATCAAATACAGGCAGTCACCATGAAAAAGACCACTCATCTGGCATTGCGGCCTCTTGCCCTTGCCGTTCTCCTGGTACAGGCGGCAGGCGTTTCTGCGGCAGACGATCTCTTCTTTTCCGAGTACGTCGAGGGCTCGAGCAACAACAAGGCGCTCGAAATTGCGAACACGACAGATGCCGACATCGACCTGGCAGCCTACGAAGTGCAATTCTTTTTCAACGGCTCGCTTACAGCCGGCACCACGCTCAACCTGACTGGCACGGTCGCCGCTGGCGATGTCTTCGTGATCGCTTCGTCAGCTGCCAACGAAACGCTCCTCGGTCTTGCCGATTTTATAAGTGGCGCGAGCTTCTACAATGGCGATGACGCCATCACGCTGTTGAAGGGTGGTGCAGTCGTGGATTCCATCGGACAGATTGGCATGGATCCAGGTAGTCAGTGGGGTGATTCGAATGTCGGCACTCAGAACCAGACGCTGCGTCGCAAGAGCAGCATTGAGGTTGCAGATAACGATCCTACCGATGCCTTCGATCCGTCGCTTGAGTGGGATGGTTTTGCGCAGGATACCTTCGATGGCCTGGGTGTCGTCGAAGGCAGCGAGCCCGGTGATGGCAGCGGCGGTAGCGTAGAGGCCGGACAATGCGGTGACGCTGCGACGCTCATCCACGCCGTACAGGGCAGCGGCGATAGCTCACCTTTGGTCGGTAGCGCCGTAATCATCGAAGGTCTCGTAACCGCAGTTCGTGATGACGGTTTCTTCGTCCAGGAAGAAGTGGCCGATGAAGACGGCGATGCCGCGACTTCCGAAGGTATTTTCGTCGTGGCCGCGCAGTCACCTGCGGCTGGCACTATCGTTCGCGTAGCGGGCACAGTTGCCGAGTTCTTCGACCGTACCCAGCTGGCCGAAGTCAGTGATGTCGTGGACTGTGCTATTACGGCTGAAGCCTCCACGGTTGCCATTGCATTGCCGCTACAGGCAGAAGGCAGTCTCGAGTCGCTCGAAGGCATGCAGGTGCGGGTATCGGATCTGAGCGTGTTCGACATCAACAATATCTGGCGCTTCGGCGAGATTGGTCTCAGCAACGAAATCAAGCGTCAGCCTACAGACGTGTACGCTCCAGGCACCGCTGAGTACACAGCGCTCGTGGCAGCCAACGCGCAGAATCAGGTCTATGTGGAAGACACCAGTTCGGCAAGCTTCCCAGCTGAAATCAGCTACTACACGCAGTTCAGTTATGACAACACGATCAGGGTGGGTGACAAGGTCTCTGCTGCCGGTCCGCTCAACTTCAGCTTTGGCAAATACAAGATCAACCCGACTGAGCCCGTCGTGGTCATGGGCAGCCGAGAGCCGCTGCCGGAGCTCCAGTCAGGTAATCTAACCATCGCCAGCTTCAACGTCTTGAACTACTTCAACGGTGAAGTGCTCGCGGATGGCACAGTTACCTTTGATTTTGCGGCCAACCGGGGGGCGGAAAACGTCGAGGCTTTCGAACTGCAGCAGGCCCGAATCGTCGATGCGATCAGGAAGCTGGATGCCGATGTCATCGGTCTGATGGAAATCGAGAATGATGGCTATGCCGAGAACAGTGCCATTCAGGCGCTCGTCAATGCCATCAATGCCGACCTTCCCGAAGCTGAACAGTTCGCTTTCGTAGCCACAGCCGACGGTGGTTTGCTCGGCAGCGATGCCATCGCGGTAGGTCTGCTGTATCGCCCGGCTGTGGTCACACCGGAAGGTGCTGCTGGCCAGATTCCTATGCCGGTTCAGACACTGGAAAACGGTAAGCTGGTGCAGATGCGTACGGCGCTCGTGCAGAGTTTTGCGCATCAGGAGAGTGGCGAGAAATTTGCCGTTGCCGTCAATCACTTCAAGTCAAAGGGTTCTCCGTGCCTGGAAGACACCAGGGCACCAACCTTGATCGATTCGGCTCAGGGCAGCTGTAATGCGCTGCGAGTCTCCGCGTCGATCACACTGGGCGAGGCGCTGAAGTCTGCAGACCTCCCCGAGCGCATCATGATTCTCGGCGATCTCAATGCCTATAGTGCCGAGGACCCACTTGCAGTGCTCACAGGATACGATCCGCAGGCACGTGGCTATACCATCATGACCGCTGCGAACACAGCGGCCGATGGCGGCGCCGCTGTCGAGGTGACTGAAACTTTCGGCTACACCAATGTGGCCGAGCAGTTCGATCCTGATGGCTTCTCGTACTGGTTCTTCGGCAGCACCCAGGTCGGTAGTCTGGACCATATACTGGTCAACGATGCCATGCTCGAAGACGTTATCGATGCCGCACATTGGAACATCAATGCGCCGGAGCCTTATCAGTTGCAGTATGATCAGGCCCTACGTTTCTATCCTGATGCCAATGGCTACAGCTTTACTGGTGTAGGACCGTATCGCAGCTCGGATCATGATCCCTTCCTGGTGTCACTGAACCTGCAGGCTGCCACGCCATCCACACCGGTCGGTGATTTCAACAAGGATGGTCGTGTGACCGGCAAGGATCTGGCTGCGCTTGTAGGCCAAATGTATCGCAGGGTTACCGATGCCAACGCAGCGTTCGACCTCAACAGTGATGGCAGGATCAATTTCAAGGATTTCATCGCCTTCCTGCGCCTGCTCCGTTAACGCGCCGTCAATTTTAACGTTAATAGTGAAGTCAATCGCAAGGTGACCTGACAAAGCCTCTTCGGAGGCTTTTCAGTTTCCGTCATCGAATCGTCACAAACACGCAACAAAATCGTCACAAGTCAGCTCCACACTCGTCGTTTTCGTGAATCATCCGATTCGCACTACAGTCTATATGGAGTTGACGATGGACTACCCGAATTTCAGAACCCTCGGTCTGAGCGCGCTGCTCCTGGTAGCGTTGAGCGCGTGCAGCGATGACGACAAAGACGACGAGCGCCCAGCTGCGCCAGATTCCGGTGAAACGGCGGCTTTCACGCTGCAGCTCCTTCACGTGGCAGATATCGACGGCTCGAATGCTGATGCACTGGCGAATGTCGGCAGCTTCGCCGCCATTGTGGATGGACTCAGAGCAGCGTATCCAGAGAAGACACTATTCGTGAGCTCGGGTGATAACTTCATTCCCGGCTCACGTTACGTAGCCTCAAGTGATGACTCGTTTTCAGGTGTGCCTGGCGTTGCCGAACCCGGCAACGGCCGTGCGGACATCGCGTTTCTGAATGCCATGGGCGTGCAGGCTTCAGCCGTGGGCAACCACGACATGGACGCCGGTCCTGGCAACTTTGCGGCCCTGCTGTTGCCTGATGGCAACTATCCCGGCGCGAATTTTCCCTACCTGAGTAGCAACCTTGATTTTACCGCTGACGCCGACACAGCACCACTCGTCGTCGCTGATGGTCAGGCAGCAGCGTCCATTCCGAACTCACTGGCGAAATCTGCAATCGTCACAGTCGATGGTCAACGCATCGGCCTCGTCGGTGCCACGACGCCAACTCAGGAAGTCATCACCTCCACGGGCGACGTCACCGTACTGCCTGCCAGCGATGCCATCCCGGAACTCGCAGCAATTATCCAGACCTCGGTCGATGCACTGACTGCCAATGGTGTCGACAAGATCATCCTGCTCGCGCATATGCAGCAGATTGCTGTCGAAAAGCAGCTGGCGACCCTGCTTCGTGATGTGGACATCATCGTCGCCGGTGGCTCGAACACCTTGCTGGCAGACGAGAACGATCGACTGATGGCGGGCGATGTCGCCGCTGACGATTACCCGTTGTTCTTCAGATCGGCAAGCAATCAGCCGGTCGCGCTTGTGAACGTCGATGCCGACTATAAATACCTTGGTCGACTGGTCGTGGGCTTCGACGCCAACGGGGTCGTGATCGAAAGCAGCGTGGATGCCGCCGAAAGTGGTGCCTTTGTCGCCGACGCTGAAACTGTTGCTGCAGTCAACGGATCGGCAAACGCCACTGTGGACGCTATCGTGCGCGCTGTGAACGATGTGTTGCTGGCGAAGGAAGGCAATATCCTTGGCAACTCCAGCGTCTACCTGAATGGCCAGCGCAGCTCGGTGCGCACGGAAGAGACCAATCTCGGTAACCTGACTGCCGACGCCAACCTGTTCTATGCCCAGTTGCAGGATCCCTCAGTCGCCATCTCCTTCAAGAATGGTGGCGGTATCCGTTCGGATATCGGCACGTTCTTCTTCCCAGCTGGTTCCACCGATCCGGCCGACCTGACCTATGTGACCACACAGGCTTTTCCGGCTGCTGGCAAGGCCGCTGGCGATATCTCGCAGTTCGATATCGAAAGCGCGCTGGCCTTCAACAATGGCCTTACCCTGATCGACGTGACTGCACAGGAGCTGAAGGATATTCTTGAGACAGCCGTGAGCGAAGTCGAAAACGTCAGTGGCGCCTTTCCTCAGATCGGCGGCATGACGCTCACTTACGATCCTTCAGGTACCGCGCAGGCAGTCGATGCAGCGACCAGTGCCGTCACGGTTCCGGGCACGCGCGTGCGATCACTGACAGTTGGTAGTACGCCAGTCGTGACCAATGGTGTAGTCGACAGCGGTACCGGGCCATTCCGTATGGTCACGCTTAACTTCCTCGTCAATGGCGGCTTCGGTGTGGCGGTCAGCAACAGCAACCGCGTTGATCTGGTGTTCGACGCCGCAGTGCCCACCAGTATCGATATGTCAGCAGCAGATCCAGGTGCGGCCATGTTTGCAGACACCGGCAGTGAACAGGATGCGCTGGGTGAGTATCTCAAGGCGACGTATCCTGACGCGAACACACCGTTCGCTTCGGCGGACACGATTGCTGATTCGGCTGCCACGGATACCAGAATCCAGACCGTGCAGTAACACTACAGCACAATTTTCCACAATCAGCGCCAGGGCCTGCCCCTGGCGCTCTGCGTTGATATTCCCCCTACTGGAGCAATCTGACACCACCCAGCCGACGTTCAGTATATTGCTACACTAATGTACTAGTTTAAGTTTTCTGGGTGTACGCGGTTGTCAGTTCTAACACAGCAACATTTTCCTGGCTCGAAGGCCGGTCGGCTGAACGTCGCCCTGTCCATTTTGCTGTGCCTCCTGTTCAGCCTCCTGTTCAGCCATCCGGCAATGGCTGTAGTTCCGGTAATCGACCGTGGGCAGGGAGTCTTCGAGCTCGATGGTCGGGTCAGCTTCCTTACGGGGGCAGGGCAAGACAGCTCGCTTGATCTGGTGGCGGGTCAAACGGATCTGCCATGGCAACAACACGAGAGCGAGGGTGCGCTCAGTTTGCGCTATCAGCAGGATCCGGCATGGGTGCGCCTGAAAATAGTCAATGAGCAGGCCGTGATGGCTGATTACGTACTTGAAGTGGCTTGGCCGCTCATACCCAAGCTCGATTTCTACCTGCTTACTGACGAAGGTGTTCGGCATCAGATGGGTGGACAGCTCGTCGACGAGTCACTGCAGCCGCTGGCCCATCGTACAGAGCTGTTTCCTTTTCAGCTAGCACCAGGTCAGACAGGTACTGTCTACCTCAAAGTGGTCTCCGACGGTACGATACTGCTACCGTTGTCCCTCTGGTCACAGGCGGATTTTTTTGAATACGACAGCAGTATCGACCTGCTGCTGGGCCTGTTCTTTGGCGCTATGCTGGTGATGGCGCTTTATAATGTTTCATTGGCTGTGCTGACACGGGACGCTGCCTATCTGTCTTACGTGCTCTATGTGCTAGCCCTTGCCGCTTTCCAGGCCAATGTAACCGGTATCGGCGGCTTGTACATCTGGCCTGACTGGCTTGAGTTCAAGCTCATGAGCTATGGCATTACCTCCGGTCTCGGCTTTACGACAGCCACCATATTCACAATCCAGTTTCTCGAGCTGCGCAGAAACAGTCCCTGGCTTTACCGGATATCGCTCGCCATTCTGGTTTTCTGGGTTGCGGTTGTTCTGCTGACCCCATTCCTATCGAAGTCTCTAATGGGGGCAGTAGGATTTCCGATGGGGCTGTTGTCGTGCCTGTTCGCCTGGACAGCCGCAAGCTATCTGGCTTTCAGGGGGCATCGTTCAGCCCTCTACTTCGTCATTGCCTGGAGTTTTCTCATTGTTGGTGCGAGTTTGTATATCGCGTCTATGGCCGGTATCGTGCCGCGCACGCCCATCACCGAGTACGCACAGGCGATTGGCTCGCTCATAGAGGTGGTGCTGCTGTCATTCGCGCTTGCCGAGCGAATAAATCGAAGCAATGCGGAGCGTGTCGCGGCGCAGGCGGCTTCGCTGAGTCTGGCCAGTCAACTCGCAAGAGAGCGGGCTGAAAAGATCGAAGCTCAGGATAAAGCTATTGCCATGCAGGTGCAGGCCACGGAGGTACTCGAAGCCAAGGTGCAGGAACGCACGCAGGCGCTGAGTCAGATGAATAGCGAGCTGGAGAAAGCCAGTCAGACCGACGCTTTGACGGGCATCGGTAATCGGCGCTACTTCGAAGCAGAGTTCGCGCGCCTGCTGAAGATCTGCAATCGAGCGGAGCAGCCGCTCACCCTCATGTTTATCGATGCCGATCACTTCAAGCAAATCAATGATGGCTACGGTCACGCGGTAGGCGATGAATGTCTTCGCCAGTTAGCTACAAGTGTTCAACAGAATCTGTGCCGGGCAGGGGATCTGCTTGCCCGCTTTGGTGGCGAGGAATTTGTTGTCGCTCTGCCGATGACAAGTCCCGATATAGCTTTGGAACTTGCGGAAAAAATGAGGCAGCGGGTTGCTGAGCTGGCAGTGCCGGTATCGTCAGCCGACGCCGATGAGCCAGTCGGTGTCTGTCGGTTTACCGTCAGCATCGGCCTCGCCGGATGGGTGCCACAGCAGCATGAGAGCTCCGATAAGTTGTTGAAGGCGGCCGATGCCATGGTTTATCGAGCAAAAGCATCTGGAAGAAATCGCGTTGAAGTCCTGAGCGACTGCGATAAACCCGCCTGACAACATTCATATTAACTACATTTTTAAAATCTGTAACCTTTCTGGCTTATCCCCGTAGTTCTAATTGGCTCCAGTGAACAGCCCGTCTTCTCTGGCTGCGCGAGCCCAACCAATTACACTGCTAAAAGCAGGGGGATGAATGAAAACAAAACTATCAAACCTGGGTTCTTGCACCGCGGCGGCAGCCCTGGTGTTGTTGAGCGCCGGCACTCAAGCGTCCAGTCACCGTGAAGCGCCGAACATTACGAAGATGCCGAAAGTCGATGCCACTGACTTCTACATGTTCAGCAGCTATGAAGCTGGTCGAGAAGCCTACGTCACCATTCTCGCCAACTATATTCCACTGCAGGATGCCTACGGCGGGCCCAACTATTTCACCATGGATCCCGAGGCTCTGTACGAGATACACATCGATAATACAGGCGATGCAGTTGAAGATCTGACCTTCCAGTTCAGGTTCGATAACAGCCTCAAGGGCACCAATGGTGAAGGTGTCAAGGTTCCGGTCGGCGGTACTGAGGTAGCTGTGCCCCTGCGTAATATTGGCGGAGTCTCTGCCGGCAATGATACCAATCTCACGACCTCGGAATCGTATACGCTCACGGTCATTGAGGGTGCACGTCGTTCAGGTGCTGCTTCGGAAATCATGAATGGACCTGCCGGTTCTATGAGCTTCACCAAGCCCTACGACTATGTCGGTAACAAGACATTTACCGATCAAGCCACCTACGAAGCCTATGCTAACCAGTACATCTATGAAGTAGACCTGCCGAACTGTGATCTGGATGCCAAAGTATTTGTTGGCCAGCGTCAGGACCCGTTCGCAGTGAACCTCGGCGAAGTTTTCGATCTGGTCAATTTCGTGCCGATTGACGGCCCTGGGGGCATTGCTCAAAGCACCGCCAACAACGATCTTGCCGACAAGAACGTGACTACGCTCGCATTGGAAGTGCCTAAAGCCTGTCTCACTGGCACTGGTAACGGCAATATAGGTGGCTGGACTACAGCCAGCCTGCAGCAGGCCAGAGTACTGAATCCGGCGCCAAGCTTTGAAAAGCCTGAAGTGAATGGTGGTGCCTGGGTGCAAGTCTCACGTCTGAGTAATCCACTGGTGAACGAACTGGTCATCGGTCTGCCAGACAAGGACCTGTTCAACGCAGCCGCCCCGACCCAGGACGGTGCACTGGCCACCTATGTGACCAACCCGACCCTGCCGTTCCTGCTGAATGTGTTGTTTGGCAGCAATGCTGTTGCGCCCACGAATATTCCGCGTGATGACCTGGTTGCGGCGTTCCTCACAGGCTTCCCTGGCGTCAATCAGTTAGCTACCGTCACGCCTTCGGAAATGATCCGTCTGAATACGACTATCCCGGCTACGCCAGTAGGTAGTCAGCAGCCGCTCGGCGTCGCTGCAGGCGATCTTGCAGGCTTCCCTAACGGCCGTCGCCCAGGTGATGACGTCGTCGACATTGCATTGAGGGTCGTGATGGGAGCCTTGTGCCATGACTTGCCACTGCCTGGTCCGACGAACCTCGGCTATTGCATGCCGGCAGATGCACCTTCAGGCACTACGCCTTACACAGATGGCGCACCAGTCGACGCGACGATGTTCACAACGACCTTCCCCTATGTGAACACGCCGATCCCTGGCTCACCAAACTGAGAGGTATAGCTGTATGAACAGACTCTATCTGCTCCCGTTGTTGCTGTCGGTTACCTTGGTGACTGGCTGCGACGTCTTCGACGACGATGACAAGAAGCGGCGACCCGCTGCAAGCGGCGAAATCGGCTTCACTGCGCTGTTCGATGACGCTTTCGCGCGCGATCCGAATGGCGAGCCAGTCACCATCAATGATCGAACCATCGAAGACGACTCGAACGAGTCAACCTTCGATAATTACCTGAACTGATTCACGTTCAGGGCCAGGGGCAAGCCGCAAGGTTTGCCCCTTCCCTCGCTACCCATTACCCGTTTACTTTCCCATCTCTAACGCATGCCCGGTAAGGCTCCAGGAATGTCAGCATGAAAACGACGCTACGAAATGATGGTCGCTCCGCCACCATGAGCTTTATCAGATTATGCCTGCCCCTGAGTCTCCTGCTCACGTCAGCCTGCAGCGACAAGGGCGGAGTGGCCGGCAATGCGGCCTTTACCCCAGAAGACCCCAATTTCATAGTCGTGGCAGCGAACGAGTTGCCTCCCCGGACTGACCAATCGATAGACCAGTCACCACAGCGGCTCGATGCACTCATCGACGAGGCCATCAGCAAAGGTGATGACCAGCGCGATCCGCGTTACTACGGCTATGCCGAGGGCATGGTCCGCCAGCGCCTGCAGCATCACGCCGAAGATGTTGCACTCTTGCTAACGCTGGCCGATCTGCTGCAGAAGCAGCACGCATTCGACGAGGCACGGCGAATATATGAGCAGGTCATCGAACTTGCGCCTGCCAATCCACAAGCCTACCTCTCATCGGCCATGCTTGCTCGACAGCGTGGCGACTTCAAACAAATGGAGCGCTTCTGTAAGCAGCTCGTCACCCGCACTACGGCTGAAATAGCTGCAATCTGTCTGTTTACCGCCCAAGGCCTTCAGGGCAGGCTGGAGAGCAGCTACCAGCGCCTTTCCGTTCTTTTTGACCGACCGCTGTTGCCTGTCATCCTGGGCTGGGCCTTGCAGGAAGCAGCCGAAATGGCGCAGCGCCTGGGTCGATATGAGCAAGCTGAAGCACACTGGGGCGCAGCTCTTGAGGTTTCGAAAGGCAGTGTTCCGCCAGCTGAACTGTTGGCAGCCATTGCTGACTACTATCGACACCGACAACAGCCTAGCGAGATCATTACTTTGCTGACGAATGAGACAGAGATGCCCGCACTAGCCATGCGTCTGGCAGCAGCCGAAATTGCGCTCGCGACAGCCAGCAATAACAATCCTGACGCCCTCCGCGCAAGCTGGATAGAGCGACTGCAACCATGGCTCGAGCTCTGGACCGTACGAGGCGAGCAGAGCCATGGTGGAGAGCTCGCCTTCTACCTGTTCGCCGTGAAGGGTGATGCCGCTGCGGCTCTTGCCCCAGCTTTCGAGCAATGGTCTGAACGCAAGGAGCCACAGGATACCTTGCTACTGCTTGAAATCATCGCATCGCTCGAAGTGGAATCCGAAGAGTCCCGGCAAAGCCTTCGTGCTGTACAGGCCTGGCAGAGGCAATCTGCTTATGAAGACCAGAGACTCCTGTCTCTTCTGGAGTCAGGATCATGAATCGCCTGTTTTCGATACTGCCGCTTCTGCTGATCTGCTGGACCACACAGGCTCTGGCTCATCAGCCAGCCTCCAGTTACATATTGCTGCAGGTCGACGAGTCTGAAGCCTCTCCACTTGCCCTGAGCTGGCGAGTTCACGTTCGCGATCTGGCGGCCGCCGTTTCGATGGATGACGATGGTGATGGCGCGGTGAGTTGGCAGGAAGTTCAGCGGGCTGAGACTGAGATCCAGAACTTCTTCCGGCGCAGTGTTCGCATACGATCGGGGAGTATGGTCTGTAGCCCGGAACAGCCACCGCCATTGGCCTTGCGGAAGCTCTACGATGGGCTTTATCTATCACTCGATATGCCATTGACGTGCGACCTTGCGGAAACAGTCACCGTCGAGGTTGACGCCTTTTTCGAAGCCGATCCCCTGCATAGGACCATCGTAAGTCTGATGAACGCCGGCGTGCCCATATCCCAGCAGGTTCTCGCTTCGGCGAAGGACGTGGCCAGCTTTGAATCCGCCGCTGCTTCAACGAAAAGCTCGGGCACCTTCACGACTTTTGTTTATCAGGGCATCTGGCATATAGCGATAGGGCTCGACCACATTCTTTTCGTGCTTACACTCTTGCTCAGTGTCGTGCTGGTCAAGACTGGGCATGCCTGGCAGCCAGCCCGCTCCAGCCGACCGGTGCTCCTGCAAACCCTCAAGCTGGTCACGGCATTCACCGTTGCTCACTCCATCACCTTGTCGCTGTCGGTACTCGGCTGGATTCAGGCCTCTGCAATCTGGGTGGAATCCATCATAGCGCTTTCGGTTGCTGTAGTTGCGCTGAATAATATCCGACCGGTATTGGCTGAGCGACTATGGATCGTAACCTTCATGTTCGGCCTCATCCATGGGCTTGGTTTCGCAAGTGTGCTACTGGATCTTGGATTGCCTGCTAGCGCTCGCGGCCTTGCGCTTCTGGCGTTCAACATCGGTGTAGAACTGGGGCAGCTGTTGCTGGTGGCGCTTGCTCTGCCGCCTCTGCTGAGGCTTCGACACCTGCCAGCCTACACACGTTGGATCATGCCAGCATTGTCCGTGATGATCGCAATCATGGCCGGGTACTGGGTTGCTGAACGGACAGGGCTGATCAACTAGCCATCCGGTGCCTCATCGCGACGCATTTCACGCTGATTAAACCGGCAATGTTCGGGGGCTCTGCTACGCTTAACAGGCAACTGCTCAAGCTGAAGCTGCCAGGAAAGTCCCATGAAACTTCGCCGCCCGCTCATTGTACGGACTCCCCTAGCTACCATCGTGGTTTCAGGCATGCTCGCGCTGGTGAGCATGCTGGCGAACAGCGCAGACACGCTTCGCATCCTGACCTGGGAAGACTTCATCGCGCCTGCACTCATCGAGGCCTGGACGCGTGAAACTGGCAGCGCCGTCAAACTCGCCTATTTCGACAGCGACGAAGAGCGTGACAGCATCATTGCCGAGGGCAAGGCAAAATTCGACCTGGTGGTCGTAGATGGACTCTCATCGCTGGCCTTCGGCAAACGCGATCTGTTCGCCGAAATCACTGTAGAGCATGCGCCCAATCTCAGGCATATCGATCCCAGATTTACCCCTGACTGCAGGGCCGGCACCGGAGTGCCCTATCTATGGGGAACCGTAGGGCTGGTGTACCGCAGCGACAAGCTTGCGAAGCCGGATTCGTGGAGCGCGCTGATGACGCCCGAGAAGTCGCTCAAGGGCCACATTGGCATGATTGACGACTACGCCGATACGTTCATTCCTCCCCTTGTGCTGCTGGGAGAGGACATCAACGCAGATGAACCGGAGGTGCTCAGAAAGGCATTCGAAATGCTGAAGGCACAACTTCCGTCCGTACTGACCTACGACTACCCCGTCACATTTCTGCAAACCGAGGAGGGAGAGAAACTCTATCTGGCTATGGGGTACAACGGTGACCAGCATATTCTGAATGACTACAGCAAAGCGGGTACATGGGCATATACTGTCCCTAAAGAAGGCACTGCCACTTGGGTGGATTGTATGGCGATTCCACAGAACAGTGAGTCACCAGCGTTGGCGAGACGCTTCATCGACTTCATCAATGAGCCTGCAAATGCAGCGATGAATGCCGAGGCGCTCGGTATCGCGACGGCCAATCTTGCCGCCAAGGCACTCATTTCTCCCGAGTTGGTTGAAGATCCGTCGGTCTATCCACCCGTCGATGTCAATGGATCTAGCGGGTTGCAGGGCTACCGTTCGATCGGTCGCGACAACCTCAACCTGCGAAATCGGATAACTCGCGCCCTCGTCAAGTTACATGAAGCTCAGTAGGCGCGCTTTCATCGTTATCATTCCGGTGCTGGCCGTCGGCTATGCTATCGGTCTCTTCTCGGTTTATCTGGAGCAGCGGGACCGCCTGCTGCGAAGCGAACAGACAGGCATCGACAACGCGCTCACGATTCTGGTAGCCGAGCTGGATGGGTATGCTCACTTTCAGGAAGTCTTCGTAACATCGCTGAAGAAGTCCGATCCGCTCAAGACCTTCCTGGTCGAACAGGATGCCTCCTATCGCGCCTTCACCCTTGGCACCAGCATCGAAACCAGTCTCCGGGAAGTGGAACAGTTCCACAGTGACTATCTGACCCTGGCGCTGCTCGACAGTACTGGTGAACTGCTGTACTACCTGGAGAACAGCGGCGATCCGTTCTCCTCGGTATCTGACCGTGCCTTGGTCGCGGCGTCAAACCAGCTCCATAGTGGCGAGTCTGCCGGGTGGGCCTTATGGCAAAGCGATGAAGGCAACTATCGGCTGGCATTCATGAGTCTGATTGATGCAGAGACTCTCCTCACGCCCAAGAAAGCCTCACGGCGCGAATCTGTTCTTGTTGTCCAGAGTGTCGTCGAGCCCAGTTCTTTCCAGCGTCAGGCCGAAGCGGTCCAGGCACGCTATGACGCTACGCTCACGTTCAGCCGAGCGGAGACCGGATTCGAGAACCCAGAGAAGGGCAAGGGTGCCGGTGAATTCCAACTTCGGGCCAGCCGTGCAAGCTCGACTGGTCTCCAGTGGCAGCTGGTCGCCAGCCAGGCCTATATCGAGAAGCGGCTGGTGTCCATCAAGCGACCGCTGGCGCTGAGCCTCGTTGGTCTGGTGCTGTTTTCCGGCTTCACGATTCTTTTGCTGATTCGGCGGTATATCACAGGTCCGATTGCCGAGTTGGACCAGAACCTCGAAAATGTAATTGAGGGCAGGGAGACCACCATTCGGGCAGATGAGTCAGCGCAGGATGAAATTGCGCATATCGCCCGCATGTTTCGCAAGCTGTATGGAGAGCTGTCACTCGCTTATGCGCACAGCAAGGCCATGGCCGAAACCGACCAGCTCACCAGACTGCATAACCTGACCTACCTCAATCACCACGGCCAGGCCATGATGAATGCTGCACAGGCCCAAGGCCTGTCGCTCGGGCTGATGTATGTGGACCTGGACAATTTCAAGTTCGTCAACGACAGGTTCGGACATGATACAGGTGATGAGCTCCTGGTGAGTCTGGCCAAATCTTTTCAGGCCTTGCTCGAGCGCTATCGGGGGCAGACGCCGCTGGCACCGATACTATTCCGCATCGCCGGCGACGAGTTTGGCATCATGATGGCGCAAAGCGCAGTTGAACCGGATGCCTGTCATAAACTGGCGACAGAGATCGTGTCGCTGTTCAGCACCGGCTACCGACTTGGCAAAACCTTGTTACCGATTTCCGCAAGCATAGGCATTGCCGAGTGCCCAGCGGATGGCGTCCAGCTCACCCAACTCATGAGCTGCGCCGACTCGGCGATGTATCAGGCGAAGTCGCTCGGCAAGAACCAGCTGGCCCACTTTTCTCGCGATATCGCGGCCAAGGCCAACCGGGAGCGTGATATCGAACATGCGCTCAAGGCCGTCGATTGTGACACAGAGTTCTTCCTTGTGTTCATGCCGATCATTGCTGTCGCCACTGGCACTGCGAACGCGGTAGAGGTCTTGCTGCGCTGGAATTCGTCACGCCTGGGTCCGGTAGGACCTGCCGAGTTCGTTCCTATCGCCGAGGCGACCGGGCTGTTCGAGAAGATCGACCGCTGGGTGGTCTCCGAGTCGCTGCGTCTTTACCGCAACGTGTCAGCAGAGCTTGGTGATGATGTGAAGTTGTCGATCAACCTGTCCTCAGCCCAGCTCTGCAATAAAGACCTTGCGGAGCAGATCATTTTATCGGCACGTCAGTACGATGTAGAACCAGCAATGATTCAGCTGGAAATGACGGAAACAATAGGCATCGATTTCAGCGATCAGATGCAGCATACCTTGCAGACACTGCGAACGGCTGGATTCGGTGTCGCCATCGATGACTTTGGTGCGGGCTATACTTCACTGGCGCAGCTGGTCGAATATCCGGTGGACGTGGTCAAGCTGGACCGGCTGTTTATCACCAGGATGATGGATGCAGGCAAGTCCTCCATGCTGCCGCCGCTCATCGATCTCTGTCACCTGCAGAATATTGAGGTAACGGCGGAAGGCGTCGAGAACGAAGCTCAGCTCCGCATGCTGATAGATTCAGGCTGCGACGCACTTCAGGGGTACTACTTCGGCCAGCCTGTGCCACTGTCGCGGCTGCAAGCGGCCTCAGAGCAGTGGCGGATCAAGGCTGCCGGAGCACGTCGGCTCAATCTGCCCGGCAAAGGAGCACAGCGGCTCTAAGCGCCTTGGTGCCGAACTGGGACATCTTCTCGAAACGCTTACGATGTATCGGTAGATGTTGGCTGTCCAGTACCGTCTGATGCTCCAATGGGTCGACGTCTGGATCGTGGATATAGACAAAATCCTCATCCAGTGCCGTAACGGTTACCCAGTGCGGCGTTTTACATTTGTCGAAATGATAGGTGCTAATGAGCACCAGCGGCACCACGCCGTTTCTGAGCGCATCTTCGATATCCGCAAGTTTCAGCGGGCGCTCGTGCACGGGGATGTCGAATTCCTTGATCTTGCTTATGAAGCCATCATGGACCAGCTTCAGAATCCGCTTTTTCTCCTCGCGACGGACACCCTCCATGAATAGTGGACCGCTGTTGTTGACGAACACTTCTGCACGCAAACCCCTTTTTACTGCAGCCAATGCGAGTCCATGCGGACCACAACCACCATGGCCGGCTGTCATGAAAATCGTAGTGGCTTCGCGCCAGATTTCGAGTTCCTCATGTACCGCAAACTGAAAATGATCGCGCAGGAAAGCCAACGCCATCATCAGTGAGGCCGGTCCGCAACTGAAATCCATGGTCTGCGGGTAATAGGGAATGTTCAACATCAGGTCGGACTGCGGCACCACGCGCAGCAGTTTCTGATATCGCAGGGCCGGCTGATGGTCTTCGTAGTAATCATCCAGGACACCGAAGTGCCGATACTCGTGCTTCTTGTACAGCGCGATGGCTGCCGCATTGTCTTCACTGACTTCCAGCCGCATTGCGATGCAGTGTCGTTCGACAGCCACAGCCTCTGCAGCATTCAGGAGGCGGCTTGCAATGCCTCGGCCGGCAAAGCGCTTATCCACTGCAATCGAGTAGATTCTGGCCAGATTGGAACCCTTGTGAAACAGCGTAAGCACGTAGGCAGCTACTGCTTCACCTTCGGTCGTATCAACCGTCGCCACTTGCAGGGAGGCCGTCTCACTATCAAGGAAGCGCCTGAAGCTGCGCCGGCTGAGCTTGTCATGATCGAAACTGCTGTTTTCAAGTTCGAGCAGGACCGGCAGATCGTTGGCTGTGGCAACCCGTATGCGGATTCCGTCTTTGTTTTCAACGAGCTGGCTTTGTGACCTGCTGGCCGTAGCCACTGAATGGTGCATGTAGACATCGCCGGAGATTGAGTTGGTTTAACCATCCAGAAGATTCATGGACAGATCAATGATTATAGGCAAAACTGAAGCAACATGCAGGACGCTCGCCTCATCAAGACGCGCCGTCCCGGCTTTTCGTTCCACCCGACAGACACATTCTATGTCTCAGTTATTCATCGTTGTTGAAAAGCTCAGTGACTGGTCGCCTTACTATCCCAGTGAGGACGTCATCACCTTCGACACCTATCTGAACCTGTCGGAAGCCTCTGCGATGGCTGCCAGTGGTGATGACAGGCGAGCCGCCATGGCCGGGCGCACGCGCGTGGTCAACCTATGCCGCAGCTACAAGTATCTCAGCCGCGGGTACTATTGCTCGCTACTGGCCGAAGCCAGAGGGCATCATGTCATACCTTCAGTGAAGACGCTTAATGCGCTGGAGCGAAAAGCTGTCTTTACGCTGTCGTTCGATTTTGAAGAGCTTGATCTCGACCAGGCCCTGCTAACGCTGAAAGCGGATACGACCCAGGAGGCGTCAAAGCGCAAACTGGTGGTCCGAAGCTATTTTGGCGTAACCAACCTGCCAGAATTCAAGACGCTCGGCGAAATCATCTTCGAGCAGTTTCCCTGCCCGCTGGTCGACATCGAACTGAAGTACAAGAATGGCTGGATGTTGTCGGCAGTGAAGCCAATGCGACTTACGCATCTGGACGATGAAGACGAAACCGCCTTTGCGTCCTCATTCGATGCCTTTACCAAGAAGCTTTGGCGTAAACCCAAGGCTCGCAAACAGTTCCGCTATGACATGGCCGTGCTGATCAACCCTGATGAGAAGATGCCGCCAAGCGATGCGCAGGCGATGAAGCGACTGCACAAAGTCGCCAAACAGAAGGGCATTGCCATCGACTTCATTGGCCCGCGTGATCTGAACAGGGTGCCGGAGTACGACATGCTGTTTATCCGGGAAACCACGGCCATCAACCATCACACCTTCCGCTTTGCGAAAAAGGCTGAGGCCGAAGGCGTGATAGTCATGGACGATAGTGCGTCGATCATGCGTTGTACCAACAAGGTATTCCTGGCAGACCTGTTGCATCACCACAAGGTGCCTACGCCGAAGACCCTCATCCTCAGCAAGGGCCATCATGCTCAGTTGAAGTCAGCGGCCGAGACACTGGGCTTTCCGATGGTGCTGAAAATTCCGGACGGCTCGTTTTCTCGCGGGGTGATGAAGGCGGAGAACCATGAGCAGCTGGAAGAGAAGTCGGAGGTGCTGTTCAAGCAGTCCGCGTTGCTGCTGGCGCAGGAGTTCATGTACACCGATTACGACTGGCGTATTGGCGTGCTCAACGGCAAGCCCATCTATGCCTGCAAGTACTTCATGGCCCGTGACCATTGGCAGATCTACAAGCACGAGGGTAGCTCTACCGCTACCGGTGCCTGGGATACCATGGCCATTCATGAGGTGCCGAAGGCGGTCGTACAGGCCGCGGTCAAGGCTGCCAATCTGATCGGCAGAGGCCTCTACGGGGTCGATGTGAAGCAGTCCGGTAGTCGGGTGGCGATTATCGAGGTCAATGACAACCCGAGCCTCGAATCAGGGGTGGAGGATAAATTTCTCGGTCACGAGCTCTACGGCATCATCCTCGATGAATTCATTCGCCGTGCAGAGCTGAAGCACGCAAGCTAAGCTGATTTTTGAGCTCCGGACGCCGTCGCAGACTATCGAGCAGTTTCTGCGGCAGGTCGTTCCAGGCTCGATGCGGCAACAAAAAATAACTTCAACTGGTTCTATATGAACGCGTATGATGTACCGCTGGAAATAGCAGTAATATTCCTGAATTCGAGACCGCGCAGTCCTGCAACTGCAGTCTGAAAACGTCTTCGAATTTGCCACGGCGGTGTTCGAATGCGTATTACCCGATATACAGATTATTCACTTCGGGTTCTTGTCTATCTGGCGGTAAAGCCTGGTCGGCTGGCCACCATTCAGGAAATAGCAGAAAGCTATAACATTTCCCGCAACCATCTCATGAAGGTCGTCCACCAGCTTACCCGAGCAGGCTATGTCACCAGTATCCGTGGCAAGAATGGCGGCTTGCGACTCGGCCGTGCTGCAAGTGACATCAATATTGGTGCGCTGATGCGTGAAACGGAGCCGGACATGGGTCTGGTTGAATGTTTTCGGACGGACAACCAGTGCTGTATAACCCCGGCCTGCGGCTTGAAATACATGTTGGCAGAGGCGCTTCAGAATTTTCTCGAGACGCTCGATAAGTACACCCTGCAGGATGTGCTGCCAGGCGAGTCAGCTCATACGCTTATCGACCTGCTGCAAATTGCAGACTGACCTGTCCCCCCACTGTCCAGGCAAAAAAAACGCACCAGATGGTGCGTTTTTTAATCTGAAAGTTATCAGCCAGCGAAGTTGCTGTTGACGAATTCCCAGTTGACCAGGTTCCAGTACGCTTCGAGGTACTTTGGTCGCGCATTGCGGTAGTCGATGTAGTACGCATGCTCCCACACGTCGCAGGTCAGCAGCGCTTTCTGCGAGCTGTCAGTAACCGGCGTTTCAGCATCATCAGTGTTGACGATGGCAACACTGCCGTCAGACTTCTTCACCAGCCAGGTCCAGCCTGAAGCGAAGTTGCCGATGGCGCTGGCAGTAAACTCTTCTTTGAACTTGTCGAACGAGCCGAATGCCTTGTTGATGGCTTCAGCGATCGCGCCAGTCGGTGCGCCGCCGCCATTTGGGCTCAGGCAATGCCAGTAGAAGGTGTGGTTCCAGACCTGGGCAGCTTGGTTGAAAAGGCCACCTGAAGAAGACTTGATGATTTCTTCGAGGCTCTTGTCCGCCTTGTCAGTGCCTTCGATCAGGCTGTTCAGCTTGTCGACATAAGCCTTGTGATGCTTATCGTGATGATACTCCAGCGTCTCGGCAGAGATATGTGGCTCGAGCGCGTTCTTTTCGTAAGGAAGTTCTGGTAGTTGAAAAGCCATGGTTGATCACCTTGTTCCTGTGTTTTTCTGAATTAACAGTTCGCCCCTGAGGCGTTTGCGACACAGGGCACGAGTGTTTCCTTTTAAAACTTCGAGGTTGATACGACTAAGTGGGGATAGCAGATGGAAATTTCAAGTGGCTTCAGCCCAGGTGGCTGAAGTCTGGTCAGAAACAAGCTCAGGCAGCTTGCTTTTGACCAGACTCCAGTCCTTTGTTCTGATGCTTGTTCTTCCGCTTGTAACTACCCTTGCCAACCTTGGCTCTGGCGATGCGCTGTCTGAACAGTGGTGAGGTGACCAGCGCCGCTTCGGCATTGTGGCGAATTTCGCCGCGTTTGTGATCGTGTTTCATAAGCTGCCCTTGAATGGCTGAAGTGTGAGCAAGCAGTATATCAATTCACTTCGAACTTTTCTCCTGTTGCTGTAGCGCGTCAACGATCGTCGACACGTTGTCGGTCATCATTTTCAGGTAAGTGCCCGCCGGTTCATCAGGACCAGAAAGCGCATCGGAGTACAAAGTCCCACCAATTCTGGCGTCGGTTTCACGGGCAATCTGGCGAATCAGGCGTTCGTCCGAAATGTTGCCGACGAACACCGCTTGTATATCGCCCCTGTTCTATCTCGGTGAAAAATTCACGATCAATCACCTGATAGGTTTTTCACTGATTTGCGCTGGCGCGTTCTTATTTTCAGGGGCCGATCCGTTAGGCCGCTGTCATCAGACCGCTATCGCCCAAGGTAAGTCGCACAACTAATGTTATGATGCTTTATAACATTGGTGTACGCTAGCACTTTGCTTTTCCAGGAGACAGATATGTTCAAACAGAATCGATTGAAGTCAGCACTTTCGGTAGCCCTGGCATCGGCCAGCCTGATCCTGGCTGCACCGGCCATGGCGGAGTCAAAGCATCATGACGACGAACATCGCCAGCACGGCAAGCATGAGCATGGCGCAGCCAGCATGAATATCGCGCTGGACGGCAAGCAGCTTATTGTCGAGCTCGATTCACCCGCCATGAATATCCTGGGTTTCGAGCACGCTGCAGACACGCCGGAGGACAAGGCCGTGGCAGCCGACATGTGGAAGCGACTCCAGCATCCGAATGGGGTGGTGAGCCTTGATGGGGGTGACTGTACGGTTGCGGAGTCAAAGGTCGAAATGCCTCAGTTCGACGAGGCCGATCCAGAGGAGCAGCACGCGCTGCTGGATAGTGATCACAAGAGTGATAAAGAGCTGAAGCACGAGGCAAAGCACAAGGACGAGCATCATGGTGACGATGAGCACCATGCTGATCATCATGAGAAGAAGCACAAGGCGGATACCCACTCGGATATCAAGGCGAACTACGCATTCGAGTGTGCGAACCCTGAGGCGCTCGAGTCAATTCAGGTCAAGGTGTTCGACACCTTCCCCAACTTCGAGGCAGTCGAGACGCAATGGATCATCAACGGCCGCCAGGGCAGTAAGCATCTTAAGGCGGGAGAGAGTACGATCGCTGTAAAATGAGCTGGATGGGTCGGGGGAAGGACGGGGAGGCGCTGGTCCTCCCCGTGTGAGCACTTACTCAGCCGGTTCTTCGACGGGCTCTTCGATAGGCTCTTCAGTGTACGGAATGATGTTGGCCACTTTTATCGTGTAGGTGGAGGTGGCGATGTCATTGGTGACGAGTGAGGTCTCCATGGTGCCTTCCAGCCAGAAGGCGTCGTACAGCGATTCCAGCTTGAAGCCCTTCGGGAAGGTCGCGTAGATGATCTGGTTAGGCGGAGGTGGCGGCGTGTGGATACAGGCGCCGAAATATGGCACCAGGAAGAAGGTCGTGACGGTCTGATCGTCAGTCGATTCGATTGGGACGATGAAGCCCGGTACTTTCACCTTCGCACCGTCGAACTCCTTCTTGAACTTCGATGACTTCAGGGCCGCCTGATAACGCTGGGCCTTCAGCTCCTCTTCAGTGAGCTTGGGTGCATCCTTGTCAGCGTTTTCGGCGCCAGAAATCGGACTCGACTTAGGCTGCTCGAGCTTATCCATGGTGTCGGCTTCCGAACCATCAGGGATATTCATGATCCATTCCGGAGGATTCATCAGCGCCTCGAGATCATCTTCGGGAATCAGCTCGATCCATTCGATCATTCTGTATTCAGGATCGCCTTTGGCGGCAAGCGCGGGGCCCATCTGCACGAGACCAAGCAGGAGAAGCAGACAGACCGTCTGCAGACTGCATTTTTTTGCTCTGTTCATGTAGGAATCCATGCGGTTAACAGCTTATGATATACTGCAACATTCTAGGCGAGGGCTACAGGCTTGGCTATTGAAATCTCCAACCTTACTTTTTCGTATACCCGCTCAGAAGCGCAAAGTGTGCTCAGTATACCGGCCTGGACGGTCGAAGAGGGCGAACACGTCTTCCTTTACGGCCCTTCAGGCTCAGGGAAATCAACCTTGCTCAATATACTGGCTGGCATATTGCAGCCGACGCAGGGCGAAGTGCGCCTGCTCGACGAAGCCTTCAGCAGCTTGTCGGCGCGCAGGCGCGATGAGTTTCGCGCGCGGCATATTGGCGTCGTATTCCAGCAGTTCAATCTTGTTCCCTACCTGAGCGTACTCGACAACATCCTGCTGGCGGCCCACTTTGGCGAGCGCAAGACAGCATCCGGCAAACGAACCTCGGCTGACGTTCAGGGCCGCGCAGAGAACCTGCTGGCGCGGCTCGCACTGAATACCTCGTTATTGCATCAACGGGCCGACGCGCTGAGCGTTGGTCAGCAACAGCGTGTTGCGATCGTCCGCGCGCTTATCAATGATCCTGAGCTCGTTATTGCCGACGAGCCGACCTCTGCGCTCGACAGCGACGCCCGTGATCAATTCATCGACCTGCTGCTCGAGTGCATGGGTGAGGGCCGCCGGACCTTGGTATTCGTTAGTCATGACCGCTCGCTGGCCGCACACTTTTCGGCCTCGGTCGATCTTCAGTCACTGAACCAGAAGGCGCACATCAATGCTGCTTAAAGTCGCCTTCAAGAGCCTGTTGAACAGAAAGGCCACAGTCATCCTCACTGTCCTGTCCATCCTCGTGAGTGGCTTCGTTATCTTCGGCGTCGAGCATATCCGCCAGGAAGCCAAGTCCAGCTTCAGCCGCACGGTTTCCGGTACGGACCTTATCGTCGGTGCTCGCACAGGACAGCTTAACCTCTTGTTGTATTCCGTCTTTCACATCGGCAATGCCACCAACAATATTTCCTGGGAGTCATATCAGGAGCTTGCAGATCGGCCGCAAGTCGCCTGGACCATCCCGCTGTCGCTCGGTGATTCTCACAAGGGCTATAGGGTGCTGGGAACGACGCAGGACTACTACGAACATTTTCGCTTCGGCCGACAGCAGCCACTGGAGCTCGCTGAGGGTGAGTCGCAGATGGATGTGTTTGGTGCGGTGCTCGGCGCGGAAGTAGCCAGCAAGCTGGGCTATGAGATCGGCGACCCCATCGTGCTCGCCCATGGCACCGGCAAGGTCAGCTTCAGCAATCATACCGACAAGCCTTTCAAGGTGATCGGCATCCTCGAGCCTACCGGCACGCCGGTGGATCAGACGGTACATGTCAGTCTCAAAGGCATCGAAGCCATCCACATCGACTGGCGCAATGGTGTGAAAATGCCGGGGCCTGGCATTTCGGCCAAGGCAGTTGCAGAGCGCGATCTCACGCCAAAGGCCATCACCGCCTTTATGGTCGGCCTCAAGTCGAAGATCGCGACTTTTGGTTTCCAGCGGGAGGTCAACGATTACCGACAGGAGCCACTGATGGCCATTCTTCCGGGTGTCGCGCTGTCGGAGCTCTGGCAGATGATGGGTGCGCTGGAAAATATTCTCATGGTGATCTCGGGCCTGGTCCTGGTCGCGTCACTGCTTGGTATGTGTACGATGCTGCTGGCATCGATGCGCGAACGTCAGCGTGAGTTGGCAGTCATCCGGGCCGTGGGGGCGCATCCGTCCTTCGTATTTCTGATGATCGAAATTGAAGCGCTGATGCTCACAGCTGCGGGTATCGCCGGTGCAATCACTGCGCTGTGGCTCACGCTGATATCAGCACAGGATCTATTCAGCGAGCGCTATGGGCTCTTCATCGATGTAGATTTCATGTCGACCCGCGTGTTGATTATTATCGGCATCATGTTGGGGGCAACGGCCATACTCGCGCTGATACCGGGCCTCAGTGCCTACAGGGCCTCACTCAATCAGGGGCTGGTCGTCAAGACATGAACCTCACAGTCGGAGCGACAGCATGAAGCGCAATATCGCCAGAGCCATCGACTCAGCGGAAGCCTCCTGCAATCGGGCGGGCGTGCGGCTCACGGAAAAACGCAAGAACGTGCTGAAGACACTGCTCAGCGCAGGCGGGGCACTCTCAGCCTACGACATCGTGGACGTGTACAAGGCCGAGTTCAATGAATCCATCCCAGTCATGTCCGTGTACCGCATGCTGGATGTGCTGGCCCAGGAGAACCTGGTGCACAAGTTGGCGACGGTGAACAAGTATGTCGCCTGTTCGCATATCAGCTGCGACCACAGTCATGAGATTCCTCAGTTTCTCATCTGTGACAACTGCGAAACCGTGCGTGAGCTGGGCGTTCGGAAGGAGATTATCGCGGCGCTCAACGACAGCGTCTCAAAAGCAGGCTTCACGCTTACGAGCCAGCAAATGGAGCTGCACGGCCGCTGCGACGACTGTCTGCAGGTAGTGGATCACCATGTCTGAGCTTCGGGCCATCCCTACCAATGTCATCACCGGCTTCCTCGGTGTGGGCAAGACGACCGCGATTCTGCATCTGCTGAAAAACCGCCCGCAGGGCGAACGCTGGGCCGTGCTGGTGAACGAGTTCGGTAAAGTCGGCATCGACGGCGCTCTGCTGAACAGCCATGGTAGCAAGACTGAAGCTGGTGAGGCCGGCGAGATCTTCGTTCGTGAGGTGCCCGGCGGCTGCATGTGCTGCACCAACGGGCTTCCCATGCAGGTGGCACTCAACCAGCTCATCATGAAAGCGCGGCCCGACCGTCTGTTGATCGAGCCGACCGGGCTTGGCCATCCTGCCGAAATTATCGAGGTGATCACCGGTCCTCACTACCGCCAGGTTCTGGCGCTTCAGGCCGTGATCACACTGGTGGATGCGCGAACTATTCATGACTCACGCTATACCGGCAGTGATACCTTCAATCAGCAGATCGAGGTGGCGGATATGGTCGTGGCGAGCAAGGCCGACCTGGCCAGTTTTGAAGACATCACTGCGCTGCAGCACTACCTCGATGAGCAATACGCGCAGGCTGGCACCGTCCACATGATTACTAATGGACAGCTCGATCAGGACTGGCTCAAGCAGCCTCACAAAGGCGCTGCAGTGGCTGCTGGTGAGCACGATGCAGGCGGCGAGAGTGCTCACCAGCATGCCATTGTCGATACTCTGCAGCCGCCGCCTGAAGGTAGGGAATTCTTGCGCTTCGACAACGCCAAAGATGGCTTCAGAAGCCTTGGCTGGGTGTTCGGGCCAGACACTGTATTCGATCAGGATGCGCTGGTGGTATGGCTGTCAGGGCTCGACGGCGTGCGTTTCAAGGGCGTGTTCATCACCAACGATGGCATCTTTGCCTACAACTTTGCGGGGGACGGGCTATCCCGTTTCGAAGTCGATGAGGCGGTGGATAGCCGCGTCGAATTCATCGCTGAAGCCGAAACCAGTGGGCTCGAGACGCTTGAACCTCAATTGCTAGCCTGTCGGCTGACGGGCTGACCGTCAGCCGCGGGCGGGTCGGGGCAGGGTGGTGCTGATCAGGAGCGGCTCCCGAGATAGATATCTTCGATAGCTTGACTGATCTGCTCACGATCCACATCCGATCGGTTGCAGAAAATGAAGTAGGCGAAATCCTCACGGAGGTAACGCTTGTAGATCGAGCGATACGCTGCCCATGAGCCTCTGTGGTATACGCTGGGGCCATAGGTGTCGTTATCCTTGACGTAGAGCCCGAACGCGTAGCCCGCGCCGTCCGGCTTGTCGTTTTCGAGATCAGCCTGCCGGGAAACCAGCAGGTCGCGAAAGGCTTGCGGGTCAGGCCCAATAGTTGGCTTGCGGAACTGCTCGTCCCAGAGCAGGAACTCGTTCAGCGAGGTCACAAGCGCATTGGCGCCTACCCAGTCGAGATTCGTCTCGCTGCGTTCGAATGCACTACCATCCGGGCTTTTCTCAAGTGGTGAATAAGCCGTTGCGCGATCCGGAATGACTTCATCGGCGTTATCACTGATGAAACTGCGACGCATGCCCGCAGGGACCAGCAGTTTGCGGGCTATATACTGCCTCAGCGGCTCATCCGTAACGCGTTCGATCACTCTGCCCAGCCAGAAATAGCTCATGTTGCTGTATGTGAAACGCTCACCTGGATCGGACATGGGTGCCGTCAGTCTACTCAGCTCATAAAGTTCGTCCGGCGTCAGGTAATCACCGGTGCCAAACGTCACTGGTTCACCTGTGATGCCTTTTACATGGGGCTGAAGGCTCTCTTCGAAACCAGCGAATCCTGCGGTGTGGGTGAGGAAAAATCGTAGTGGGATTTGCCGCGTTCGGGGGTGAAGATTTGGCAGGTAGCGCCCGATGGGCGCATCGAGATCGACCAGACCATCCTCAGCGGCCAGTGCCAGCGCAGCCGCCGTAAACTGCTTGGACAGCGAAGCCACTCTGAACATCGAGTCAGCGTTCAGGGGGACACTATGGTCGAGACTGGCATGGCCATAGGCTGCTTTGTGGACCACCTTGCCTTCATCCACCACTGCAACCGCACAGCCGGGCTGCCTGCCCTGGGTATAGGCATCGAACAGGACATTGACCTGGCGTGACTCCTGACTAAAGCCGGGGCTGCTATCGACTACAGAGGGGCTTTCCTGAGTCGACCCGCAGCCGACCAGCGTGAGTGCGAAACTACAGATAAGCGGGAGAAACCGTAATCGCATTAACGTGAGTCATCCATAACCGTAAGGGCCCGCTCGAATTCGGCAGCCGGCAGAGGCTGACCGTATAGAAAGCCCTGAAAGCCACCGCAACCCATGTTGAGGAGCATCGCTCTGTTGGCATCGCTTTCGACCCCTTCCGCTATCACCCGGATACCCATACTGTCTCCCAAGGCTATGATGGTACGGGCAATGATGACATCACTAGCCTCGTCACGCATCTCCTGAATAAAGCTTCGGTCTATCTTGAGCTGTTCAATCGGAAGCGTCTTCAGGTACTCCAGCGAAGACTGACCTTTTCCGAAATGGTCCAGGGAGAACATGACCCCACGGGCTTCCAAAGCCTGCATCTTCGCCAGGGAACTGTCGCTTACATGCAGCAGCATGGTCTCCGAGAGTTCAAGCTTGAGACGGTCTGGTCTGGCACCTGTTGCGTCAAGAATTTCGCTGACGGTATCAGCGAAATCAGGTTGATGGAACTGTTGGGGGGAGATATTCACTGCCATGGTCAGATGCGCCAGTTCCGGGCGTGTTGCCCACCTGGCCAACTGCTCACACGCCGTTTGCAGAACCCATTGGCCCAGGGGCAGGCTCAGCTGGCATTCTTCCGCCAGGGGCAGGAAGTCTGCTGGCAGCATCAGCCCCTTTGCCGGATGGCGCCAGCGCAGGAGCGCTTCAGCACCATCGGGCTCATTGTCGGCATCGACCTGAACCTGGTAGTACAGCACGAGATCATGGTCGCGAAGGGCCTGGCGGAGGTGGCTCCCCATTTCAGCCCGTGCCTTCACTGCTGTATCCATCGCAGGATCAAAAAATACGATGGTGTTGCCACCAAGCGCCTTGGCCCGATACATCGACATGTCTGCCTGCTTGAGCAATTGATCGACCGGCCAATCCTCATCGAAGAACAATGTGACCCCTATGCTCGAGCTGCACTGGTGACGGATATCTGCTTTGTCACCAAGCCTGAAGGGCTCATGCAGCTGCTGTCCGATCTTTTCCGCCAGCTTTTCGGTGAGTGCCGCCGCAGCACGCTTCCTTGGCCCCAGGCTCTCGAGGATCACCACAAACTCATCGCCACCCCAGCGTGAGATGGTATCGCTGTCACGAACGCACTGTCTGATGCGCCTGGCGGCTTCCTGCAGCAGCATGTCGCCAACATAGTGGCCGGCTGAATCGTTCAGCTGCTTGAAATTGTCCAGATCGATGAACAATAGCGCGCCATAACTTTCCAGACGCTTGCCAGCCTGCCGCGCGTGCTCCAGGCGGTCTCTGAGCAGCCGCCTGTTGGGCAGCCGCGTGAGGGCGTCGTAAAAAGCCAGCGTGTTGATCTGTTGTTCCAGCTGCTTTCGAGCAGTGATATCGCGGATCATGCACAGAAACTGACTACGGTGCCCGCGACGAAAATCCGAGAAGACGAATTCAACGTCGATTGCGCTGCGATCCTTCTTGCACGCCCGCGTCTCCTGCCGGAAGCCAACAATGTCGCTGATCCAGGCGCTACCGGGAACCCGTTGCTGAGTCTGCCCAGGCTCTTGCAGCGGACGAAAGGGGAAATCAGGCATAAGGGCCTTGAGATCTTTACCAAGAAGCTCATGGCGCGTAAAACCAAACATGTCTACGGCGGCGCGATTCAGCGACTCAATTTTGCCCGCCGGATCGACGAGAATCATGCTGTCAATGATCTGATCGAGAATGGTCTGAACTCTTTCCTTTTCGCTTTCCAGCGATGTCTTGCGCCAGCGCGCAGTCAATCCCGACCGACGATCGACCGGCGCACGCCGTACCCGCTTGATTTCTTTGGCAGCGGATAAGGCTATCTCATCCTCGACACTGTTGGCGAAATCCCTCAGCGCCCATCGCTCCTCGACTGACAGCCGTCGTGGCGCAGAGTCGAAGAGACAGAAGGTTCCAAGCTTGTGACCTGAGGTGGAGGTAATTGAGGCTGCTGCATAGAAACGTATGAAAGGAGTACCGACAACCAAAGGATTGTCGAAAAAGCGCTCATCTTCGAGGGTGTCGACGACTTCGAAAATATCATCGGTAAGAATGGCGTGGCCGCAGAAGGTGATATCGCGGTCGGTTTCACACACTGCCATCCCCTGCCTGGACTTTGACCAGGCCCGATCGGCATCGAGCAGTGAGATGAGCACGGTTTCGACGCCGAAAAGCTGTCTCGCAAGTCGCGTCAGGCGGTCAAAGCGTTCCTCGCTGGGCGAGTCCAGCAGTCCTGAAGCGCGTAAGGCTGCGAGCCGCTGAAGTTCATCATCAGGTTTTGCGGGCTTCTGCATACGACCGGGCTCCCGGCCCTCGATTTCGTTGACTGGTTCCATAGCCTCTCGAGAGATACTTTTCGCAAGGCTGTGGGCATTGACCGAAATCGATCTGGCCGCCCGCGATTATAGAGGGCACAGCCTTGGCTTGGCTATCAACCAATTCAATAACTTAGTTGATAAATCACTGATGAAATCATAAAGATGGATTGATACTTGTGCGGCCTCCCGGAGATTGCATCAAGGCCCTCTCGAACTCGGCGGCTGGCATGGGGGAGCCATAAAGAAACCCCTGGTAGGCCTGGCAGCCAATGCCAGCCAGGATGTCCTGATGCGCTCGTGTTTCTACGCCTTCAGCAATTACCTTGTAGCCAAGATTGTCTGCGAGAGCGATGATGGCCCGGCTCAGGCTGACGTCGCTGTGCGCATCAGCCAGTTCATGCACAAGTAGTCTGTCGATCTTGAGTTGTTCAATTGGCAGTTGCTTGAGGTGGGCTGGCGCTGAATAACCTGCGCCATAATGATCCAGCGCGAACTGAATGCCGCGGCTTTCAAGCGCTATCATTTTGCGGCGAATGGCTGGTATCTCTGCCTCATGCATGGGCTCGGAAATTTCGAGTTTCAGCCGCCGGGCATTGGCCCCGGTCGAATCCAGGGCGGTGTTGACGATATCTTCAAAATTCGGATCAGAGATCTGTGAAGGGCTGATATTGATGGACAAGGTGAGATGGGCAAGGTGTGGTTGATCAGCCCACAGTGCCAGCTGAGTACAGGCGCTCTGCAGCACCCACTGCCCCAAGGGCAGGATGAGATGGCTCTTCTCCGCGAGAGGCAGAAAGCTGGCCGGGAGTACGATGCCCATCTCGGGATGTTGCCAGCGCAACAGTGCCTCGGCGCCTGTCGGGCGATCGTCAGCATCCACCTGTACCTGGTAGAAAAGTGTGAAATTCTGCTGCTGCAGTGCCTCTCGCAGTTGCTGTTCCATTTCGGAGCGAGCCTTCACCGCTGCATCCATGGCTGGGTCGAAGAATACGGTCCGGTTGCCGCCCGCGGCTTTGGCCTGGTACATCGCAAGATCGGCCTGCTTGAGTAGTTCTTCCAGCGGTTTCTCTTCGTCAAAGAACAACACCGCACCGGTGCTAGGGCTGGAGCAATACGATACTTCTCCGAACTCACCCAGTTCATAAGGCTTATTCAGCTGGCAGCGTATCTTCTCGCTCATCATTTCTGTAAACGCGGCCGCAGAGGCGGGATCCTCACCGAGGTTTTCCAGCACGACAACGAATTCGTCACCACCCCACCTGGAAACAGTATCGCTGTCTCGCACACAGCTCTTGATCCGATCTGCCGCCTTCTGTAGCAACATGTCGCCGGTGTGATGCCCGGCCGTGTCATTCAGCTTCTTGAACTGGTCAAGGTCGATGAACAATAGCGCGCCGTGACTATTCAGACGCCTGTTGGCCACGCGGGCATGCTCCAGCCGATCGTGCAGCAGGCGGCGGTTCGGCAATTGCGTGAGCGTGTCGTAGAAGGCAAAACTGTTGATCTGCTGCTCGTGTGCTTTGCGAGCGGATATATCACGCAGCATGCAGATATATTGGTGGTGGTGCCCCCGCCTGTACTCGGAAACGACTAGCTCGGTATCCAGTGACTGACCAGCACGGGTCTGCGCGCAGACCTCGCGTCGAAACCCGATGTTGCGGCCGATCCAATGCTCAGCCTCTTTACCTGCAGGTGTGGTATCAGTAGACGGCGTGTTTGGCAGGAGCAGACCGATGCTCTTGCCTATCAGCTCGTCCCGTCTGAAGCCGAACATCTGAATGGCCGCACGATTTGCCGAGTCGATCCTGCCGTCCGGCTCGATTATGAGGATGCCATCGACAATGTGATCGAGCACAGCCTGTACCCGCGCACTCTGAACCCCACCGCCCTGGGCACTGACACGACTCGTCACAGGCGCTCGTCTGTCTATCGGTGAGCGGGGTACTTTGATTCGTACCAGGTTGCTGGTCGCTCTGATTTCATTCTCGACGCTGGCCGCGAAATCTCGCAGTGCAGTCCGCTCTTCAGGCTTGAGTGTGCGTGGATTCGGGTCAAAGATGCAGAAGGTCCCAAGCTTGAAACCCGAGGCGGTCTGAACCGGTTTCGCGGCATAGAAACGAATATATGGGGGGCCAGTAACAAGCGGATTATCCTTGAAGCGCTCATCCTGCAGGGTATCCGGAATTTCAAAGATTTCGTCGTCGAGGATAGCGTGCCCGCAGAGTGATATATCGCGGCTCGTTTCGCAGACATTCGCGCCCTCTTTGGACTTGAACCACTGACGCTGTTCATCCAGCAGAGAGATGAGTACGGTTTCCACCTGGAACAGTTGCCTGGCCAGCCTGGTCAGGCGGTCAAATCGCTCTTCTGCGGGAGAGTCCAGGAGACCGGAGGCTCGAAGTGCAGCTAATCGCTGCAGTTCATTTTCAGGCCTAACGGGGGCTTTCATCTGTGGCACTCCAACCTGGCTTGGGTGGTGGAGGCAAGCATGATCGCACTCCACAGCTATCCCTGGACCGACCCCTGAGGGCCGGGCTGCGACCGAAAGCGCACTGATCGATATTAAATATTAAACCATCCATAGATTGCGGGCCAGTCAATGAAAGCGGAGCTGGCAGCGAGTTCAAAGGCATAAAGTCGATCCGGAATCCTCGTACGTACCGCAGAAAACCGCACATCAAAACGGAAAAGGAGAGTGGACATGGCACTACAGCAGAAGGAATTACATGAAGACGGACTCCCTGGACACGAGAGCCATCTCGAGCCGAAACCAGAGTGGGAGCCACGCTACCGTGGCTCTGACAGGCTCAAGGGGAAAGTGGCGATCATAACGGGCGCTGACAGCGGCATTGGCCGGGCAGTAGCAGCGCTGTATGCGAGGGAAGGCGCTGATCTGGCTATCGTGTACCTGAAGGAAACCGACGATGCCAAGAAAACAGCCGCTATTGTCGAGCAGGAGGGTCGCCAGGCCTTGACGCTCGAAGGGGACCTGGGCGATCCGGAGTTCTGTAAAACCGTAGCCAGCAAGACCATGGAGAAGTTCGGCAAGATTGATATCCTGGTCAATAACGCTGGCGAACAGCATCCGGACAAGAAAATAGAAAGCATTTCCGAGCAACAGCTCAGGAGAACATTCCAGACCAATATCTTTTCGATGTTCTTCCTGACGCAGGCGGTTCGGCCACACCTGAAAAAGGGCGCGGCCATCGTCAACTGTACCTCGGTAACCATGTACAAGGGGAGCCCGGAACTACTCGACTATTCGGCGACCAAGGGTGCGATAACCGCATTTACCAGGTCGCTGTCGGAAAACCTCATCGGTGAGGGCATTCGTGTCAATGCTGTGGCGCCGGGACCGATATGGACGCCGCTGAATCCTTGTGGAGGTGCCAGCGAAGAGAAACTGGAACACTTTGGCGAAGGCACGCCAATAGGCAGGCCTGGTCAACCGAATGAGGTGGCGCCGAGCTTCCTGTTCCTGGCCTGTGAGGACTCCAGTTACATGTCTGGACAGGTCATGCACCCGAATGGGGGCGTCGTGGTAGGCAGCTGAGTGCAGGGCCGGGGACTTCGCTCTCCCGGCCTTCTGGGGCACAAAGGCGCAGCTCAGTGCGCCATGCTGGCCCCTTTCTTGGCCTGAGTGCGGATAGCTTCTTCGTACCAGCCCTTCACTCTGGTGAGATGGCTCTCCTCCTGCTTCATCGCCTGATTGAACTGAGCGGTCATCTCATCGAGTCCGAGATCCTCAGTCAGCTTTATGAGGACTTCCCACGCGGCGTTGTCAGCAGACTCTATGATCACGAGCATCTGCAGGCACTGTGAAATAGTCGTGCGAGGATCGTTCAGAACCTGCTGCACACCCATTGCCGCAACAGCGCTGATATCCGCATCCGGTGTCATGGCCGTAGGATCCGCCCCCATGCTTTCAATTGCACTTTTCAGCATCTGGAAGTGCGCGAACTCTTCATCACGAATTTCGCGAAGCTCATCCATGGGTACTCGAACGCCCTGTTCCTTCAGCTTGGCCTCGCACTTGAGAATGAAGCTTTCATAAAAGCGAACGCCGGTGCGTTCAAATGCCAGGCGCTCGCCGAGCTTGTTGATAAGCATTTCAGGATTGTTGCCCTTCAGTTTGTCCATCATGGACTTGAACGCGCCCTTGATGCTCCCTGGCAGAGGTACGGAACCAACCGCATCAGCTTCCTGAATATACGCACGCTTGATCTGCTCAAATGAATGACCGCCTTCATGCTTGTTATCGATGCTGGTGTACTTGTCAGCACCTTCGATCATTCTCTTGCTGTCTATGGGCGACATGTCGATGCCTGTAAGGTTCGTGCCCATCTTTGTTGATTTCTCCATTACGATCTCCTTGTTCAGAGGTGCAGCGGTATCAGGCGAGCTGCTCACGCTTGTTGGCGCTGGGTTTCGCGGCATCTTTGGCGGTTTTTCCGGCCAGTTCGGTACCAGGTTGCCACTTGTAACCGGCCGACACGGCTTCAGACGGCGAGCCTTCCGAGTTGATATGCTTGCGGTAGGCCTGTGTGGCCTCGGTTTCCTTCATCCGATCGACAAAGTCGACGCCCGCCTTGCTCATCTCCAGCTCTTTCTCGAGCGTGGTTCGAACGAAGTCGCGCTGACTTTCATAGGCGATAGGGTCAGGCAGGATTTCAGGTAGTATTTCCGCTGGATCGCGACGCTCGTGTTTCTTGAAAAGCTCGGTCACGACATTCAGATGCCCGAGTTCATAATCGAGGAAGCGCTCCCAGATGGCCTTGATGCGTGGGTTGGTTTCAGCTTCCATACAGCTGTAGTAGTTGTAAGCTTCATTGGCTTCATAAAGCATCCACTTCTCCAACCAGGTTTCGTTGGGGTCGATGATCGAGCCATATTGAGTAACGTGCTGCTCTTCGATAGAGGCTATTTCGGCGTACAGTTGACGCGCTACAGGATCAGCAAAGGTAGGCCCAATATTCATATAGTAATCACGGGTCTGATATTCGCCGGACATGATGGTCAACGCATTCATTTTGCTGACTGGCTTGGCAGTCTCACGGTTGTAATGATCGCAGAGATCATCGGTCGGATGACGGTGCTCGATGATCGTCGGCCGGCCGGGGACGACATCGGTGTAGCACTGCAGAATGTTGTTCGCGTCCTTGCCTTCGACACGGTCGAGCAAGGCGGAGTAGCGATACATGTGATCGAAATCCTCAAGCAAACCGAAACGATAAACCTGTGCCAGATATGGGTCGGGTTCCTGCTGGGCAATGGCAGCGGTGACTTCGATCGCGACCTGCTCATACCCGATGGTGGTCTCTATCGGTGAGTGGTCGCCGGACAGCAGCCAGTTGATCATGGTCTGCTGATGGTGCTCTACGCGCCTGATCTGAGCGAGTGGCGAACGAAGCTCACCATTCAGCTGTGCACACATATGTTGAAAACGGTTGGCCTGCTGCTCAATGCCATTCATGAGAATGACGCGGACGCGGGTGAAGGCGTCATTATCGAGCTTGCTGATCGGCTTCTGGACCAGCTCCTTCCACGTAAATTTCTGCCGGTCGAGCGGCGTACCCTTGTTATCGAATAATCTGACGGACATGGCGTCCTCCTTGAGAATTGCAGTTGTCGTCATGACTGACGGTCCTCAAGGGGAGCAAGCTTCGTGCCTTCCGACCTTGCTCTGATTTCATGAGCCGAGAGCCTGTTCGAGGCGCCGGGGGAGACATTCGAGGGGCTGCTTTTGTAAGCGCGCTGTAAGACTTACACCGCTATAAAAGCAAAGCAATAATCTACTTTAAAGCTTTCCTCTCGGGCTGGGACAAACGACGTCTCACTCGCAAGGTATTGTACTGACAGGACGATTTCGCCCATCATCAGGGGAACTTGAGAACCAGAGACGTTTATGATGAAGCGCATATCTGCACTCGTGCTGCTACAACTTCTGGTGGCTTGCACGGTCGTATCACCGCTGAGCGACGAACTCACAGTATCGTCGGAAGTGCCGCTCGAGCCGGCCAGGCTGGTGGCGTTTACCACCAGTGATGGGTTCGAACTGGCTTATCGCGCGTATGTACCGGAGGCGAAGCCCGCGGCTGCACTGCTGTTTTATCACGGCGGCGTATATGGCGGTGCCGACTATCAGACGCTCGGGCATCGGCTGCAACAGATGGGTGTTGCCACTTATATGCCCGATATCCTCGGGGATGGACATGGCGAGTCCGAAGGCGGAGACGCGCCTGAGCCGGAGCGAGTCCTGAGGAACGCCAAAGCTTTCGTCGCCTTTGTCCGGACGCAGCACCCTGACACAGCAATCGCAGTTGGTGGGCATTCATCTGGTGTCGGACTGATGCTCAACGTGCTCGACACTATGCCGAAACCGTTACCACTTGACGGGATTGTCATGATAGCCCCTGACTTTGGCCATCCTGCGGATAGCAAGAACGAACCTAATCCAACACCAGTGGTTGATCCTGATTTCCGCAGCTTTCCGTCTGATGGGGTGAGCGATGACTGGTTTGAAGATGAGCCGGCGGTTGGCTTCAACTACCCGGACATCGTTCGCGGGGGTGATCCCAAGCTCTTTGAAGGCAAGGCTTCAGCCATGTGGAAGACCGTAACTCCGGAAGAGCCGAGGAAGGCGCTGGCCGACATCGATGTGCCGATTGGTATCTGGCTTGGGGAGGGTGATGTCGAATTCGATACGGCAAAAGTCGTGCAGTTCGTATTGGATGCAAACCCCAATGCAAAACTGACGGTTGTGGAGGGCGTAGGCGACCTGACGAGTATGGCCGAGACGGGGCAGACGGTCGGAAACTGGTTAACTGCCCTCAAGCCATAGCGATCATTCGATCTCGCTGATTTGACGGCAGCGATTGATTCGCAACTGATAGTCCAGCGTCAGGAAGGTCAAGGCAAACCGTTCTGCCTGCACCGGGTTGCCCTCGGGGAGGAAGCGCACCGTCCGCCAGGGCGTTAGATTGAACACTCTGTTGAGCAGACTTTCCGAGCGACCGTGGCGGTATAGCCGCTGTGCCGCATCAAACACATTGACGGCACTTGGATCGCTCAAGTTGAAATGGGCGCTGGCGTGGCGAATTTCTCTGGGCAATCTTGATGGTGAGCGCAACAAGGTTCGCAGTTCCTCGGGACTGCCGTTGTTCAGGCAGGCGCTGAGCGAAGAATGCAGCGTATTCAGAGCCGGAAACAGGACGGTACAGCCATGCGTGCCTGCCGTGACGAAGAGGCGGCGCGCGATGTCGGGTAGCAGCCATTTAAACTCAATGAAGCGGTCGATTTCCAGATCGCTGATGACAGTGCCAAGTCGTGGGGCGAGCAGCTTTCGTGCGGTCTCTCTGATGGCCTGAGACTGCGTTGCCGATATCGCCTTTCGAAAGCGTCTCCGCAGCAGCTTATGGTACATCGGACGGGAAGCCGAATTGCTGGCGTCAACCGGTGCGCCGAGGTCACAGCAGATCACCCGCCCGCTGTGCTGCCTGAACTGATGGCGATATGACAGCTCCCAACTCATATCCGAGGGCGAACCGAGCGCTCGGCTGTATCGGGGTGTGGCGAGGAAGGCTTCTGACGTCCCAAAGGCCGTCGCTGGTTCATCCAGCTTTAGCGTGAGGGGGAACTGGCGGCGAACCTCGAGGCCGGCCGCCAAGGCCGGAACAGCCTGTGTCTCGAACTCCAGGCGGACCTCTTGGGCTTGTTGCCGAATCCGGACGGTCTGACCGGCCTCAAGACGGAATATGCCCTGGAATAGCGTTTCGCTGCCCGGCAGAAGACCAGTAGTCAGGAAATGATTGAGATGACCGGCATGCAAGGTCGTGTCGGGTGTCAACGTGGCGAGGAAGTGCAGCGATGTTGAAAACAGAATGGCGTGGTTCACCCGGCGGTAGTAGAGCGGGGCTACGCCCGCCTGGTCACAACTGAGCAGTATGTCACCCTGGTCGGTGATACAGGCCATGGCGAAGCTGCCGTAGCGTGGTGCGGCTATTGCCTGCCCTTGCGCTTGCTCCTGTTTGACTGGCTCGCGGACCCCGTCAGGGTCAGCCATCACCCCGGTCCAGGCACAGCCGCTGGCATCTGCGGTCGCACCATCGTGCAGGCTATCAATGCGCTGGGCCGCGCCGGCAGGATGTTGATGCGCAGTCAATGCCCGTGCCAGTTCACAGGTGTAAAGATGCTCGATGTAATGCATCAGCATGGATGGCTGGTTTTTCGGGCAAACCACGCCCATGATCTCCACCGCGCCCCGTCTCACGATGCTACCTTTTCGAACGCTACCTTCTGAACTTTCAATAGCGCATTGAGCCACAGGGTAATTTCCAGCGACGCCGTTTTTACTATCCCGAGATGATCTACGCCGGGAACCAGGATCGTGCGATTCTGGGGGTGAAAAGGAATATGCCAGCGCTGGGCAGCTTCGATGCTGAGCGGAGAGGTGACTTCGTCGTCACGACCTATCGTGATAAAGAGTGGCTTTGTAAGGGTGCCCAGGATGTCGTTATAGTTAAGGGCCTTGAGCGACTCCATCATTCTGAAACTGTATCGCTGCACTCTATTATCCAGCTGCGATAACAGAGGATCGGCCGGGAAGTACCCTGTCTTGAGATGCCCCAGCATCGGCATGACCTGGCATAGCAGTGCACGCACCAGCGAAACCTTGAACATATGTCGATGGAACGGGGCTGGTGCAGGATCATATGCGGTCTTGCGACGCCAGTGCTTAAGGCGGAACAGGAAGCGATTGAGACCGATATCGGTACGCGCGGTCTCTATATTGCCGGGCAGCACCGGCGACATGAGAACCAGTCCCCGCAGCGCTTGATCGCTATATTTGTCGACGTAGCGAAGCGCAACGGTAGCACCGGCTGAGTGTCCGGAGAGAATGACGGGGGTGTGAGGATGCTTATGTCGAATGACCTGAATGATATCAGCCACATCATCTTCAAGCTGGCCGATATAATTCACCATGCCCCGCCCACCCTGCGAGTTGCCGTTTCCACGGAAATCCAGGAGGTAGGTAGTGAAACCATGACTGGCCAGCTGGCTGCCGTAGGGCTCGTATAGACTGCTGTTATAGGAGCCGCCATGCAGGTGCAGGACCACGGCATGTTCGGCCGCCGACTCAAAGTGGCGCAGCGCGAGCCGACATCCATCTCGTGCGAAGACATCGAGCGCCTGATATTCAGCGAGTGTGTGCATCCCTGTACTTTCCATTTGCGTCAATGCTGCCGCTCTGTTCCTGAAGGAGCAGGAATCCGGGGTCAGCTTTATAAGTATCTGTTATACGTGAAGTGTACAGGAGCGGGTGGGGGCGAAATGTGACCTGCTGCGAAAACCGGTCATGGTAGCCGCAGTGAGTATTGGCAGTTTCAGCGTTTGCGACGGAAGTCCCATGGAGCCTCGGGATTAGCCTGTTGCCAGAGCCCGGTCTTGGTGGAACGTGCAGCAAGTTCGGCTATGGCGTAGATTTTCTGGTCCTCAGGTGTCTGATCCTTTATGAAATGCTTGTAGTGCCAGGCGAGTCCCTGTCGGATCTGCGCAAGCCCGACATCCTCGCCCCTAACGAAGACCTTGCCAATGATGCGGCCATAGCGATCGCGCTTGTTCCAGCTGACGGACACCGACTTTTCGAAAACAAGATCTGCCATATTCGCGCGTGAGACCTGACCAAAGGCCTGGCCACGCTCAGGCGCGTCGATGCCGCCTAACCTGATCCTGTGCTGTTGTCGCTTCCCGTCCAGCACAGTAATGGTATCGCCATCGGATACCTTGACCACCAGACCGTGTAGCAGTTCGGCGAAGAGGTGCTGAGAGCAGCTCAGCATGATACCGAGCAGCAGGGCTCGGCTTATCGTGAGATGGTTAAGCTTCATGACTGCGCATCTTAGCCCCAACTGAGGTTCCGGCCAACGCGGCTCAGGCCGTAGCTGTTGCAGGAACAGCGTTGCGGCTCCGAAGTATCAGATAGAGCAGGGCCGTGACCATTGTGCCGGCTGCGATCGCGCCAAGATAGAGAAGCGCTGGCGTTATGGCGTTCGGGATGAACAGCACGAAAATCCCGCCATGCGGCGCCATGAGCTTTGCGCCCACCAGCATCGACAGGGCGCCCGTCGTCGCGCCACCCAATATGCAGGCTGGTAGGACCCTGACAGGATCCTTCGCTGCGAAGGGGATGGCACCCTCTGAAATAAAGCACAGGCCAAGGACGAACGCGGCCTTTCCAGCTTCCTGTTCGGTTTTGCTGAATTGGCGCTTACGAATGAATGTTGCCACACCGAGTCCCAGCGCGGGCACCATACCTGCGGCCATGATGGCTGCCATTGGTGCGTAACTCTGACTCGCCAGCAGGCCCACCCCAAAGGTATAAGCGGCCTTGTTTACCGGCCCGCCCAGGTCGAAGCACATCATCGCGCCAAGAATGATGCCGAGTACTACAGCGTTAGTTGAGCCCATGCCTTGCAGGAAGCCAGTGAGACTCGACATAACTGCAGCCACAGGGGTGCCGACGATGTAGATCATGATCAGGCCGGTGGCCAGGCTCGCCAGCAATGGCACGATCAGGATGGGCTTGAGTGACTCCACAGATTTCGGTAGTCGCACATAGTCGACGAGTGCTTTCGCACAGTAGCCCGCAATGAAGCCTGCCAAAATACCGCCGAGAAAACCCGCCCCCAGGCTGCTGGCCAGCATGCCACCAATCAAGCCTGGGGCAAGTCCGGGCCTGTCTGCAATCGAAAAGGCAATATAGCCGGCAAGTACGGGGATCATCAGCGCGAATGCGGTCTCACCACCTATCATCATCAGCGCGGCTGGCAGGCTGCCTTCTTCCTTGAAAGCCTCTATGCCAAACACAAAGGAAAGTGCAATGATCAGCCCGCCGGCCACCACCACGGGTAGCATGAACGATACGCCCGTCATCAGGTGCTTGTAGATGCCTGACTGCGCCTTACCAGGGGCTGGCGTGCTACTGCCCTCGCTGCTATCGGCGCCTTCAGTCTTCGCATTCGAAATAGCCGCCTGCACGATATCCATGGGTTTCTTCAAAGCTGCGCCGGTGCTGCAGCGATAGATGCGCTTCCCCGTAAAACGGCTTGTATCGACCTCAATATCGACAGCAAGAATAACAAGGTCGGCATCGGCGATATTGTCGTCGGTCAGTGCATTGGCGGCACCCACCGAACCCCGTGTCTCAACCTTGATTCGGTGGCCGAGCTGCCTGGCAGTAGCTTCCAGCGCCTCCGCAGCCATGAAGGTATGCGCGACGCCGGTAGGACAGGCTGTGACAGCCACGATATTGAACGCTTCTCTTGTCTGCGCCACGGTTTTGCCATCGGCAAGGCCTGGCACAGGCGAGGTGGCTGCCGAATCAGCTAGTCCTGTCGAGGTATCCTGAGCCTGCTGCACACTGGCTTCCCGATCGGCGAACTGCAGCCATTGCATCGGATCTGTCAGGCAAGCCGCCACCGGGCCACGGAAAATGCGCTTGCCAGCGAAGCGACCGAGATCCACATGTCCATCAGCGGCCAGTACGACCAGATCGGCCGCTGCAATCTGCGCGGCGCTGAAATGCTGGACGGGCTGGACACTGGAGTGAATCTCGGTGGTGATGGACCAGTTCAATTCTGCCGCGGCGCGAGCAAGCGCGGTTGCGGCGAGATAGCAGCTGGTGAGCCCAGCAGGGCACTGCGTCAGGATCAATACGTTCATGAGGTCACCTCAACACGAGAAGGGCAGTGGCTTCACAGTCACTTGTTGTTGTAGTTGTAGCAGTGTATTCCGGCTCGTCACGCCAACGCCGATCTGGCTCACTGCCAAGGCAGACAGAGCCGTGGCCAGGCGGAACGTTTCCACCGGGTCCATCCGCCTGGATAGGCCGTACGCCAGACCGGCCACCATGCTGTCGCCTGCGCCCACCGTGCTGACGGTTTCGACCTTCGGTGGCATGGCCTGCAGGGACTGGTGACGGTTATACCAGCGGGCGCCACATGCGCCATCCGACAACACTACATGTTCGATGCCGCTTGCCAGCAGCTTGCGAATTTCTTTTTCCTGATCCGCCGTTGTCTCGAGCGCTCGGCCGGCCAGCTGTGATAACTCACTCACATTGGGCTTGATCAGGTACGGCGATGCTGCCACGGCTGCTCGCAGTGCGGCGGCACTGGTATCGAGTACCACATGATGCCCCTGCTTCTGCAACAGTGCAGTCAGCTCCGCATAGGCCTCTGGTGGCAGACCCTGAGGCAGGCTGCCGCTGAGGACGAACAGATCCGCGATATCAACGAGGCTCGTGAGTTGGGCACGCAGACTTGTCCACACCGGGTCGGTGACTTCCAGCCCCGGCGAATTGATGTCGGTTACCCTCGAACTGGATTCGGTAAGCTTGACGTTGATGCGTGTGGCGCCGGACGCGTAGGTGAACCTGTTGTCCATCTGCAGATCATCGAAGAGCAGATCAAAGGCCTGTCTGTTATCCATACCGAGTATGCCGCTTACGCAAACTGGCTGATCGAGCCCCCGCAAGACCGTCGCGACATTGATACCTTTGCCTGCTGGTCGAAGGTGCCCCTGTGATGCGATATTCACTTCACCAGTTTGCAGTTGATCAAGCTGCAAGGTGAGGTCCAATGCCGGGTTCAGAGTGAGCGTCACAATGGGCAGCAGCAGGTCGCTCGCGCTCGATACGACTTGTTCAGGCATGCTCATGCGCCACAGTCCTGTCCGATGGCACCAGCAGCTCACGCACGGCTTCGCTGCTTTCCGCCTTCAGGGCACGGGCAGCCAGCGAGCGTGCATCGACCAATGAGAGGCTGCGCAAGCGGGCTTTGATTCTGGGAATTGCTCGGGCGGACATACTCAGCTCTCGTACACCCATACCTGTCAGAATAGTGGCGCCAAGCGGATCCGAAGCAAGTTCACCACAAACACCGACCCAGATGCCGTGACGATGCGCCGCCTGAACCGTCATTTCGATGAGTTTCAGAACAGCAGGGCTGATCGCGTCAGCCTGCCGGGACAGAACAGGGTGGCCTCGGTCGATGGCCAGCGTATATTGCGTCAGGTCGTTGGTCCCGACCGAGAAGAAATCCAGTTCCGGGGCGAAGGCCTCGGCCATCAATGCTGCTGACGGTACCTCTATCATGATACCCAGCTCTATCCGGGCGCCCGGATAGTCCGTGGCGACTTCCCGATAGATGGCCCGAATCTCCCGCCACTCGTTCAAGTCGGTAACCATCGGGAACATGATGCGCAATAAGCGGCCGTCTGCGGCTCGTAGAAGCGCGTGCAGCTGGCGCTTCAGCGTCTCGGGATAGCGTAGCGACAGGCGGACGCCACGAATGCCGAGAAAGGGGTTCTCCTCCTCGTCCATCGGCATATAGGGCAGGGGCTTGTCACCACCGACGTCGAGGGTCCGCACTATAAGCGGACGATCCGGGCCCAATCGATCCATAACGCTGGCGTATTCGGCCTGCTGAACTTCGATCGATGGTTCCTGTGTGTGCGCCATGTAGATGAACTCGGAGCGGAACAGGCCAACCCCTTCGCAGCCGATATCGACAGCAGCATCGACGGCCTTGGCAGCCGTCAGGTTTGCCATTACTTCCATGCGGTGACCATCTGTGGTCACGGCAGGTTCCAGCCGACTGGCATGAGCCTGCTCGTTCAGTCGCTGTTCCTCTGCGATGACGGCTCTGGCGTGCGCCAGGGTAGCCTCGTCCGGCCCGACCGTGACCGTGCGAGCTTCGCAGTTGACGATGAGCAAGGTGCCTTCAACTATCGTCAACACCCGTGGTCCGCAGGCTACCAGCAGCGGGATGCCGAGGGAGCGCGCCAGAATGGCTGCGTGTGAAGTGACACCGCCTGCCGCGCTGACGATCGCTTTGACTGTAGATGGATCGCATTCACTGATTTCGGTGGGCGTAATTTCTTCGCAGACAAGCACGTGGGCTTCATCAACTGAGCGCTTGGCGTTCTGGCCAGTCAGTTCGCCCAGAACCTGGTTGCCCACGTCCCGGATGTCGATTGCGCGCTCGGCTAACAGCAGTTCAGTGCTTTGCTCCTGCGATCGAGCGAGTGCTTCGAAGCTCTGCTGCCAGCCCCACTCAGCACTGTCGCCGGCTCTGATATGCTGCTCCGCATCCTGTTGAATCTCGGGATCAGCCACCAGTTCCAGATGCATGGCGACAATCTGGGCGAGATCAGTGTTGGTGGTACGTGCAAGCTTGCCTTTGAGCGTGGTAGACACCTGGTCTATCGCCTGTTTCAGCCTCTCAAGCTCTTGTGCGGCCGGACCCTGATGGCGCTCAAAATTGAAAACGGTCTCCTTCATGGCATGGGCGGAACCAATTGCCACGCCGGGTGCCCCAGGTAGACCTTTGAGTATTTCACCCGGCGTGAGTGGCTTTAAGGGAATGCTCTCGGACGCGCCTTCATCGGAGACCCGATCAGGCAGGTGGATGACAGGGTCCCCGAGGCCACCGGAGACTGCTGCACAGATTTCAGCGAGTGCCTTGTCAGCCTCTGGGCCATCGATGGTAAAGCGCAGGCGATCGCCGAGCCCGGCGCCGAGACTGATGAGTTTGGTGACGCTCTGGGCCGAGACTTCGCTGCCGTGGCCGTCGAGGTTTTCTACCCAGATCTGAGTGTTGTAGTTTTTGGCCAGCCTGGCGAGGTTGGCAGCAGGACGGGCATGCAGACCGTGCGGCATGGGTAGTCGACAAACTACCTGTTGACCTGCAAGTTCACTGGCACTCAGCAGACGCACCACATCTGCAGCGCGGCTTGCGCCAGCCAGCTCATTGAGCCTGCTCGCCATAGCCAGCTCGGCGAGTTTGTCGAGCAGCGGTCTGTGATGGTCGCTTCGAGTGGCAATAACAATCAGCATGGCCAGTGATTCGCCAGAAAGTGGCAGCGGTGTATTTGGCTGGATAACTGCAGCGCCGCCATTGTCGGCGGCCGTTTTCAGTGTGCTCACCCACACACCTTTGCCGAGGTGAAATGGTGGAATCGAAGGTAGGGTGGAGAGCTCGGCCTGCGTCAGGGCCTTCTTCTGCCAAAGTATGGCTGCGGCGATACCCACCGCCTCCATGAAACTGCTGGCCTCTGAGCGGAGACGAACCTGGGCCTTTGCGAACAGAAAATCACCGCTCGCAGGCTCACTGCCCAGCTTGCCGCTGAGCAGGTTGCCAACCGTGGCAACATCGCCAGTTGTATGAAGCTGGCGGGCCAGGCTCTCGTCGCCAATCACATGCGTCAGCTGGCGCAGTATGTCCAGGTGCTCATCAGACTGTGCGGCAATACCAATGACGGTATAGGCAGTTTGCGGCTTGCCAGTGTCACAGTCATCGCCCCAGGCAATGCCTTCGGGGAAACGCAGCACCTTGATGCCGGTCCGCCTCACCAGACCCCGTGTATCGGTGGTGCCATGTGGAATGGCGATGCCGTTGCCGAGATAGGTCGACGTTTGCTGTTCGCGATCGAGCATGCCTTGTTCGTAGGCGGGGTCGACGAGTCCTGAAGCGACCATGCGCTCGGCCAGCTGCCGAATAACGTCCTCTTTGTGAGAGGCAGTCGCGTGAAGATTAATGTCGTCGGCACTGAGTTTGAGCATTGTTTTTATTTCCATCGACTGAACCCCGAACATTTGGTCAGAAGACCTTGCTGAATCGATAATGCTAATCATCCTGAAACGATTCAGCCCGAAAAGCAAGTCTTTGCGTAAATCTGCTCCAATATTGAGCTGAATCGGTTATGCTCACCATCTGGATGTTCCATGAAGAGGTCCATGTAGTGAAGCTAGAAGAGATTGCCCGCCTGGCCGGCGTTTCCAAGGCTACTGTCAGCAGTGTCCTCAACGGCAAAGCTGGAAAATATCGCATCAGCACTGATACGCAGGAGAAGGTCAGGGCGGTCGCCCTTGAACACGGCTATCAGGCGAATCACTCAGCGGCTGCGCTACGGCGTGGCACCAGCCGGTCTATCGGTTTCATCATCCCCGATTTCGAAAATCGCAGCTATCTACGCATCGCAAAGCATCTGGAGACGCTATCGCGTGCAGAGGGATACCAGCTGGTGATAGCGAGCTCGGATGACGACTTCGAGATAGAGCTGGCGGCGGCTCGGATGATGGTCTCGCGTGGCATCGATGCTCTCGTGGTGTCGTCATGCACGACCGAAGCGGAGACAACATACGCCGATATCCAGCAGAAGGGCACGCCAGTTGTTGTACTCGACAGACCCATTGGCAGCGGCTTTTGCAGTGTGCTCAGTGACGACCGGCAGGGCGCGTTCGAACTCGTACAATCGATGTCACTCGACTCCCCGCCCACCCGAGTGAAAGACGCCGTGCTCATTGGTGCCATGCCGGAAATGAAGATCAGCCAGCTTCGGGAGCAGGGTTTTCGTGCCGCTGTTGCCGATATCCCAAAGCTGCAAGCCCACTGCTGCTACGGCGCCAGCTTCGATATTGCTTCTGCGAAGGTGGCGCTGGATGCCGCCAGAACCCAGATCGGGCGCACGCCAGATGCCATCGTCACCACCTCCTTCAGTCTGCTCGAAGGGGTGATGGAGGCGCTTCGCAGCGAAATGCAGGTGGCCTGGAGCAAGGCAGTGTCGCCAGTGCGGCTGGCGACCTTCGGCGACAGTCGTTTACTGGATTTCCTGCCCTTCCCGGTCAATTCACTCAGCCAGCAACATGAAGCAGTCGCTGAAGCGGCCTGGCGGCTCGTCCGCAAAGCCCTCGAGGACGATTATCAACCTGAAACCGTTGTTATAGCGCGTATGTTGCAGAACCGATGGCTAACGTGGGCCAGCCGGGGGTAACTCGCATCCAGCGGAGAGGGACTGACTTGCCAAGCCGGTGGCATCCCTGATTATTCATTGTTCATGATAGCGCTATGGGCCAATATCAACGTATCGACTTAAAATAGAACCACATGCACAACTCGACACCGTCGCAGGTATCGCCTATGAGTGCTCACTCCTTTCCTACATTCTTTCTTTCACACGGTGCACCTACGCTGGCATTGGATGATGTCCCGGCCAGTCGCTTTCTGAAATCACTCGGCGCCAGCCTGCCCAAACCCAGGGCGGTCATCGTCTTTTCGGCGCATCATGATGCCGCTACAACGACCGTGACCTCACCACGCAGGCCCAAAACGATCCACGACTTCACCGGCTTCGAGGAGACACTATACGACCTCGAGTATCCTGCGTTCGGTGATCCAGCGCTTGCAGAGCGCATCGTTACCTTGCTCGAAGCCAACGGATTTACTGCAGATGTCGACCCGGAGCGAGGACTGGATCACGGGGCGTGGGTGCCATTGTCGCTGCTGTTTCCGGCTGCCGATGTGCCAGTCGTGCAGGTCTCAATCAACTCGCGACGTGACGCCACATACCACTTCAAACTCGGCGAAGTACTGCGGCCTCTGCGAGACGACGGCTTCCTGATTCTGGGCACAGGAAGTATCAGCCATAACCTGAGAATGGTGTCCTACGCCAAAGCGGATGCTGCAGCGCCAGAGTGGGTAACTCGCTTCTGCGACTGGATGGCGAAGAAGCTCATTGCACGCGATCTGCCATCACTACTTGATTATCGAGCATTGGCGCCCGACGCGAGAAAAAACCATCCGAGTGATGAGCATCTGATGCCCCTCTACTGTGCGCTTGGCGCTGCGAATGACGATGCTGCTGTAAAGCGGATCCACCATAGTGTGACTTATGGTGTGATAGCGATGGACAGCTATCGGTTTGGCGGGGAAGTGGGGAAGAACTGATCCGGCGAGTGCCGGACCAGGTGAGACAGCCCTACTGGAGATCCAGGGAAAAGTTACCCTGAACTCGGCTCTCGTCATCGAGGATCAGGTCGAAGCTACCGCTCGCGCGGTAGGCGTCTACCGACTCGATATTGAGTGAGCCCCCCTGAACGTAGGGGTCAAACTCGTCTTCGCTATCGTCATCCTCGTCATCGCCTTCCTCGTCCTCGTCGTCATTGGAGGCAATTTCGAGGGCAACATCCGCAGTCATGCTTCCAGCGTCTCCAAAGCCATCAACCTCGAAAACCCCTTCCTGTAGTTCGGTATTTGTTTCTATGAATAGCTCGATCTTGGTGTTCTGATAAGGCGCGACCAGCTCAATGATCCCGGAGTTGCTGAACGGGTTGTCATCATCGGGTGGAACATTCTCGATGTAGCCGCAAACGCCGCCATTAGTCGTAAGGTTTTCGCCGCGATCGGCAACGAAAGATAACGACCCCTGATTGTACTCAGTTTGCGAGGAGATCTGTTTCATCTCCGACATGCCCCTGAGTTCGCCCCGGCAAACCATCTCTACCCGGTAGTCCGTGTCGGAGCGCTCGAAATACTCGTACTCCATCTCACCGTTGCACGGCAGTTCACTCGGGTCGGCATCGACGTATTCATCCTTCTCGTTGAGCGTATCCTTGAATGCCTCGAGGGTCAGCGTGACGGGTGCCTCAGTGTCGCAGTCGTCGACGATGACCTCGTCGTCGCTCACATATCTGACGCTTGAAATCTGAGTGCTGTACTCGATCGGTTCGGCAGACTCTCCACTTTCACGAGGAGCCCCTTCACCATATATTTCGTAGCGGCTGAGCCAGATGCCGGAAGTGCGGCCGAGGTTGGCCTCCTCCTTGGGAACAGCTTTGCCTGTTTTCTGTATGCGTACGGTGCCATCGGCAGAGCCGCCGCCCACCGGATCGCCAGTCACAGGATCGCCTTCGGGCTTATCCGTGCCGCCACCGCCACCTCCGCCACCACCGCAGGCGGTCATCGATACTGAAGCCGCCGCGATTGCGCTGACCAGAAAGAGTCTCTTCATTTCAGACTTCATAATTCCTCACATCCCCTGTCGTTTAGCGTCCGATTGCTTCGCTGGCTGAAGCTTCTGAAACGCATCAGCACAACGAGCAGTGTGCTTGTCATGAGACGGACAAATGATGGGAATGACCTTTGAAATCAGTGAGAAAAAATAAACACGACTCAGATCGGGAAAGCTGTCCGTCACATCCCCTTGAACAGTCAACGCTGTTTCCGGGAGCTCGAAAGCTGCCCGGACGATCATTCATCACACAGGACATGTTTATGGACACCTCAGCAGCATTCAGAATTACCCTGATCACAGCCGCCATCGCAATGGGCAGCACCTCCGCATCGGCGCTGGTCATTACTGAAACCAGCAATGGCCAGGCACTGCTGGGGTCGATACTTGGTTCCGGTGTCGTTGCCGACGCCGAGTCAGTCAACTACAAGGGCGAGAGCGGTCAGGCCGCCTTCTTCAGCGGCGGCTTATCTGCCGGCATCGGTATCGACAGCGGCATCCTGTTGACCAGCGGCAGTGCGAGCCTCGTTGATGGTACGAACAGTTCTTCCGAAGCTGGCACACGCTGGGGCAGTGAAGGCGATGCGGACCTCGATGCGCTGGTGAGCGGCGAAACCCGTGACGCCAACGTACTCGAATTCGATTTCATCAGCACAGGTGGAGACCTATTCTTCAATTACGTGTTCGCTTCGGAGGAATACAACGAGTACGTCGATACCCAGTTCAACGACGTGTTTGCGTTTTACGTCGATGGCATCAACATCGCCCTGGTCGGTGATGACCCCGTTTCGGTGAATACCGTCAACTGTGGCAATACCGGCACCGCAAGCGGGATGAATTGCGGACTCTTCAATAATAACGAGGGACTGGGCGGCGATGCGGCGTACAATATCGAATACGATGGCTTCACTGATGTTTTCACTGCGTCCATTACTGGTCTGACCGCCGGCACGCACACCATGAAACTCGCCATTGCAGACCGCAGTGACGGCTATCTGGATTCGGGCGTATTCATTCAGGCGAATTCATTTTCGAGCGTACCAACTCCGCCTACTACGGGCACTGAGGTACCGGTTCCTGGTTCACTGGCTTTGATTGGTGTAGGTCTGGCAGGACTGCTGGCTCGCCGTAGCAAGATCAGCTGAGAAGGGAAAAGCTGCCAGACGGCACGTCCGCTGGCAGCTTTGATCAGGTAGGGCTATTTCGCAGAACGACGGCGTCTGGACAACGCGAACAGGCCAAGACCACCGGCCAGGAGTGGCAGGGTTGCGCCCACTGGAACCTGTGGTCCGCCAATTTCTGTCGTCAGCTTGGCCGTAATGGCTGTGCCGAAGTCATTGAAATCATTGGCCGCCAGGGTAAAGCTGTCTTCGCCGTACTGAACGTTATTGGCATAGTAGGCAATGAGGTCGGGATCAGCGCCAATGGTGATGGCATTGATGACATCGTACCCTGCGGCGACTGCTGCATCTCGGCCTTCAGTACCTTCCAGTCCGCTTTTGCGTGGCCCATCGCTGGAAACATCCATGATCTGCCGGTCAGACTCGAAGTCGTTGGCATTGATGTTGTTGGCATAGGTGGCCGCATAATTCAGAGCGGTCTGTGGGGCCGTGCCGTCGGCAAACGGACGACTGATAGACTCGAGAATATCCGCAAAATCATTGACAGAAGCGGCGTAAACCTGAGTCCAGGGCAATACCTCTGCCTGCTGGGTCGGGCTAGCCCACATGATCATATTGACGGCTATCGAATTAGTGTCGTTCGAATCGATCGCAGCTTGAACATCAGCGCTACGGAACGCATTGGCGTAGCCTTGAAGCTGAAGATCGTATTCTGATGCATCGACGCTGCCAGACACGTCTACCAGCAGGCTCAATTCGAGACCAACGGGAACGGCGTGTGCCGGTATTGCTGTCATGAGTGCACCGAACATGGTGCTGGTGAGGAATAACTTCCGGGAGGGATTCATAGAAACATCCTGTTTATGTAGGTTTCGATCAAGGCTCCGGAGAGCCCGCCTTGTATTCACTGGTCGGCGATGAAAACTGCATAAATTAAATCGCTGGTCTACGAGAGACACATACGCCAAGGATGCGGAGTCGAGACGCTAGCGTCTATCGTTCTTTCGGATCAGTTGGTAGTCTGGAGAGTACGCTGCACTCTCCAGAAAGGATCGTAACACGCAGCGCAGGGCTATCTCCACGACCGCCGTTAGCGGGATGCGTCGGAGGTGGAAATATCCGGGACAGGTATGGGTAATGGCGCTTCCTCACCCTTGAACAGCGTGCCTGTGCTGACAACCCAGCCAGCGTCATCTCGGGCCTCGATGGTATAGGGGGCATCAGGCGTGAAAACGCCGGCATAGGTCACGCCATCGCTCTGCGTGATCATGACCTGGTTTTCCTCATTGAATTCCTGCAAATGACCGCGCCAGGTGATGGACCCGTCGCGGTGATCCTCTACCTCGTCAACCACCATCTGATAGATGCTGTTGGCCTGCTCGATGGGAATTTCCATGGTATCGCCGGGCATCAGGGTTTCAACTTTCAGGGCGTTGAAACGGATGAAGGTCCGACCGTCGTAACGGTCCTCATCCGCCAGATCCATCTGCTCCGCAACGCTGTCATCTGCTTGCCACGCACTCGGCTGCTGAATAGCCGCGAGGACCTGTGCAGGATCGAAAGTCTTGTTCTCACGCCGGGCCTGCATTTCTGTCAGGCGCGATTCGAGGGTGGGGTAATCCGGATTATCACCAAGTTCGATCTCGGCGGGACTCAGCGAGGCGGGCGGCGATGAAGTGCCCGCCTGCCCAACCGATTGCGAACTGGCCTTGGGTCCTTCACCTTCCGCTCCGGACGGAGTCGATGGCTGCTGCACGGGCGCCGAATTCGGCGCCGCCAGCGAGTCTGCAGTCGGCTCGCTTCCCATAAGATATACCGTGACAGCTGCGGCCGTGACGAAAGCACTCGTCAGGCCGATCATCATGAGTCTCTGTTTCATCGGCACTAGATGTTTCGTCGCACAACGATGGATGAGGCTGTGTCATTGATGCCGCGCGGAAAGCCGGCATTGTCGCTGGTATAGGTCGTTCGTGTTCCAGTGAAGTTGTGGTGCTGGTAGAAATCTACCGCCCAGCCGGCAGGGACTCGCACTGAGGAGAGATCGTCATTCTTCATACCGCGGGCAATCAGGTCCGACATATTGTGCCGGCCTTCCGGCAGCGAGATTGAGTAGCCACCATAGTTGTAATGCTGATAAACCGTGGCCTCTGCGCCACCTGGTGGATTGGTAGGTGTGGTAGGCGTGGTTTTCGAAGCACGGAAGCCTGCAATTTCATCCCGAATATTGTTGATGGCCTTTGCCGCGTCTGCCTGTAGAGCCTGACCCTCAGGTACACCGCAGGGCACACCTGAACAGCTGATGCGCGGGTTGGAGAACTTGGCGATGCTGCGTGCGCCACCATAGAGCCAGGGGTAGCTCATGATGGTGCCGAACAGGCCATCTACGCCATGGCCCAGACCATACTTGTAGCGCGAGCCACCTGTGTCACCCTGGCGCCGGGAATGGGTGAGCCCCATGTTGTGGCCCATCTCGTGCGCCAGTGTTGTCGCACCGCACTTTGGACCAGTGACGCTGAAGGCCCAGTCGGGATGAATGCCCACCCAGGCTACGCCGCAGCCGCCGTGCCGATGGATCTGTGCGACGTAGTCCGCACCCACTTCATCGCGCTTGGCCCTGATGGCGCCAGTGCTACCAGGCGAGACGGGCGGGGTGATGTTCCTCAGGACTTCACTCATGTCAGAGCCAGCAGGGTTGTGCAGCATGGTACCAACGAGGCGCACCTGCAGATCGATCTGACTATTGCTATAGAAGGTGTTGACCTGATCGACGAGATTGCGGATGGCAGTATTGGGATCGCCGAAATGGCTTCGTGACTCATTATCGTAGAGTACCAGCAGGTCCAGTGTAGCGGCCTGAACGGCGCAGGGGAGGACGGCGAAGCCGAGTACGGCCATGGTGTTCTTCAGTGTTCTGTTCTGGAGAAGCATCCTGATTATCCATTTTATGGTTGTTGGTGCCTGGGCCAGAGCATTACGACCCAGTAAGACGGTCAACCACTAGTGTCCGGGAAGGGACGCTACGACCGGAAGAATCGAGAGTGTAAGGACAGTCGCCAGATCTGGCGTCGTCGGATCGGACGACAATCCCTCTGTAGCACATTTTGTGTGACGTAGTTCGCGCAGTTGATCTACTCGATGTTTCTGCGCACCACAACGGCAGAGGCGGTGTTGTTCACAAACCAGGGTAGTGCAAACTTGTTGCTGGTGTAGGTGCTGCGGGTGCCCGAAAAATGCTGATGCTCATAAACGTCGACAGCCCAGCCGGCAGGCACTTTCACTGAAGAAAGATCGTCATTTTGCAGGCCACGATCAATCAGATCCTGTAGATCATAGCGTCCCTCGGGTAGTGCGATCGAATAGCCGTGGTAGGCGATGAACTGAAAAAGTTCGACCTTGGCGTCGTCATTGTTCGAACGCCGAAAAGCGGCTATTTCATCACGTACCGTATTCAGTGCAGTGGCCGCATCAGCCTGCTCAGGTTCGCCTTCGGGCACGCCACAGGGTACCCCGGAACAGATCAGACGCGGATTGGAAAATTTCGACACTGCCGGAGCGCCGTTGAACATCCAGGGGTAGGTCATCACGGTGCCGAACAGGCCATCTACGCCGTGCCCAAGACCGTACGCAAAGCGGGTGCCGCTTGTGTCGCCCTGCAGTCTCGAATGATTCAGCCCCATGGTATGGCCAATTTCATGAGCCAGCGTGACTGCGCCGCAATCAGGGCCTGTCACGCTGAACGCCCACTCGCTAGCCACGGCTACCCAGGCGATACCACATGTTCCTTTTCCGTGGAGCTGCGCAACATAATCAGCACCTGTCTCTTCACGCCTTGCACTGATAGCTGCTGTGGTTTCTGGTGAGATGGTCGGCGTGATGGCATGCAGCACTGCCGCCATGTCATCACCGGGGGCGTCATTGAGCATGGTATCGACCAGACGAAGATGGATATCGACGTCGCTGTTGCGGTATATGGCGTTAACCTGATCGACCAGGTTGCGGATGCCGGTGTTCGGGCTGCCATTGAAGTAGTTACTGGTTTCGGTATCGTACAATATCAGCAGGTCGACAGTCGCAGCCTGGAGTGTGCACGGCAATATCGTCAGCCCCAATGCGGACAGGCCGCATTTCAGCTTCTCATTCCTTTTTTGCATGATGAAAGTCCATTTCAATATTGATGAGAGAAGGCGCCGCCCTTCAGAGACGGAGTGTATGCCGAAGCATGCCTTGTCACCTCGGCTGATTGGCCGGTCCAGCGAAATGAGACTCTTGTAGCGTGACGCAAGTCACGCCGCGCCTGTCAGGCGGGCTCGAGAGAGGCCGGCGTGGTGGTTTCAAGAGGCGCCAGTAGGGCGCGAAGCTGAGTAGACGGGCTTCCCGCAGGCCCTACACCGAAACTATCCGGGTCGCCGAACACGATGAAGAAATCCCTTGCCCGCGATACGGCTACATTGAGCATACTGGGACTCGCATCATAGAATCTGCTGATCGCGCCATCACCTTGCGCATACACGCTGGAGAAAAGCACGAGCGTTCGTTCCGCGCCCTGCAGGGCATGCACGGTGCCTACGGTGATTGTCGGCAGGCCGTGCTGCCTGAGGGCCTGGCGGATCCGTATGGCCTGTTTTGCAAAAGGCGTGATGATCCCAACCTGCGTAGTCAGAATGTCGCTGTCATCCATTGCGTCAACGGCATCGGAAGCATTCGACCTGACATACGCCACGATTTGCTGCCGGTTGTCAGCGAGCCATCGTGCGATGGCGACAGTCTCCTTATCGTTGACCCTGCTACCGCCTTTGGACTTCGAGCTGCCCTTGATCGGGCAGAGTCCGAACTGTGGCCAGGGACCAGCACGCAGCGGGTTGCCGCGTAGAGGCTCCAGTACACCCTGATAAACCAGCGAATTGCAGTAGCTGATGATCGAGTCATGGCAGCGACGGTGCTCGGTCAGATAGAAGCCGCGCTGAAGAGTCTCGAGCTGATGAAAGCGACTCTGCCGCTGAGCCACGGCCATGAGATTACCGACGCTGGCCATGAGTCCCGACCTCAGCCAGAATTCATCGTGATCGGCCTCGCCCTGCAACAGGCCGAAGCGTTCGAGATTGGCGCGGTCAATGCTTGCCGGCACGTTCCACACCGGCTCTATCTGGTTCGTATCGCCTACTACCAGCGCCTGCTTCGCCAGTGCGAAAGTTGCGGCAGCTACTTCGGGTAGAGCCTGGCCCGCTTCATCGACGATAAGCAGATCGATCTTGCCAAAGAGCGGAATATCCTTCCACAGCGCATTGACCTTCTCAAAGGCTGTGAAGAAGCTCGGCACCATGTACAAGGTGGAGACGAAGCAGGGCGTAAGCTTGGCATAGCGTCGCCACTTGCGGAGAATTTTTGCCGGTGACCTGCGATCAGCATCCTCTGAGTTCACGAAGCTACGGGTTTCCTCAAGCCAACGGGCCTCCCAATAATGCGTCGCCAGCTTGAAAGCGGTGAAGCGTAGGCTGCAATCCTGTATGGATTCCAGTCGCTCACGCAGCGCTGCCAGGCTCTGTCTCTCAGGCGCGTCATCAGCCGGCTCGTCAGCCGGATTTTTCGGCGCGTGGCGGTTCATCCACGCCTCCAGCTGGTGTTTCTGCTCGAAATATTTCTGCGAGAAGCGCTGGATGCGCTCGATCTGCGCGACAGCTAGTATTGTGTTCTTCTTCACGTCCCCTATGGCTGCGCGATAATGGCGCTCAACATCGATATCGCTCCAGCTCTCGAGATTGATCAGCCACTCGTTGAGTTGCCGGGCATTTTCGAGCGCATTCTTTCGCGCCACGAAAGGCACCCAGGACAGCAACTTGTTCCAGTAGGAGCGGGCACGCCAGGCGCGGTGGAATGTATCCAGCTGATCAAGCAACGCGTCTTCATTCACCTCGAGCTCGGCGATACCCTTGCGAATCTGATCAAGACTCGCAAGGAGGGCGGACTCACTGCCAAAAAGGTCTTCCAGTTCGGCCTTGAGCGTTTGCAGACCATCGAGTAGCTCGTAGCCTTTCAGCATATCGGCTTCGGTGGCTCGCAGTGCCTCAAGCAATAAAGCCCGTGCCTCAGCTACTGTAGCGATATCCTGCTCGTGCCAGGCGCTCGCCTTGTTGAGGAACTCGGGCTCGGCCGCTTCAAGATACCGAGCAGTCTGCATGGCAGCCATAACACCCTCACCCCTGGGGCCGTGGAAGGCAAAGGCATTCCGCTCATTGGCCAGTGCAGATGAGCAGCAATACAGGCCATAAGTCGACAGTTCCGGTAGCCATCGACCTCGTAAGCTCGCCTCAATGTCCGCCTCATCTATTTTGGCAAAACTGTCCAGGATATTCGTGACGGCCTGATTACTGTTGGAGGCTGCAACGATGATCGGCGGCTCCTGTTCCTGCAGTGCACTGGAAACGAACAGGTTCGCAACTACTGAACGGAGCAGGGTGGTCTTGCCAGTGCCAGGTGGACCATTCACAGCCAGCAGCTCCCCTTCGCCGCCATTGGTAATCTGGTGATGCAGTGCAATTCGCTGTTTCGGTGAGAGCGGGAACTCGCCAGTCATCTGACCGAGGTGTCGACTGGCGGCTTCGCGATGCTGTGCCTCATCCATCAGCGGCTGCAGTGGTTCAGCCTCCCGGCTGATAAAGCGACGGTACAGCGCGCTTGGGGCGTCTCCGTCTTCAATATTCTCCAGCACCTGCACCATACGTTTGCGGGCTCCGCTGACCGGTGGCTCGAGCAGCAACATGGCCTGGGGAGAACACGTGTATTCGTCGTGCAGCTGCTCCTGAAAGTCGCTACCGGTAACTGCCGTAACCATGCCCTCGGCGAAATCGACCAGATCCTGCCAGCACTTGACCGCTTCGAAACTGGTGCGTGAGAGATACTCATCCAGTGCTGCAAACTCACCAAGCGGGATATTCTGGCTGCCATTCGGTGAGAGCCAGAGCCGCGGCATTGAGGGCGCCATCTTTCCCGGCGTCAGTTCGCCATCGCGGTTCAATTCAACGAACACGACTAGCGGCATGAGGACGGCTCGCTTGTAGCTATTGCGTCGTCCGCCTTTTGATTCGAGTAGATCGACCCGCGGGAACATGACAAGACTCGCCGTCTCCGGATGCTTGCCATTACCAGATTTACGATCAAAGACTTCGAAAACAGCCGCCGCTGTCGCTTCGTCCACCCAGCCTGTATGCCAGGCGATCTGGTCCACCGCCAGGAGTCCCGCCTTCACTGTCGGCTGTTCGCCCTTGGCAGCCACACCCCAGGCCTGAAGAATCTGCGCATCCTCGGGGCACAGCCGCTCAGCATCGAGCAGCGACTGGCGGAAGTAGCGGGTCATTCTATGCAGCTCGTCCATGATGTTCACGTCCTTGTTATAGTTGCCTGATAGGCTGGCCTGGCGGGAGAGCCGAATCATAAGGGATAGGCTGTACAGAAGCGATAGCCCTTAGGGCGCCGCGAATCATGCGCGCCATTCTTTCAGCTGCTACGTACCTTCACAGGCAGAAGCGAGCGTTTATCGACTTCGAGGCAAACGCCGCGAAACAAGGAGTGCAGGATGTGTGGATATGTGAGACGCGCGCTCGAAACCGCTGAGCTGGAACGACTGCTGGAAAAGATAGGGCTCGAAACGCTCACAGATGACTTGTTTGCTCGAAGCCCAGGTTCGGTCGAACATTTCTATCCAGCGTTCGGAGCGAACCCCAATCGGAAGATCCGCAACCTGATCATCCAGGTGGACGGGACGCCAACGCTGGTGGATGCCACCTGGTGGTTCGACTGTACTGCCGAAGGCGATGAGCTAAGGGTAGGTAAGCGGACGTCTTTCAATGCCCGTAACCTGGATTCCTCGTTCTGGAAGGGTGCACTTCGGCACCACCGCGGCCTGGTGACCGCTACCGGGATAGGGGAGTCGAAAGTTGTCGACGGCAGGAAGCATCAGTACCTGATGATTGGCACAGAGCCCTTCCTCCTGGGCGCGCTGTATCGGCCATTTCCCAACGGGCACTTCAGCTGCGCAGTCATCACCCGCGACGCACATTTGAAAATGGAGCCGTATCATGACAAAGCCTTCCCGCTCTTCATCCCGGCAACGAAAGATTTCGTTCAGCTCTGGCTTGATGAATCAGTAAATCAAAGTGAGGTGATCGACGAGCTGCTGGCGCACCCAAAGTTGACGGCCAGCCTCCAGGTCGAAGAGGTAAAGACCTTCAAAGGTGGATCGGTGAGCGAACTGGCTACGGTGCTGGAGGCTGATGACTGAACCGCACCGTAGCCAGGTGCTGTTCAGGGCGCCACCACATCCCTCCAGCTTACCATTTTGAAGTTCTGGTTTAACGGCTCATAGCTGCTGTTGATGTTGTACCAGTCCTGCGCGATCAGCATCCCCTCTGGATACAGCGGCCCAAGATTCGCAGCGACGATATGAATGCCATCGCTGTCACTGGCGCCATCCACGCCCCGGCTATCGTCACCAATGATGGCGAACTTTCCTGCGTAGGCGCCGCTCTGGAGCAGATCGTACAGCACATAGGTGTTGTTGCCCTGGCTCGATGCCACCAGATATTTCGTGCTGCCATTGTCATAGATCGCAAGACCCTCGACATCAGCCACCAGCCTGTCACCGTCTACGGGAGCGAACATAATGCCGTCTACGCTGCCGCTTTCTTCAGCGCTGAACTGCCAGATGCCGGCGTCTTCTTCACCCAGAAAAAGCACGCCGTCCGCATCGCTGGCCACGCAGCCTTCAGGTTGGCTGGGCACACTCAGCTCACGGACGATTTCGCCTTCGACACCAGTCTCGGTCAGCTTCAACCGCCACTGTTCCACGCGACCGCTCTTGCCATTGATGAACACATAGGGCGTGCCATCGACTGCCTGATACATGCAAAGGCCATAGACTTCATCCAGATTGCTCTGCAGCTCAGGTGCATCGGGATGCACATTCGGACCGACAGCCGCCAAGGGTTGAATGGGATCCTGCCCTGCTTCCGCTGCCTGAATCCGGTAAAGCGCAATTGTATTCAGCGCACGATTGGACGCAGCGGCGAGCGCTATGGTCGTACCGTCCCAGTTGGTGACATTGGCGCGCAGATCGACATTGTTTGGTTCTCCGTCTTCGAGGTACTGCAGCTGCTGGCCTTCCAGATCATAAGCGAGCAATCCGCCCTGCTTATCAGTTGCGATAATCAGGCTCCTGGCTGGATCCTCTGTGTTCAGCCAGAACGCAGGATCATCTGCGGCGTCGCCATCATTGTCGACGGCCTTGGTTTCGCCCGTGGCCCGCACAAGTTGCACTTCAGGTACTTCGAGTTCGCGATGCGATAGTAGACGACTCTGAGGCAGGCCTGCTGCTGTGAGGGAGCTTGCAAGATCGCTGGCCAGCAACCGTTCGTAAATCGGCTCTGCCCTGCCTGTGTTCGCCAGCCATAAGACATCGGGCGCGACAGCGAGAGATTTGGCTTCGGCGAAGCCCGCTACATTGAGTGTCGTTGCGTAGTTGTAGTTGATGCGGTCATAGAGCAAAAAGCCTGCTCCCTCATCAGCGACAATGAGATACCCTGTGCCATTCTCCATATAAGCCAGGTCGAGGCCTTCGACCTCCTGCAGTCGTCCCAGGGGTTCGATACCGGCGACAAGTTGTCGGCCTTTAACGTTCTCAGGGGAGGCGCCGTAAGCCCACACGCCCACCTCCTGTTCGGCGACAAATAGCGTAGAACGTTCATCGTCGACAATGCAGGCGCTCAGTTCGCCGCCCACATCGAATTGCCGCACAGCGAGTGCAGCACCTGCATCATCCTTAACAGCGCTGATAATCGTCGAGCCGTCATAGCTCAGCTTGTACTGGCTCGTCAGGCCATCTTCAGCGAAGGCGGTTACCGTGAGTTCGTCGGTGGTCACGTTCTTGTGCAGGCACAGTCCGGCTGGTTCGAACCCTATATCCATGGCACCAAGGCTTATAACGGGCGCAACGGCATCAGCACCGACTGCAAAAAAGCCAATGGCAGATGCATCAGGTAGCCCAACGGCGAGCAGATCGATGCTGTTACCCTTGCCATCATTGATGCCATAGCGAATATCAGCGCCCTGGACGGCCTGGCTGTCATCACGCCAGATTTCGGCACCGGAAGCATCGAAGATGGCCATGCCATCATCTTCGAGAGTTGCCACCAGTCGGTTGGCTGTGGCGTCCTGGGTACTGACCCAGACAGCGGCATCGGAAAAATCTGCGTAACTCTCTGAAGTAGCACCCTGCGTGGTCAACGCGCCTGGCTCTGTAGGATCTGTAGGATCTGCAGGTTGTGCTGGCTCGGCTGGCTGCGCAGGATCTGCAGGCGCTGCCGGTGCTGCGGGTGCTGGCTGATCAACGGCGGTGGGTGCGTTGGTAAGCTTGCTGTCCTTGTTATCGTCGCTGCAGCCGGCCAGTAAAATGGCTGCCAGGCTGAAGGTTACGCGGAATTTCATTCGATGCCGTCCTGTCTGGAGAATGCGTTTTGGAGAGTCCGTCGGCGTATCGGCTCTGCGAGACAGGTCAGCTTAAGTCGTTATTATTGCGAGTTTATTACGGCTAGCGTCTTCCAAACATTCGCGATGGTGGCAGCTTATCGCCATAAATTGCGGTTTCAGCCAGTGTCGGATTACTGTTTCACTGATATCCTGTATCTTCGTTTTCAGTGTTCATTTCGGAGCTTTGCAAAATGCCTAGAGCAGGTGAGATAAAAAAGGGTGTGGCGGTTGAGTATGATGGCAAGGTCTACCTGGTCAGGGACATAGAGCGCTCTGTGCCACAGGGTCGAGCGGGCGGCAGTCTTTATCGTATGCGCATGTACGATGTGGTTACCAATGCCAAGCTGGACGAGACCTTCAAAGATACGGACATGCTGAACTATGCCGATCTCACCCGCCGGCCCGTCATGTTCTCGTATGCCGATGGCGATGAATACGTGTTCATGGATACTGAAGACTACACGCAGTACAGCCTCAACAGAGCGCCGATTGACGACGAGCTGATGTTCGTCAGTGAAGAGACTCAGGGCCTGCAGATTGTCCTGGTCGGCGAGAAGCCAGTCACGCTGGATCTACCTTCTACGGTCGAGCTCGTGATCACTGAAACTGACCCCTCAGTTAAGGGTGGTTCAGCAACGGCGAGAACCAAGCCCGCCACGCTTTCGACAGGCCTGGTTGTTCAGGTTCCTGAGCATATCTCCTCCGGAGACCGAATCGTCGTGAACGTCGAAGAACGTAAGTTCCTGCGCCGCGCGTAAGCCGCTTGTAAGGGGGTAGCATGGACAGTGGCTTCTGGCATGAGAAATGGACGCAGAAGGAACTCGGATTTCATCGGAGCCAGCCGAACCCCCTATTGGTCAAGCATTTCGACAAGCTCGGCTTGTCCCCCGACAGTCGCATATTTTTGCCCCTGTGCGGCAAGACTCGTGACATCAGCTGGCTGCTTGGCCATGGCTATCGGGTAGTCGGTTCTGAACTGGTTGCTACAGCAGTTGATCAGCTGTTTGAAGAGCTCGACATCGTGCCAACGATCAGCCAGTCAGGTCAGCTGCTTCGATACAGCGCGCATCATATCGATATTCATGTCGGCGATATATTCGAGCTGGATCAGGCCCTACTCGGCCATGTCGACGCCATCTACGATCGCGCTGCGCTCGTGGCGCTGCCGGAACAGATGCGCACGCGCTACGCCAAACACCTCATGGCCATCAGCGAAACCGCGCCGCAATTATTGATCACCTTTGAGTACGACCAGACGGTCATGAATGGCCCCCCATTCGCCGTGGATGCGGCAGAAGTGAGTCGCCACTACGATGAGCACTATGAGGTGAGCCTGGTTTCAAATACTGCCGTGGAGGGCGGTTTGAAGGGCCAGTTTGCAGCCGATGAGCTCGTGTGGGTGCTCAACAAAAACTGAGCAGCTAAGCCGTTGATATGTATTGATATCTGCGCCTGTGTTTCTGTCCGTATTGTAATCAATCAGGTAAGTCTGCCTTCCAGTTCTCCCGTACCTCGAATAACAACTCATGTCATCAATTGAGCGAGGGAATGACTATGAAAGCCTGGCAGATTCACAGTTTTGGTGATGCAGATGTGCTGTCACTCGACGATGTACAAAAGCCGGAGCTTGCAGAAGACGAGCTGCTGGTGCGCATCCGAGCGACCAGTATCAACCCTGTAGACTGCAAGATACGCGAAGGTAAGTTTCCGAAAGTGGGCAAGGATGATTTGCCTGTGATCCTTGGCCGTGACGTCGCCGGTGAAGTCGAAAAAGGCAATAGCAACTTTGAGGCAGGCGAACGAGTGTTCGGCATACCGTCCACAGATCGAGGCACTTACGCCGAGTACATCGCCATGAAACCTAGCGAAGTCGCGAAGATCCCTAATGAAATTGATTTCGCAGTGGCAGCCGGGGTTCCCCTTGTCGCGCTGACAGCATGGCAGGGTCTGTTCGACCACGGTGAACTGAAGGACGGCGAGCGTGTGCTCATCAATGGCGCAGCTGGCGGCGTCGGACATCTGGCTATCCAGTTCGCCAAACAAGCTGGCGCTACGGTTTTTGCCACAGGTCGCCGCCAGGACAAGCAGTTCCTTCAGGAGCTTGGCGCTGATCGTGCGATCGACACGGATAACGAAAGTCTCGACGTCATCGGCGACAAGGTCGACCTGGTTTTCGACTTGCTTGGAGGCGAAATCGGCAAGGCGGCCTGGCAGCACGTCAAGGATAATGGACGGGTTATATCCACTGTCGAAGAGCTTGATGCCAAGGCGGCTGGCAAGCCTGGCGTGAAAACTGCCTTTTATCTGGCCGAGCCGAATGGTGAGCAGCTGGCGAAAGTGGCCTCGATGATGAAGGACGGTTCAGTGAAGCTTACTGTCGAGGACCGGGTATCCTTTTCGGATATTCCGAAGGCACAACGCGAACTCGAGAACGCGCACACCCAGGGCAAGATCGTGGTTGAGATGGCCTGACCCTCATCTACCAGCTGTGCCCAGCTGGTGGATGAGGTTCTTCCGAGCTGGAACGAAAGCAGGGAAGGCGAAGGGTAAGCCTTCCCAGGCTGATTTAGCGCATATTGAGGTCGAAGTTACCCTGAACCTTCTCACCAGTTTCCGTAGTCATATCGAAGCTGCCACTCACGCGGTAGGTATCGAGTGTATTAATTGTAAGCGTGCCGCCGGAGGCCATAACCATCGGCCCTTCAAAAAAGTTCGGATCAGTAAACGAGTCTGTAAAGATATTCATGGTTACACCGTTCACCAGTCCACCGCCAATTTCATGCACGCCCGTTCTCAGCCCTGAGAACGTCATTACAGTGAGCTCCAGCCGCGCATCGTCTCCATACGGAGCCGCAATATCGATGAGTCCGACATGGGCTTCGGATCCGAACCCGTCGAGCATGCTGCCACAGACGCCGCTGCTGGCATTGAAGTTACCTTCACTATCTGCAGCAAACGAAAGTGTGCCGTGGTTGAATGCAGGCTGCGTCGAGATCTGAATCATCTCCATCGCCCCGATACGCTGACCCTCACACACGAGATTTGCGCGATAGTGGGTGTCAGATACTGCAAAGAGCTCGCGCTCGACACCGCTTGCACAGATGTCATAAGGGGCTGGCTCTTCAGCCTCATCCTCGGGATCGACTTCCTCATCGGACAGGTCAAAATCATTGAATTGGGCAAGCGTTCTGGAGACAGGACCCGTAGTTTCGCAATCGTCGACGATAATCTCGTCATCGCTGAGGTATTGCCAGCTCATCACGCTGCTGCCCCGGATCGTCACCACACCTGCTGCCGCCCACCTTCCCGGAGGGCGAAACTGTCACCGGGATGATCACGCGATGGCGGATTTGGAGACGGCGAGCGGCATTGTGCAGGAAACAATCAACTACGCGAGGTCAAAAAGTGTGCGGTGTCCGTCAATAGGAACACACACTACATAAACCAGGATAACCTCATGATTATTTACGGCACCAAGCATCGCACCATCAACGGCAGCCCAATGGAGGCAGAGGCCTGCAGCCATTGCGGTCAGACAGCCTTCAACAGCTACGGCCTCATGCGCTATTTCCACCTCTACCACATACCCACGGTGCCGCTCGGCAAGACCGTCGGTGTGCAATGCATGCACTGCAAGCGCAATCGCACCGGAAAGGAGTTACCCACGGAACTTACACACAGGCTGAAGGCGGCGCTGTTCTCTGCGAAACACACGCTTACCTCGATTATAGGTCTGATCGTATTGCTGCTCGTGGCCGTCGCACTCTATACCGGCGTAAAGGAGTCCAATGCCAGGGAAGGGGAACTCATTGCCGCACCTGCAGCAGGTGATCTTTACACAATCCGTTTTTCAAAAGTGCTCGGTATGGAAAACGAGGGCTACGACTACGGGCTCATGAAGGCTACGCGAGTGATGGGTGAGCTGGTCAGCCTCACTGTCTCCAATGTGGGCTATAACAAGGCCAAGGGCATCCGGAAAGATATTAGCAAAGGCAAGGTCAACGATGCGGGTTACTTTTCCGAGTCCGAAGTGGCCTTTACTATCAACGACCTCCAAGCCTTTCATGCCAGCAACGGAATCACGGCCATCAAACGACCGTGATAGCGAGCTCATACGCCTTCATGTGGACGCCTGAGCTTCGACACGATCAGGCTTTCCACATCTTGCGCCACCTTCTCAACCGATAAGCCTGGCCTCTCGACAAACTTCCCGGATCGAGTCGAGCGCTTCAGGATTGGCCATGGCATCCCGATTGTCCGGCGTGGCGCCGGGCTCGTTCAGGAGCCTGGCGACGGCCAGCTCCATTTTCTTGCCACTGCGCGTGTAGGGAATCTGTTCGACGACGAGAATGTGTTTCGGCACGTGTCTGGGACTAGCGCCTAGTCGAATTCGCGTCCTCAGATTCCGTTCCTGCTCAGCATCGAAGTCGGGTTCTCCGCTGGGTACAACAAGCAACACGATTTCTACATCACCCTCTATCTGACGCCCGACAACCAGGCTATCCGCAACAGCGTCGTCGGACTCGACCTGGCGATAGATCTCGGCAGTGCCGATGCGCACCCCGCCGGGATTGAGTGTCGAATCAGAGCGGCCGTAGATGATCGCACCACCGTGCTCGGTAAAGCGAATAAAGTCGCCGTGAGCCCATACTGGGCCGTCTTTAAGCGCTTTGAAACGATCGAAGTATGCACTGCGATACCGACTGCCATCACTGTCCTGCCAGAAGCCTAGAGGCATCGATGGTAGCGGCTGACGGCAGACGAGTTCACCTTTGCCCTCTTGCAGCGGTGTTCCGTCCGCATCATAGGCCAGCACGTCGACACCCAGGAAGGCGCACTGGATCTCGCCGCGCCGGACTGGCAGTAAGGGGGTGCAGCCAACGAAACAGCCACAGATGTCGGTGCCGCCTGCGATTGAACCGAGCAGCGCGCCCGGTGCTGCGCTGGCGTAGAACCAGTCATAGTCTTCCGGCAGCAGCGGTGAGCCAGTCGAAAAGGTCATTCGCAGGTTGGACAGCTCGTGTTGTTCCACGGGTGCGAGGCCGGACTTGCGACAGCTAGCAAGGTAACGTGCGCTGGTGCCGAAGTGGCTCACGCGTTCGGATTCCGAAAGAGCCCAGAGCTTGTCGAGTGAGGGGTAGCCGGGCGAGCCATCCACCGTGATCACGGTGGCACCAGCCAGTAAGGCCGAAGCCTGCCAGTTCCACATCATCCAGCCGCAGGTGGTGAAGTACATGAAGCGATCGCCGACTCTCACGTCGCCATGCAGCATCAGTTCCTTAGCATGGTTTACGAGCAGCCCCGCTGCGCCATGAATGATGCATTTGGGTTTGCCAGTCGTGCCGGACGAAAACAGTATGCAGACGGGATGGTCAGCAGGCAGCGAAGTGAAACTGGGGGCCCGACCGCGATGGCGCTGCAAAGCCTCGTCCCAGCTTGTGATCAGGGCGCCTTGCAGGGGCGCCTGGTCGGGGAGCTGCTGAATGGAGAGTACGCAACGCAGCGTCGGTAGCCCCTCGATGACCTTCTCAATTTCATTGTGTCTGGAAAAGTGCTTGCCGCCGTAGCCATAGCCATTGACAGTGATGAGCGCGTCCGGCTCGATCTGGCCGAAGCGGTCGAGCAGGGCACCTGACCCGAAATCGGGCGAGGCAGAACTCCAGATCGCGCCCATCGAGTTGGCGGCCAGCATACCGACCAGCGCCTCATAGCCATTCGTCACGATGGCGGCAACCCGACTACCGCGCTGCACGCCCTGCGCTTTGAGGAAAGCTTCCAGAGCGCCGACGTCATCTCGTAATGCCCTGAACGTGCGCCGGAGTACAGGCCTGGTCTCAGAATAGGCGACTACTGCTTCCGAGTCCGCAGCATCGCCCTCTGCGAAGCGAAGCAGGTTCTCAGCGAAATTGAGTTGCATGCCGGTGAACCACCTGGCATTTGGCATTTGTCCTTGCAGTACGGCATCGGCGGGATGATCTTCGATTAGACCGCAGTAGTCCCATACGGTCTGCCAGAACATCTCTGGCACCGCCACCGACCAGCGGTGCAGCTGGTGATAGTCTGCGAACGGACCGTGTCCGCGCTTCTCCAGCCAGCTCTTGAAATGCGCCATGTTGCTGTTATGCAGAGCGTCGTGATCCGGCAGCCAAACGACCGAGCCGTCCTCGGTCTGATGCGCCTTAGTTTCTGCCGAAGCTTCAGATGGTTGTGGAGGGATTGCTGTCATCATGTCTGTGGTCCTATTGCATGTGCCAGCCGTGGCTTACCACGACTGACTGGCCCGTGAGCGCGGCGGAAGGAAACGCCGCCAGCTGAGCTGCCAGTTCAGCGACATCCTCCAGGCTGGTAAACTGTCCATCCACGGTATTCCTGAGCATGACATCACTGACGACGGCGGCTTCAGAGATGCCGAGTTCGATTGCCTGTTGGGGGATCTGCTGTTCCACCAGCGGCGTGCGTACGTAACCAGGGCATATGATGTTGCTCCTGACGCCATATTCTGCACCCTCACGCGCCACTGCGCGGCAAAGGCCGAGCAGCGCGTGCTTGGCCGCCACATACGGCGATTTCAGCGGCGAGGCTTCCAGAGAGTGCACCGAGCCCATGAAGAGAATGGTCCCGCTGCGGGACTCGTACATGTGTTGCAAGGCGGCTCGCGTTAACAGAAATGCGCCGTTCAGATGAACGTCCAGTACGCGTTGCCAGTCGGCATACGCGAGCTTGTGTATTGGATCGATGTGCTGGACGCCAGCATTCGCTATGGCGACGTCCAGACGGCCCCAGCGATCGACGACTGATTGCACACCGGCCTCGACGGAGGCTTCATCCGTCACGTCCATGTGCAAGGCTATCGCATTGCCGCCGGCGGAGCAGATTCTAGCCACTGTCTCGCTGGTGCTGGCCTTGTCCAGGTCGGCTACGGCGACGCGTGCACCTTCTCTGGCGAAGCGCTCGGCTAATGCTCTGCCAATACCGCGCCCAGCGCCTGTAATCAATGCCGTCTGTTTGTCCAGAAGCATCAGTTGGTCTCCTTTCGAGTTATTCTGCGTGGATGTTGAAGTTATTGGATCAAGAGCCGCCGTATACTTCGTTAGGCAGCCAGGTCGCCAGCGGGGCGAACCAGAATACAAGCGCCAGACCCAGCAGCTGAATGAGAATGAATGGCAGGACGCCGAGATAAATATGCCTGGTCGTGATACCGGGTGGGCAGACGCCCTTGATGTAGAAGAGGGCGAAGCCTACCGGTGGCGTCAGGAACGAGGTCTGCAGGCAGATGGCGAACAGTATGGCAAACCACACCGGCTCCACACCGAGCGAAAACACGACCGGTGCGACCAGCGGCAGAATGATCAGCGTGATCTCGACCCAGTCGAGAAAGAACCCCAACAGGAAGGTGATGAACAGGATCGCGAGCAGAATGCCATTAGGACCGAAGGGCATGCCGGTGATAAGGTCACGGATGACATCGTCACCACCCAGGCCACGCAATACGGCGGCAAAGACAGTAGCGCCAACGAATATGCCGAAGATGAAGGCAGTGGTGCGACTGGTCTGATACAGGGCCTCCCTCAGCACTGTTCCACTGAGATTGCGACTGAAGAAGGCCATCAGCATTGCCCCAGCCGCTCCGACTGCAGAGGCCTCTGTGGTCGTGGCGATGCCGAAGAAGATCGATCCCAACACGGCAATGATCAAAATCATCGGGGGCAGGATCGAACGTGCAGCTTCGAGTAGCACGCGTGCATTCAGCCGCTCCCTGTTTTCCGGTACGGGCGCCAGGTCTGGCTTCAGCCAGGCTGCGATGACGATGTAGAGAATATACATCAGCCCGAGCATGAGCCCTGGGATCAGCGCACCCATGAACAGTTTGCCCACAGAGGCCTCGGAGGTTCCGAGACGGTCTGACATGAGCACGAGCATGATGCTTGGTGGCACCAGTATGCCCAGTGTGCCAACAGAGCAGGCAGTGCCCACAGCCAGAGACTTGTTGTAGTTGGCCTGCATCATCGGCCCTAACGACAACATGCCGAGCAGAACCACGGAGGCCCCCACGATGCCGGTAGACGCCGCCAGCAGGATGCCGACCACGACGACTGTGATGGCATAGCCACCCCGAAGCGGGCCGAGGACTTTCACCATGCTGTGCATCAGTCGTTCTGCGATACCGGAACGCTCCAGCATGATACCCATGAAGATGAACAGCGGCAGCGCAACCATGAGTTCATTGGCAATGATGCCGTAAAGCCGCGCATCGAGTACGCCGATCGTGCCGTCCCAGGTAAACCACAAGTCAGCATCGTAATATTCAACGAGTACATGGCCAATAATGGCAAATACCAGCCCGATACCAGCGAGCGACCAGGCAACCGGGAAGCCTGTCAACAACAGCATCATGAAGCTTGCGAACATGGCGATGACGAGTATTTCTTCAGTGCCCATGAGTTGGACCCTCGCTGGGCAGAGCGCGCGGCAGACCGATGAGCAGGGTGGTGCAGCGCAATGCGCGTGACACCAGGGCGATCACGACCAGCAGCAAACCCAGAGGCATGAGACTTTTGAGCACGAAGCGGTATGGTAGTCCGCTGGGCGCCTGCGAGTCCTCTTGGTAGATATAGGCGGTCCAGGCGTAACTGCTCAGCCTGTCGATCATGAGCACGAGTATAGGCAGCGCGAGCATCACGATGCAGATGCACTCGATCCATGCCTGGGTGCGGAACGACATTTTCTCGCGCAGCACATCGACACGAACGTGATCGTCCATCACCACCGCATAGGCCAGGGTCAGCATCAGCGTTGCGCCGAAGCAATGCCAGGAAAGCTCCTCAAGTGCAATCGAGCCCCTGGCCAGGACGAAGCGGCTGAACACGTTGGCCAGCACGACGGCCAGCATGATCAGCCAGATCCAGGAACTCAGACGGCCAATGGCCACGATGCCCCGATCGAGCTGCCGTGAAATACGGTTGCTCGGCAACTCGGGAGAAGCGGGCACGTGAGCGCCCGGAACTGTCGATTCAACCGACATGTGATACCTCAGGAGATGTCATATCTACAGGAAAGCAGGCGCGAGTGAACTTACTCGTACTCGTAGAAATCACGTGGCAGATAACCCATGCCATGCCAGATCGAGTGATGCTTCATGAAGTCTCGCTGACTGCCAAGCACTCGCTTGAACATCGGGTCCTTCGCCGCAATGTCGTCGAGCACCTTGTCGGTCACTTTCTGTAGCTCTCTCAGGACTTCCTCAGGCAGTACCTGCGCCTTCACGCCTTCCTTCTGATAATCGCGTAGTGCAGTCGGCTGGGCCCATTCACTTTGCGCGAAACCCTTGAGCGTCGCGGATTCACAACCCATTTCGATAAGCGCCCGGGTATCAGGCTTGAGCTTTTTCCAGACATCCTTGTTGACCAGCAGATGCGAAGTCGTAAAGGTCTGATGCCAGCCAGGCATGATGTAGTTCTTGATGATCTGATCCAGGCCGAGCATTTTGTCGATAGCCGGCTGAGAGAATTCAGTCGCATCGATGGTCTTGCGCTCGAGTGCCTGATAAATCTCGCCACCGGGCACCATGGTTACAGAAGCACCAAGTTCTTCGAGCACCTTGCCGCCGATGCCAGCGAAACGGATACGCAAACCGTCGTAGTCTTTCGTAGCGTTGATGGGCTTGCTGAACCAGCCGGCACCCTCGGGACCAATGATGCTGCAGAGCATGGGGTGGATGTTGCGCTCGTCGTAGATCTCTTCCAGCAGTTTCTTGCCATCGCCTTCGTAGTACCAAGCGATATAAGCCGGTGGCTCCATGTTGAACGGCGCGCCCGAATAGAGCGGGAGTGCGGGAATGGTGCCTTGATCGTAGCCAACCCAGGTGTAACCGGCAGGGTATTTGCCCTGGCTGACGGCATCCATGATTTCGAATGCAGGCACGAGTTCTCCGGGCTCGTAATAGCGAAGCTGGATGTCGCCACCGGAAATCGTCTTGAGTTGGTCAGTGAGATGCTTGACCGGCGTGGTCAGACCGATGAGGTTGGAAGGGAAAGCCAGTGGAACCTGCCAGCGCACTTTTTCCGCGGCTACGGCGCCTGCGCTGATCAGGCTCAATGAAAAAGTTGCAGCGGCAGCACGGATGCTGTTTCCAAGAACTGTCTGGACTAAAGCCATAGTGGGCATTCCTTGATTATTGTTGTATGAAAGCGATGATTCGCTGATGGACAGAAGAGCATGAACTGGGCCAACAGCAAGAAGCTGTTTAAAATCATTGGGTTGAGCAGATCATAAGGCCGGTTGCCGAATAGGCATGTCCACGGATCCGTACATTTGGCCCGCGGATCAGTTTAGGGTGTCCTGAATTCCGGACCGGTGTCTTCTGATCCGGACATTTTGGCGAGCTTCTCATAGAGCGCCGAGCGGGAGATGCCCAGGAGTCTTGCTGCACGAGATCGATTGCCCTGTGCACTCAACAGAGCCGATCGGATCGCTTCCGCTTCCGCATCGGCCAGTACTTGCGAGAGCGGACGCGTTTTAGGACTGACAATAGGCGCAGACAGTCTTGCGCGCTTGGGCAGTACACGGAAGATATCATCAGCATCGATGACACCCGACTCCTCCAGCATGGTGAGCGCCCGTTCGAGCACGTTGCGCAGTTCACGGATATTACCTGGCCAGTCATAGGCACTGAGGGCGGTCAGGGCAGATTCGCTGAGTTCACAGCGGAGCTCCGCCTGCTGACAGATGTTCTCCAGCAGGCTTTCGCACAGGATGCCGATGTCCTGTATCCGGTTACGGAGCGGCGGGATGTTGATCTCCAGGACATTCAAACGATAGTAGAGATCAGAGCGGAACTCTCCGGCCTCGATCATGGCTTCGAGGTTGCGACTGGTGGCGGCAATTAGTCTCACATCGACTTTGTAAACCTTGTTGGAACCCAGCGGCTCGATCTCGCCCTCTTGTATTGCCCTGAGCAATTTAGCCTGCAGGGTCAGTGGCATATCGCCGACCTCGTCCAGAAAAAGCGTCCCACCGTTGGCTAGTTGAAACTTACCGTCCCGACTACGCTTGTCTGCGCCGGTGAAGGCTCCAGGGCTCGTGCCGAAGAACTCCGCTTCGAGAAGGTTTTCGGGAATGGCGGCGACATTGACGCCTACGAAAGGATGTTCGGCCCGCTGTGACGCGGTATGAATCGCTTGCGCCAGTACTTCCTTGCCTGTACCTGTCTCGCCTAATAGCAGAACTGGCATATCCCGGCCTGCTGCCAATCGGGCGCGCCGCTTCACCTCCAGCGCACCCGGGCATGCACCTACAAAGTCGCTGAGACTGTATCGGGTGCCACGCGCCCGCTGTGCAAGCGCTTTCCTTGCTGCCAGCAGATCCTGGTGCAGACGACGGTACTTGCTAACGAGAGGTGTGAGAGGCTGCAGGTCGTCGTAGAGCACGAAGGCGACAGCGCCGGCAACGGCGCCAGCATCGTCAAAGATCGGCAGTCGGGTGACGACGAGCTGCTGGTTCTGGTACTCCATGATATCCAGTAACAGGGGGGTGCCTGTCTTGACTACCTCTGGCATGCGAGTCTGGGGGATGACTGGCCGAATCGGCTGGCCAATGACGGCTTCCATGTTGCCTATGCCCAGTAGGTCGGCATAGCTCTGATTGAGCCAGGTTATTCTGCAAAAGCGGTCGACTGCAATCGCGCCGGCGCTGGCCTTTTCGAAAACCGGAAATAGGGCCTGAATGAGTTCCCGGGTCAACCCACCCTGAAGGTCCGAGTTGAACAACTCTTTCATTGCTCGTGCTTCATTATCTGGTGACTTCATTGACTCTGCCTGTCTTGCTCATTGTTCACTGCAGGATCTCAAAGACAATAAACCTGAATCCTTGAAAGCGAAAGCCCCGGACAAACCGGGGCATCTGAGAACGACGTTCGTACAGGGATCAGAAGCTGTACTTGGCCATCGCCTGCAAACGAATGGCGTCGCCTTCTCCACCGCCAACGGTCTCTCTGCTGTGGTGGCCTGCTTCAAGGCCGTACAGCACGTTACTGACGGTAGACCAGCTGTAGTTGAGAAAAAAGCTCTGGCGGGTTTCATCGCTACCAGCCACTGCGAGGCCCGCGTCTTCTGCTTCGTCCCAGTCGGCGGTGGCGATGCCGTAGCCGAGGTTAATACTGCCTGGCCCCACATCGAGACTAACGCCAAGCGTGCCACCCATTGCCTCGATAGTTTCAACGCTTTCGTTGGCTGGATCATAGTATGCCGAAGCGCCAGGGCTTGCGTACAGATAACCGCCAATGCCATCACCGTAGACAAGAGAACTCTGCACCCGCAGGCGATCTGTCAGCGTAAGCTTTGCAGCTAGTCCAACACCATAGCCAAAAGTACTTTCTTCATTGTCAGAATCGCCATCATAGACGCTTATCTGCCTTGCGACACCAGAAATGGCGAAGCTCAGCATATCAACGGTGGTTTTGAACTGCACAGTGATATCTGGCAGATCTTTTTGCGAGTCTGCGTCCGGCGTAACCGGATCAGGGCCACCAACCGGCATTACGGCCGTGGCACCCCCGAGCGTACCAGGTGCTTCAAGGGCCACTGAGAACGCGCCAGTGGTGTAGCGAAGCTGCGCTTGGCGTGCAATAACCGGTTGGCCGACTTGTCCGAGGAAATCCAGTGTGGGTGTGGTACCGAGGAAGTTGCCGAAGTTGCTCCAGGTCTGGCCTGCGAGTATGCCATTCCACTCGCCATAGGCGTGACGCAGTCTGAACACGCCACCACCACTGCCGTAGAAGTCGCCTTCCAGTACGGTTTTGAGTGAGCCGCCAGTCACGGGGGTGACCGTGGTAATGCCAAGACGGCTTTCGATGGCTTGTATGCGGGTGTGGCCATCAGGCCCTTGCTGGTCATCCAGGCGGATGTTGCTGTGAGTAATCAGGTTGCCAAGATCGGCGTCGACATCGTAGATGAGATCGAGCTTGCCGTAGCCGTACAGGGTGAGTGTGGTGTCCTTTATGGTCGTTTCCACGGCTGCTGCCGTGCAGGCAATGCCGAGCGCCATTGCCGTTAGGGAGAATGTCGAGATAGAACTGGTTACCAACGGACGCACGAAGGTGTCTTTGAACCGCATGAAAGCTCCTTTCTTGTTGTAATAGTAGTATTGGGTAAGCCGGATGTGCCAAAGGGGCGACGACTGCCGGGGTATGCAAGGCGGGTTTTGTGCCATTGTGGAGAAACTGTTTTAAATCAGTATGTTGGCTTTGTTCTCGTCAATATGCTGCGGGCGGGCGTCCGGGAGGGCAGACAGGTAGCGCTACGCTCCCCGCGGATCGAAGCGGTGCAGCATAGGCCCCGGATCAAACTCAGTCACTGTTGAGCCTTGTTTGCCAGTACAGGCGTGGCTTCGAAGCCTGGGTGTAATCCTGTGCGGACAGGTGTCTTGTTGTGGCGACACATGAAAGCTACTGGCACGTACCCCCTGAGGAGAGCTTCCATGCTGCGAAAGAGAACGAACCCATCATGAAGTCGCGACGTAGACAGCTGAACCAGAAGTCGCAATGCAGACGAGGCCACAATGGGATGGCGTGTCGATAAGCGGAACCAGGCGTAACAGCGAGGAACAGCTATGAAACTCATTACCATACAAACACCGGCCATCGCGCATTTTGCCTACCTGCTGTGCGATGGCAACGAAGCCGCGCTGATCGATCCTCGGCGCGACGTCGATGAATACCTGACCGCAGCCAGAGACCAGGGCTGCACAATCCGCTACGTTGTCGTGACGCATCGGCAGGAAGATTTCGTGCTTGGATCTGCGCATCTCAGTGAGCTGACGGGTGCCAGTATCGTGACCGGTAAACATGAGCTATTCGGGCACGGCGATATCCGTCTTGCCGATCACGAAAGCTTCGAGCTTGGCTCACTGAAAATCGTTGCGCTTGAAACGCCGGGTCATACCCCAGAAAGCATGTGCTACGCCGTCTACGAAGCCGATAGTGAAGCGCCGTGGTGTGTCTTCACGGGCGACACACTGTTCTTTGGCGACACCGGCCGGACCGATCTTCCAGATGTCAATGACACAGCGAAGAACGCGGGCGTAATTTATGATTCGGTGCACCAGCAACTTGCCGGACTGGGTGATACCACCATTGTCCTGCCAGCACATGGCCCAGGTTCGGTTTGCGGCAGCGGAATGGCCGAAAAGCCATTATCAACGATTGGTGCCGAGAAACGGTACAACAAGGTCTTCACACTGACTCGATCCGAATTCGTCGAGTACAAGGGTCGTGAAAAGCCGCCGCGTCCGCCCTATTTCCGACATATGGAAAAGGTCAATTTAAGCGGAGGCTTGCCTCCGAAGTCGAACGAGCCAGATCTTCTGACAAGCAGCGAAGTATCCAAGCTGCAAGCCGATCACCTCTTGATCGACACCCGAGAGCCTGAGGCATTCGCAGGCGGACACGTGCCAGACAGTTATAGTGTGTGGATGGGTGGTCTGCCCGTGTTTGGTGGCTGGGTGGCCAACCCAAAGAGCCCCGTGGTGCTGATATGCGATCGCACGGACGACGTGGCGGTTGCAACCCGGCATCTGAGTCGTATTGGCATTGATAAGGTCACGGCTGGTTTGACTGGTGGCTTCTCAGAGTGGCGGAAAGAGGCTACGCCTATCAGGAGCTGCCATGTCATCACGCCGAAGGCGCTCCATGAGCAGCGAGACAAATACGTGGTGCTGGATGTCCGCGAGGACGATGAATTTGCTTCCGGACATATCGAGAACGCACAGAATATTTATGTCGGCCATATTGCAGATCGGCTCGATCAGTTGAAAGCCGGCAAGTCAGACAGGATAGCGGTGACCTGCGGCGTAGGCCATCGCGCAGGTGTGGCGGTGAGCATTCTGCTCAAGGCAGGGTACACCAATGTGAGTAATTTGCTTGGCGGAATGAGCGCCTGGCAGAAGTTTGAGCTGCCGGTTATCAAGGCGTAAACGTACAGGCCATTGACTAATGATTGGCGACAGCGATCTTACCTGCCGAATGTCCGCTGGTCATCATCTGAAGGCCCGCTTCGATATCTGCAAGAGCGACCCTCGTAGCTATCCTGGTCTTGAGACGCTTCGCCTCGAACAGCCCGGCGAGATAGGTAAGATCTTCGCCTGAAGACTGATAGAGGACAAACTCGTTACGATAGCCTTTTGAGAACGCATATCGCCTGGCGAGCTCGGCTGATCCGGACAGTGATGGTGCTGCACAATCCAGGATCACGCCGTTCTCTTTCAGAAGCCGCTGCTCACTCGCCAGCCCCTGCTGACCGGTTGTGCTGAACACGACATCGAACTTTTGTGTACTGTCGTGATAGTCGCTCTGCCTGTAGTCGATGGTTTCATCGGCGCCGATCGACTTCACAAATTCGATGTTCGAGGTACTGCAAACTGCCGAGACACGAGCACCGAGAATCTTGCCGAGTTGCACCGCCATCGAGCCGACGCCACCGGAGCCGCCGACCACCAGAAGGTCCTGTCCGGCTTTGAGGCCGGTTTTTCTCAGACTCTGCAATGCTGTAAGCGCGACGAGGGGGCTAGCGGCTGCTTCGATGAACGAGAGATTCTTCGGTTTTATGGCGACTTTCGACGACTTGACTACGATGAAGTCAGCGAAGGTGCCGGTCCTGAGCAGTCCTTCCCTGATAGCGCCCGGTGACAGGCCATTTGTGCCGTACACGTCATCGCCAACGCGAAAGCCAGTGACTGCAGCGCCGACGGCGGCCACTGTGCCGGCGAAGTCATGCCCGGGTACGAGCTTTGACGTGAAGAGCGAGCGGCCCGGGATATAAGCCAGGAGGCGTTTGGTTTGCGCGTCGACCGGATTGAGTGATGAAGCTTTTACTTCGATGAGCAGTTCGTCAGCAGCAGGCGTTGGTTTGCTCAGTCTGGTCAGTTCGAGTCTGGCGGAGGGGCCGAAGCCTTTCAGGATTACTGCTCTCATTTACGTAGTCGCTCATCAATCTTGAACTCAAGTTCCACCGCACCAGCCACGATGTTTGCAAATTCGCCGTGCGCTGGGTAGGCCGACGATCCCCCAGGCTTCTGACTGGGCGGGTCATCCACCTCACCTCCTCGGTGGTATAGCCTTCAAACAAGGTCGTAGCCGCTGAGAGCTGTTGAGCAAAACGATAAACTCGATCACTCTCGTCACGGGTAAAAACGCCACTCTTCATTCGCCGGCTTAGAGTGGTCGGCGCCAACGCCAAAGCTTCGCTGATCTAGGCTTTGGGGTATGCCGCTTGAAGTCCAGATATCTGCAGTGGGCATCCATGAAAACCATCGAGTCGCCGTTTGATAGATTGATAATATACTAAGCGTGAACAATTGGAGATAGATCATGTCTTGGATAAGGTTCGGAAAGATAGCTCTGGTGCTGCTGGCGATGGGCACTGCCGCAGGAGTCCATGCGGATACCATCTGGATCGATGTCCGCAGTCCGCTCGAGCACTCGATCGACAGCATAGATCAGGACGCGTTCATACCGCATGACCGCATTGTCGAGGACGTGAGTAAGACGTTCCCGGACAAAGATGCCGATATTCGTCTGTACTGCCTGAGTGGTGGCAGGGCAGAGAGAGCGAAGTCGGCTCTGGAGGCCGCCGGCTATACCAACGTCAGCAATGTTGGTGGTATTGAGGATGCCCGGCGGGTAAGGGGGTTGGAACAGTGATTTCCTGACCGCGACTACATGCAAGTGATGGCAGCATCGCCTAGCTGAACAATTCTGCCAGATCCCCCTCATCGAACCCGTAGCCCATCCCCCCAGCATTATCATAAACGCTCTCAGCCAGCGCACGCTTTCGTTCCTGTAGGCCAAGCATCTTCTCCTCGACGCTGTCCTCCACAATGAGGCGGTAGACGAAAACCGGCTTGTCCTGGCCGATCCGATAGGCGCGGTCAGTGGCCTGGTCCTCGACGGCGGGGTTCCACCAGGGATCAAAGTGGATCACGGTGTCGGCTGCAGTCAGGTTGAGTCCGGTACCACCCGCCTTGAGGCTGATCAGGAAGACGGGCACTTCTTCATTCTGAAAACGCTGGAGGGGTGTTGCCCGGTCACGGGTGGCGCCGGTGAGTTTGACGAAGTCGATGCCGGCGGTCTGCAGGGCGCTTTCGATGCGAGATAACATACTGGTGAACTGCGAGAAAATCAGCACGCGTCGGCCTTCCTCCAGCAGTTCCGGGAGCAGGCTTTGTAGCAGTTCCAGCTTGGCGCTTTCATTGATCTGCTGCGCCGCCGGCAGCTTTAGCAGGCCAGGGTCGCAGCAGATCTGGCGCAGTTTAAGCAGCGCATCCAGTACCTCGATCTGGCTGCGTTTCAGGCCCTTGCTCGCAATGAGTCTGCGGACCTTTTTCTCCATCGTGACCCTAACCGTCTCGTAGAGATCGCGCTGTTTCGTCTTGAATACGGCGCGCTTGATCATGGTGGTCTTGGCCGGGAGTTCAGTGGCGACCTCCGCCTTGGTGCGACGCAGCATGAAGGGCGCTATCCGCGCGTGCAGCGCGCGCTGACGGCGGGCATCGCCATGCTGTTCAATAGGCTTTCTGAAGTGGCGGTTGAAATGTATTCGCTCGCGAAGCAGTCCGGGGTTCAGGAAGTGGAACTGAGACCAGAGTTCGCCGAGATGGTTTTCCAGCGGTGTGCCGGTCAGACACAGGCGCTGTGATGCCCTGAACCGGCAGAGCAGCTGTGTGACCTTCGAGAGCGGATTCTTGATGTTTTGAGCTTCATCCAAAATCAGCTGCAACCATTGTAGGCTCGTCAACACTTCTGCATCACGTATAACGAGCGGATAGGTGGTGATGATCAGATCGTGCTGATTGATTGCAGCGAAATCGAGATGCCGATCTGGCCCGTGCAGCACCAGCAGTCGAAGCGTGGGCGCAAATTTCGCCGCCTCGGCGCGCCAGTTGGTAATCAGGCTGGTCGGCACGACGAGCAGCGCTGGTCTGTCGAGTCGACCAGCCGCCTGTTCGATGCACAGGTGCGCCAGTGTCTGAATTGTCTTGCCCAGGCCCATGTCGTCGGCCAGTATGCCACCACCCTCTGCCTGCCTGAGGAGCTGAAGCCAGCGCACACCCTCAGACTGATAGCCGCGCAGGGTGGCTTTGAAGCTATCAGGCAGTTCCACCTCATCGGCTAGCGCCGGCTGGCTCAGCTGGTCGATCATCCTGCGCAGCTTTACGACACTCTCGTGGTGACGCGACTCCATTTCGAGCTCGTCCAGTAGTGCCATATCCGCCTGCTGAATGCGCACGCCGCGCTCGATATCCGAGTTCTTCGGCTGGGTATCGAACAGCTCGTAAAGCGTACTAATCACGGTCCGAATTCGGCTGACCGGCAGATAGAGCTTGGTACCGTCTTCAACAACCACCGGCAGCGCGCCGCCCTCAGGCAGCTGAGCCAGTGAGGCCGGCGTGTACTCATTCATCAGCCGCAGCAGGCAGGGCAGTAGCTCGTACTGTTGGCCATTTATCTCGATGCCAATTCCGAGGAACAGGCTGCCGTCTTCGGCAGGCGAAAGGTCGTTGAACCAGGTGACGTCCTCATCCGGCACCACGATATTGGCGAAGGGGAAGTCATCGCTGTAGTGGACCTCCCAGCCCTCGGTTTCCCAACGTGGCACGACCTTGGTCATGAGCTCGATCCAGGGTTGATCCTGATGCACCAGATCGAAGACCAACCCATGGGTCAGATCGTCATCTGTGGTCGAGGCTTCGGCACTCAGGAGCGGCCTGAGTCCGACCCAGTGCAGCTCGTCCAGCCAGGCTTGTTCAGCTTTCACGTCGCGCACTACGGCAAGGCACTCGCTATCGACCACCAGCGTCTGCTCAAGGCGTTCGACATCGATGTGCTCAGGGAGCGTGTCGACCGCAACGTCTTCGTAGCGAAATCCTGGCAGCGCGTAGCAGAACTGTTCACTCTCGAGCAGTGCATTGACCGGCTCACCAGCGTCTTTCAGCAGCTGCTTCTGCTGTTGTAGCAGGATGCGCACGCGGCCACTGCGATGCGCCTGATAGCGGCCTTTGCCGAAGCGCAAAATTGGTTGAGGTTGGGCTTCTATGCGGCGGGTAGGGCGTTGCGATGGCTTGGTTTCTCTGGCCTTGACGGGTGTGGCGCTGGCTGGCTCGGCTGTAACGGCCTCCGCCTGCTGAGCAAAAAATTCGAAGGCGACCGCCGTCACATGCTTGCAATCTCGATGCACAGGGCAGCTACATAAACCCATCACCCGGTTCTTGCCCCGTGGGTTCGTTGCAGGATTGTTGACGAAGACCGTCTGCCGATATGGCTCGCGCGTGCTCCCCTGAACGAGACCCTGAAGCTCACCGTCTTCCTGCACATGAACATCCAGCACCTTGCCACGCCTGAACAGGTCGCGGCCCTTGTCGAGCGTCTTTTTATCGAAGGAGGTGAGGAAATTGTCGATGGTGGTGTTCATGTGGGGGATCGGGTCGGTGGGTTGGATGGCGGGGGTAGTTTACTGGGTTTGGGGGGATGTTTCAGGTCGGACGGTGGGGAGGTGGGGCGGCGCTAATACCGCCCCACCCAACCGTGTTGCCGGATGAAGAGATGAGGGGAATTTTTGTCTTAACAATCTTGTCTGAATCTATCCAACGTGGGGTACTACCAACTAACTGCTTAGAAAATCCTCACTTAACGTAAGCCCGGCATTATCCCTTTTCGCGTACAAAGACTCGTACTGAAAAGACAATGCGAACTCGAATGGGGTCTGTTCAGACAGATGTGTCACAAATTTCCTTACATCGTTAAGGGCATTGGCTCTAGTCGGATCAACATCAAAGTACATTCGCAACCCAACTTTCCAATCAGCATCTTCAATATCCTCAGTTAAAACCGAGGTATTATCGATGTCAGTTTTCGCAGTCACCGTTGCATTTGTGTCTGGCAGAACTGCCGTTAGCCCATGATCACTTTCGGAAAGGTCAGCACATTTCAGGCTTGTTAAAACCGTCTTGATGTCATCAAGACTAACTCCACTAGCTACTTCTAGGTTCAAAGTCATAGACATTTTAGAAACTCCTCAAAAGTACATCTTCACCATCAATCAGATATAAATTTCTCAAGCCATCTATCGGCTTGTCTTCGAGAAATTTCAAAATGTCCGTTGCAGACAACGGTGAATCAGTAATATTCAAAACGATATCCGGAGCTTGATGCTCAACCTTATGAGACATGTTATCCCATATAGTGTTTGGATTTTTGGACTTTGGCGAGTACACATCTGCCGGTCTAGAGTTGATGTCAAGATCTGGATTACCGCCTTTTTTTCCCGTATTTGGAAGATGCGTTACATCGAGTCCCCTGTGTGACAAGATATCAGCGGATTCATTCTGCCGGTTAAGGGAACGAACCATATCCGAGTTAGCGTTTGGATGTGGTAGCTCAGGCTCACCTTTTAACGTTCCCGGACTAACTTTCAAAAAGTCAGTGTCAGGTAGGCCTCTCTGTTCCAGCATTGTATCTATGGATTCAGAACTAGCACTAGGCTTATCAGGATTCAACCCATCAAGTGTTTTACCCTTTGCAATTCCAGTCAAATTACCTGTGGCAACTTCCGCCACTGAAGCCAAGTCTCTACCGCCTGCTTCAGCGCCGTTCTTAATTTCAGGAGCGGGTAGATCAATGCCGTCTGTTTTTCGATACATGGCTTCAGCTTGTTGCATCAAAGCAGCTGAAGCTTCAGGGTCTCTGCCTTTCAGCAACATGCTATCAACCTGAAGTTCCGTACCAACCCGGTTGGTGAGCACCTTGAGTCTGAACTCCATGTCATCGCTTGCGTCGGTAGCCATGCCTTTACCTATGCCGACTGCTGCGTCGCCAGGGCTCTCAACGATCAATGCGAGACGCTCGGTCAGGCTTCTGCCGCCGCCAAGATCTTCGTTCAGGGCGGCGAGCTGATCGAGTGGCAGAAGCTCGTTGAGGGCAGCTTTCACTGCCTGAGCTTCTGCGGGGTCTGCTTCTGCAAGCTTCTCAAGCCGAAAAGCAAGTTCGCTGGTGTCGATGTCGGCTGGACCCTGGGAGTTGCCGGTAGAGGCTTGTTCCGTCGAAGCATCCTGCACCAACTTTTCGGCAAGATTTCGCGCCGCGTCCTTGTCGATAGCTGAGTGCTCGGACCCGCCGTTACCCTTCAGTGTCGCTACGCCATTCTCAAGCTGCTCACGAGCCGTGCGAAGGTCCGCCTGGAAATTACTGAAGTCGCTGGGCGATAACTGCTGCTCTACAGCTGCTAAAACGTCGGCCGCTTTGGCGCTGTCCTTCTGCGAGAGCGCGACGACCTGGTTGGCCAGTGACGCGGTATCCAGCTGTCTCGCCTGGCCGAAAAAGCCGAGGGGCGATGTGTTCTTTTCAATCAACTGGCTGGCAAATGCATCCGCTGACCCAGGTGCGTGGTTTCCAGCTGTTAATGACATTCCGTAATTCCCCGCGCCACTCGGGGCGGTGGTGGGAGACGGGGGTGAAGTGATATTCATGCGAGTCTTGTCCCTTTGCAGAATTCCATGATCCGGTGTGGCCAGCACTCACAGCCTCTGGCATGGCGTCAGTTTGCCCGGAAACGGTTGTTCTGCCAGCTAGGGCAGACCCTAGCTAGGGTTTACCCTAGGTGCTCTGCGGTGCGAACGAGTAGCTCGCCGCCGGGTTAGTTAACTACAATTATTGTCGATTATCGCTACAAGTGATAAATTATCACCAATCGTGATAAAGAGATATAAAGTGACGAAAACGATCAATTGGCACTACCCACGCACGGACACCACAGCGACCATTCTCGGCTTGCTGGAAAGTGGCTCTACTCACGCGTTGACTATTTTCGCCAAACGACGCATGGGTAAGACCGAATTACTCATTGAAGATATCTGGCCTGCCGCTGTGAAACTTGGTTTCGAAGTCCGATACGCGTCGTTCTGGTCGAATCGGAGTCAGCCGCAGAAAGCCCTTCTGGATGCCATTGGCAAAAAGACCCAGTCGATCGATGAGGTCAAGGCGCGAATCGGATTGCCAGGAAATTACCTGGAAACCACGGCGAGCGTTCGCCATCCGCAGTCTGCAGATGACCTCGACCAGTTGAGTGCCGTGTTCAGGACGCTGCTCAAAAGCAAGAAGCCTATCCTGCTTATGCTCGATGAGATTCAGACGCTCGCAAGTGATAATGGCGAATACGATGATTTCGTCGCAGCCCTTCGCACGATCCTCGACGTCAACAAGAATCGGATAAAGGTCATTTTCACCGGCTCATCGCAAGAAGGCCTGATGAAGATGTTCAAACGCCAGAAGGCGCCACTATTCAATTTTTCGCATCAGTTCGAACTGCCCCAGTTAGGCGCGGCCTTTGTCAAGCATATGACCGATGCATTTCAGCAGGCCTCCGGGAGAACCTTGAACCCGAGCGCGAGTCTTCGTGTGTTCAACCGCTGCCATTATGTGCCCGCAAAGTTTCATGATTTGCTGCGTTCGATGCTGATCAATGGGCGAGTTGATATCGAGCGAGCCTTTGAAGATCACCAGTTCGAGAGCGGGGAGATCTATCAGTACCAGCAGGTATGGGAGGGTCTCCCCATTCTGAGTCAGGAGCTGCTCAAGATGATCGCCAGGGATGGGGAAGGCCTCTACCAGAGTGAGCGCCTGGATGAACTCAAATCGATCATGGGTGTGGACGAGTTGTCTACCGCCACCGTGCAGAACCATGTCGATCGTCTCCGACGCGCCTCGATCATAGAATCCTTGAGGCGGGGTCAGTACACCTTTGCCGAGGCTGCGTTTGCGGAGTTTGTGCGTGGTCGTGCTTCGAAGTGAAGTAGCAGACCGGAGTTCGCCTGCTTTCATTTGACAATTGTTGACAGTTGACCCGGCTGATATCTGCTGGATGGATGGTATATTTATCCAGTCCTCAAACACTGGGTAAGTCATGCTGTCTACCTCACGAGTTCTGGCAATCGGGCTGCTCGTGCTCGCCGCCTTTATGGCGAGTGCACAGTCCGAAGCGCCGCCATCCGACCCTGCAGTTCATACTTTCAACGGCCATAGCTTCCAATACTCGCAGACTCCGGGGTGGGTGCATGCCGTAGAGTTTGACACCACGCCGACCGCTGAGGGCAGGGAAGGCGCTGTCGACTACCGCCTCGTCGATGAGCAGATCCGAGTGCGCGGCGCTGACACCACGGCCTTCCATCGTTACGTCACCAGGCCACTCACTATTGGAGGAATCGAGCAGGCCTCGAAGCTCCAGGTCCAGTTCAATCCAGCCTTTGAGCAGCTGGTAATCCATGAAGCCGGCGTATGGCGAAAGGGTGTCTTCAAGTCACGCTTCGATGCCCAGGCGGTACGAATACTAAGCGCAGAGCCGGACTCTGGGGATGATATTCTGACCGGTGAAGTCACGGCATTGCTTTATCTCAAGGACGTTCGTTCTGGGGATGACATCGAGTTCGCCTATTCGATCGTGGGGCGGAATCCGACTTTGGGAGGCCGCTTCTCGAACTGGTTTGCGCTGAACTGGACGCAACCCGTGGTCCGGCGGACGATGCGCATTTTCATGCCTCACCAGCGTGCGCTCAAGCTCCAGAACTACAATCATGATCTCGCCCCGACCACGAGCCGGCTCGGCAGTGACACGGTATTCGAGTGGGATGTTCGTGATGGTCCCATCATGATCGACGAGGGCGATTATCCCGCCGAGTACGATGCACAGCGTGCCGTGAGTGTTTCAGAGTACAACGACTGGCAAAATGTTGCGGACTGGGCGCAACGGCTATACCCAATCGAAGCGGTGACTTCCACAGAGTTTGCGACCCTGGTGGCGGAGCTGAAGCAGCTGCCTAAACCCGCTGCGCTCATGCAGGCGCTGGGCTTTGTTCAAAATGAGATCCGTTACGTGTCGTTGTCCTTCGGCAGCAATGCCTTCAGACCACACCGGCCGGACGAAGTGCTTGAAGCTCGCTATGGCGATTGCAAGGACAAGACCCTGTTACTGCTTCACCTGCTGCAGGCGATCGGTATCGAGGCTCAGCCTGCGCTGGTCTCCACTACACGCGGAGCAGGTATCGCCACGATCGCCCCCATGCCCGATATCTTCGATCATGTCATCGTTCGCGCAGTAGTGGGCGATCAGACCTATTGGCTGGATGGCACCCGCCGTTTCCAGGGTACAAGTCTCGACACAATAGGCATGGCTGACTTCGGATATGCACTAGTGCTGGCCCCTCAGCCTGATGGCGGCGGCCTGAAGGCCATGGAGATCGCCCCGAGCTACGAACCGAAGCAACACGTCATCGAGCGATTTACTGTGAGCTCGTACGACCAGCCCGCCCGCTACGAGGTTGATACCGTGTACGAGGGCAGCTTTGCCGAGTCCGAGCGAAGTTCGCTAGCCGAATCTGGACGTGGCAAGCTCGAGCAGCAGTACCTCACCTATCAGAAGGATCTCTACAAAGGGCTCACATTGGCAGAGCCGCTGGCCGTGGAAGACGATGTCGCTCGAAACCGCATCGTGATCAAGGAGCGCTATGAGATCGCAGACTTTCTGACTCTTGAGGATGGCTGGCTGAGCTATGGCGTCAGCCCGTACGGCATCGAGACGGTTCTGCAGATGCCAAAGAAGAAGCAACGAACTGGACCCGCTTATATCGGCAGCCCGGGCCTGTACAAGAGCACGGTCACCGTGCAGATGCCTCACGCCTTCATTCCTGGTGATGATGTCAGTTTTCAGAAAGTACTCGCGCCAATCAGCTATGACTATTCGCAGTCGGACGATGGGAGGACAGTCACTACCGAGCAAACCCTGCATCTCAGGAGCCACGCGCTTGCAGCTGAGGCCATGCCGGAGCTGAGCACACTGCATGAGTCGATCGCCGACCGTCAGTGGGTCAGTAGCGTGCATCCGGAGAACACGCCGACCGTGGCGTTTCTGCGCAAGGTCATCATGAAATTACAGGAGCTCTAGGGTATGGCTATCAGCAAGCAGCAATTTCGTCTTTTGATTTTCGCAGAGATCCTGTTAGCTGTGGCGACTGGTTTCGCCACTTACTGGCAAGGTTCTCTGGTGGAGAAAGTCCAGGTCTACGCAGATTCACTGGGAACTTTGCCTTCGCCAGATTCATTTGTGGTACTGATGGGGACTACCGTGCTCCTCTCAGTACTCTCTATTATAGCCATCACCGGACTCATGTTATTCAGAAACTGGGCCCGCTGGCTGTATGTCATCATCCTTGCTCTGACTTTTCCATTGACCTTTTATCTCACACCGGTGAACGTCGAAGGGCCATTCGAAACCATCTTTCTCAGCATGGGAGAAATGCTGGCTGGCGCGATCGTGGCACTAATGTTTTTCTCGCCCGTCTCCAGATTCTTCCAGCGGGAAGCCAGCACCAATTATCAGTGATTATCACTGTGAGTGATAAATTATCATGGACGTTGATAAAGCGGGATAAAGTGGCGATGCCATTGGTGTGAACCTAGAAAGGTTGAAGCGCTTATTACTATCTTTGCCATCGAAGCCTTTTCCATACTAAAGGCACACGAACATATACAGCGTGATTGGCTATCGCTTCAGGCCAAAAAAGACATTGATGAGGTCAGTGATGGCTTGCGCCACCATCATTCGGTCAAATAGGTCGATCGTGGCGGTCTCAGCGAGCTCTCTCAAACGTTGTTGTGCCATCAATTTTCTGTCCACAGGCGCAGCGATGGTAACCAATACTCTGCCTTTGGTAGTGACGGTAATCTGCTCACCCTGATTCGCTCTTTCGTGACATCTGAGTAGGTCGGCTGTTAACTCGCTGATACCGACAAGTAACATATGGGGTGCCCCCTGTGCTGCATCGTCGATCAATAAATGATCATTTTTCTGGCGTTTCCGCTCATCTCACTGCTAGAATTGCGCCCTCACTTAATAGCAAGGATGCTAAGAATGATTCGAATAGCCGCAATACTTTTTTCTCTCCTGATAAGCGCCTCAGTGCTCGCCGCAGAACCTAAGTTCGATGCGTCCACGAACGACAGCCACATGAAATCGCTGTATGCAATCGGCAAAATCGCTTCCAAGGCAGATGGTCAGCGATTGCAGAAAATCTTGATCGCCTACGGTATGGGTGAGTTCGTCGCCACCGACGGGCCTGTTTATACCTACAACGGCCAACATTCGGAAGAGCTCTTCCAGAAGGCTTACCTGTACTCGCTGAGCCAGTTGAATGGCTTGACGATGCAGGAAATTTTCGCCAAGTACGAAGCTGATAAAAAGGCTGCGAAATAGGCTCTTCGGGTACGGGATGGCCTGAGTCGCTGACACTCTGTCAGACGCTAAACGAAACCATCTTCCTTCGCTGACCGGGCGTACTGTTTGTTCATCAGCTTGAACAGCACGCTCGGGAAGAAGCGTTTGATCCAGAGCCCGTGCATTTCGACACCGCTACCCACGGCGATCTCCGGCTTTCCCTTGCTCAGACCCTTGACGATGACGCGGGCGCATTCGTCGGGGTCCATGCCTGCCGCAATATTGCTGTCAGTCTTGCCGAACGCAGAGCCGTCTCCGGTCACGGCGTTTTCCGAAAGCTCCGTGCGGATGAAACCGGGCAGAATCGTGCTGACCTGAATGTTGTGCTGATCAACCTCTGTGCGCAGCGCATCAAAAAATCCGACGACGGCATGCTTCGCCGCGCAATACCCGGTGCGGAATGGGGCGCCGATCTTGCCAGCTACGGAAGCTGTGATAACAAGGTGACCACCGCCCTGAGCGATCATCTGCGGCAGGACGGCTTTGGTGAGTGCGATCTGACCGAACACGTCGACTTCGAAGAGCTTGCGGTAGGTCGCCATATCGGTGTTCACGCAGCTAGAGCGCTGGGAGATGCCGGCATTGTTGATGAGCGTGTCGATCCTACCAGCTGCCGCAACGGCGTCGGTGACGCACTTCGGCAACGAGGCTTCATCGGTCAGATCCATCGGCAACACGATGCTCGCGCCACGACCACCGGAAACACTGTCGCAAGCCGCCTTCACTTCCGCTAGTGCATCAGCCCTGCGAGCCGAGAGAATCACGGTCGCGCCTTGCCGCGCAAACTCGAGCGCCAGTGATTTGCCTATGCCGGAGGAGGCACCAGTAATCCAGATGACTTTGTCGTTATACATACTGATTGTTCCAGGCAGCTGACTATCGCGTCAGTCTGGCAGGTCGCAGCTGGAAACAGAATACTGTTAATCAGTCGGCTTGCTATCGATGTCTTTGACGAGTTTGTCGAAGTCACTCTCAAAGAGGCGATCCTGCACGATACGGTATTTCTCAAATTCACTCTCGGCGTGCTGGCGAGCCAGCCTTGCGCTGATATTTCCGCTATCTTGCAGGATCTCTCGCTCATCGAATTGTAGAAACGCGTCCAGACGCTTCGCCCAATCCTCCATGGTCATGGGAATTCTGCGCTTTGCGCGATCTTCTGCCAATTCGAGATAAGCGTTTACTATTCTGCCTAGCGAACTCAGCTCATCCTGGCTCAAGTAGTTTTTGGCGGTCGCTACATCGGTCTTGAGAATTTTGCCTTCAGGGCCATTGGCCCAACTGGTGAGCCCCATGTTCGGCTTGCTGCTATCCGCGCGTAGCTTTACCAGCTCGGCTGCAGTTATTAGGAATTTCCGAATAACTGAATGATCCGCCAATTCGCCAGCCTGAAAGATCTTTTTCAAGTGTTCGTTGACGGTCGGAGTGCTGACACCGAATAGCTCCGCCATCAGCTTCTGCGTGAGCCAGATCGAGTCGTCTTCGTAGCGGGCTTCGATCGTCTGTTCGCCGGATTGGCCGGTGAAGATCAAAAACTCAGCGGTGCTGTTGCGGATTAGTTTCGTGTTCAAAGCTGCCTCCTTGCAGGCTCGTATATCAATTAGCGCTCGGGCCGAATGATAGCATGGAATACTGTATGCATGGACAGTTATCTGCGGCGGCGCGCAGCGGTATACCGCAGTATCCAAAAACAGATACGGTATCCAAATCAAGATACCGGAGTATACCGAGACCCTTAGCCCCGACAGCATGGAGCGTTTATATTGAACATTTTCTACTGCCACGGCTTTGCCAGCGCGTTCAATCCCGTCAAGCCAAAGATACAGTGCCTCAGCGAGCTCGGTCCGGTTCACGGGATCAATTTCGACTTCACGCAACCCGCAGAGACATTGGTAGAGCGATGCATTGCAGCCCTGCTCGAACACGATATCGATCTCCTGGTTGGCACCTCCATGGGCGGGTGGCTGGCCAATGTGGCCGGATCTCGCGCTGGCCTGCCGTTCGTCGCGATCAATCCAGCCATTGAGCCATCACGAACGTTGATGCGTCACGTCGGCAAAGGTGTGGATCATCAGGGTAGGCCTTATGATCTGGAAGCATCCGCAGTGCTTAGCTATTCGCCGTTTCGCCTTGAAGGCTGTGGACTGATTCTTCTGGATGCAGGCGATGAGGTGCTTGATTCAGCTCAGACAACGTCTCTCTGCAAGCCGCGATTTGAAGTCGTTTCGTTCCCCGGCGGCAGTCACCGCTTCGATCACATGGAAGCCTCGCTGCCGGTGATAGATGCATTTTTCCACCGGGCAAGCCTGGTCTATGGGCTGGACGACGACTGATACAAACGAGGAAAACACATGTACGACATCATCGGCGACATCCATGGCTATGCTTCAGAGCTGAAAGCGCTCCTCGCAAAGATGGACTACCAGAACATCGACGGCGTCTGGCAGCACCCTGAGCGCAAGCTTATTTTCCTCGGCGACCTTGTAGACCGTGGGCCCGAACAGGTGGAAACGGTCCAGATTGCCAAAGCCATGGTCGAGCATGGCCATGCGCTAGCCGTGATGGGGACACTAATCAATCAATACGGAAAGGCTGCCTCAACACTGCTGACAAAGCCTCTGGCGCGCAGGTTATCAAGCGCTGTCTGCAGTTTCACGACGGTCGATTCCGGCACATCCCGCGTTAATGCGATGTAGAGCGGTTTGGAAAGCTCCGCAATTGGCAGTGCCTCTTCGAGCGCCTCAGGGCTGAAGCCTTCTTCTGGGAGCCAGTAAGGAATCGTGGTCTTGCTCATAGGCAAGAGATCGATGCGACCTGCGAAGAGCTTGCGGATGTTGAGTTCGGGCGTCGAGACGAGTTCGAGGTTGAGCCCGTCGACGAAGCCCTGTGCTAGCAGATAGGCCTGCTTGACGTCGAGAAACTCACCGCCCACTTCATATGCTCTGGCGTCCACGAGCGTGCGCAGGCTGATGTCCGCGCGGCAGCGCAGCTTGTAGAGACTGACTTCATACGGCGCGATAGGACCGACCCAGCGGAACAGTTTTTCCCGCTCAGGGGTCCGTGCTATCGAATAGATCAGGGCATTCTTGCCATTCGAAGCCATGGAATAAGCGCGAGCCCAAGGCATCACCTCAAATCTGCGAGTGGCTATTTCAGCGTCGGCCAGAGCGGCCTTGACGATGATGGTCGCAAGTCCGGTCACTTGCTTGTTGCTGGTGTAGGTATATGGCGGAAAATGGGCGGTAAAAACACGGAGGGGTTCCGCTGAAACAGCAATACTCATACAGAGTAAGCAGACTGCCATCAGCGTACGTGTCACAGTCTTCATAGCCAAGCCTCGCGAACAACCAGACGCTGATTTGAGTCTAACGCTTTCGGCCACGGCACTACAAAAGAAAAGTTGTTACAGAGCTCGACCGTCACTCGGGACAGGCCGCGCCCGTTTCGATCCAGCTTTTGGTCAGTTCGCCGAACATTTTCTGCGTACCGGGCGCTGGGGTGCGGCCTTTTCCCGGCTTCCATCCCCAGCCAACAAGACCATCGTTGGCATTGTGATCAGCAAGCTCGGCAAGCGTCCGGTTGCCGTTGCGCTCTGGATCCTTCAACTGGGCGCAGATCTCAGCGACGCTCAGACCGATCCAGCCCATGCTGACGGGCGGCAGGTGCCAGGGCGTATGCCCAGGAATGCTCCCTTCACCGCCGACAAATTCAGCGTTCTCAGCACCGTGGCAAGAAGTACAGTGCAGGCCTGGAGGACCAAAACCAGCCTCGTTCCAACGCACGACTGGCGGATTGTGTGGCCGCATGTCATCGCCTTGCATCGGAAGGTTTTCAACGGGATGGCAGTTCATGCAGCGGGGGTGGGTGATGACCTTCGCCATTTCATTGAAGAGGGCTTGCGAGCGCTCAGACTGATCTTCGATGTCCTTGAACTCATCGGGCCCCCGCAAGTCTTCTGCCGTAGCGGGTGTAGCGAGAACGATTGCCGAGAATATCAGGCTTGTCATGCGCATTTCAGGCCTCCAATGCTTTAAGGATATCTTGCGGACGCATAGGAATGGTCCGTAAGCGGGCCCCCGTTGCATGGAAAATCGCGTTGCCAATGGCCGGCGCCACACCGATGACGCCCGGCTCGCCAAGGCCCACAGGCATGTGATCGTTTGCTACGAATTCGATATCGAGTTCGGGAACCTGATGCATCCGCATCGGCGTGTAGGTATCAAGATTCCGATCACGAGGCAGGCCATTTTCAATCTCGGTACCTTCGTGAATGGCCATTGAGGCGCCCCATAGGATGGCGCCCTCTGCCTGGGCAAGCGCGCCGTCCGGATGCGCCAGGGTGCCCGCATCTATACTCGCCCAGATATGCTGCAAGGTGATCTCGCCCGTGCTACGGTCCACACGCACTTGCGCGACGGTCGCTATCCAGGTGGGCATGCCGCGCTCCTGACCAGCGGTGAGAGAGATACCCATCCCCGTGCCCTCAGGAAGATTTTTCCGCTCGGCCCATCCCGACTTCTTCACCACACGGTCGAGCACCTCGCGCAGACGCGCAGCACCGCCCACAGCGTGTGGTGCTTCACCGGCGTTGCGGCCCGTGGCATTCAGCAGGGAACGGCGGAAAGCCGCCGGGTCCTGTCCAAGCTTGTTGGCGATCTCGTCAATATGGGTTTCAACAGCCCATAACGTGAAACCCGGTGCCACCGACCGCAGGTTGCCTGGCAAGAAGGTTTCATGCACCTTCTCGTTTTTGACAGCGCGAACACGCATCGACTCGGCGGTATACCAGTGATCCGCGCCGCTGATCGAGAATGGATCGATCTTGCCGCCTTTGACGCCGTCAGCAAGAAAGGCAGGTGCAATCGGTGCAGTGGCCCAGCCTGAAGCACAAGCGTGATCGTAGGCCTGCAGGGCGCCGTTTTTATCAGTCACTGATCTGACTTTGTGTACGGTTGGCGAGCGGGGGCAGTCGAACCGTGTGTCATCTGGGCGAGCCATGACCATCTTGACCGGGCGGCCAATGGCTTTTGCTGTGAGTGCGGCAGGGACCACAAAATCACAGAACAAACGTCGCCCGAATCCGCCACCCAGATAAGACGTCTCGAACACGAGATTCGCCTGGTCGATCTCCAGCGCCTTGGCCACAAGAGGTAGCGTTAGGGACTGCCATTGATTCCCCGCGTGCACGCGCCAGGTCTCACCATCCTGCCACACCAGGGCGTTACCTGGCTCGAGCTGCATGTGCAGCACAGTGTGGGTCTGGTAGATCCCTTCGTGCACCTTCTCGGCAGCATCGAGCACCGCGTCAGGCTCGCCCTCGAGCATGAACAGCGCCCCGGCGGCTTTGTCGTTGACCAAACGTTCGCCCTCGGCAAGCAGGTCGGCCTCGCTCATATTTCTGCCCGAGCCACCTTCCCAGGTGACCTTGAGCGCATCAACAGCTTTCGAAGCCGCGGTCCAGCTTTTGGCGACTACGACCAGCCAGCCCTGACAGGTGTCTGTAGGGTCCTTTAGCTCAACGGTCTGTATGTAGCCTGGGATCTTCTTCGCGGCGGAGTCGTCCCAGTTCTTGACCTTGCTACCAAAGCGGACCGGCGGCATCACCGGCCGGGCATACACCATGCCTTTGACGGTTCGATCGATGCCGTAGATCGCGCTGCCATCGACTTTCGCAGGGACATCGCGAGCCACGGTGTCCCGGTTTAACAGTCGCCGCTCAGACGCGGGTTTGAGTTTGATCGCCTTGAGCTCATCATCGGTAAACTCTCGGTTGACGGCGCCGCGGGCGACAAGCTCGCCGTAACTGATCGACTGCTCCCCGTGGATCACCTTGCTCGCACGCGCCATGCATTCAGCAGCAGGCACGCCCATTTCGCGCGCGCCTGCATCGATGAGAGCCATGCGCCCAGCTGCGCCAGCTCGGCTGAAAGCGAAGAAATTGTGATTGACCGACCACGATCCACCAGTGACCATATAGCCCCACTTCGGGTCGGTATCGACATGAACGAATTCGACGTCGTCCCAGTCGGCCTCCAGTTCCTCGGCGATGACCCGGGACAGCGCCGTACCAACGTGCTGTCCCATCTCGGCCATGTGGATATGCATGGTGATCTTGCCATCGGGCCCAATTGCATACCACACCGTCGGCTGAAACCCTTCACCCATGGATCGTCCAACGGGGACTTGTCCGAAAGCCAGGCCGCCGCCCATAAGACCAGTGGTCACACCAGCCCCTGCCAGGGCGAGAAACCAACGGCGAGTCATCAAGAAATTCGAGTCCTGGGTCATGAGTTGCCCCCTCCGGTCTGGGATGCAGAGGCGAGCTTGATCGCTTTGCGGATCCGGATGTATGCCATGCAGCGACACAGATTGCCGGCCATGCCCGCAGTGATTTCTTCGTCTGTAGGCTCTGGACTTTCGGCGAGTAACGCGACCGCCTGCATGATCTGGCCGGACTGGCAGTAGCCGCATTGTGGCGCCTGTGCCTCTATCCAGGCCGTTTGAACCGGATGGAGTTCACCCTCGCCCAGACCGGCGGAGGCGGGGAGACCTTCGATGGTTGTGACTTCAGAACCATCGAGTGTAGAGATGGGCGTGACACAGGATCTACGCGCCTGGCCGTTGACGTGAACGGTGCAAGCGCCGCACTGCGCAATGCCGCAGCCAAACTTTGTGCCAGTCAGGCCAAGTTCGTCTCGCAACACCCAGAGCAGCGGCGTATCGTCCGGCACGTCGACTTCAACTGCTTTCTTATTCAGCTTGAATTTGATCAAGTTCTGTCCTCCTATTGGTGACGCGACGTCAGCAGGGAGAAAGCAAGTTGTCAGCTCTACTAGGCGCGAGACACATGAACTATTTGTAAGGTAATGCGTCGAGATCCACGGAGTCAATTCAGATCGGTATTTATTTACCAGGAGATAGGGCGGGAGGCCAAGCGCTTATCGGTTTGGAGGGAGACAGACGCTCAGCCACGGTCACGTCGTCTGGGGGAGATCCTGGCTATGTCTCAGAGAACAGTACGCAACACCATCTCGGAGGCATTGTTGCTGGTGAACAGCCCAAATATCGATATGCAAACGAGGGCGGCGTACAGGGTGAGATCGAAAGAGGTAACAAGGGACTGCTTGGTCATTCGTGCTGGGGTCCGGAAGATGGCTTGAAAGTGCGCGCAGGGTACTGCCGGAGTGGTCAGCAAACAACCACTGTGGACGCATCGTCATGGAGTTATTGTTTGCAAGTGTGGGTGACGAAATGTGTCTGGCTTGGCGCCATCGATTTACGATAATTATCGTCCGGCGCGATAATTAACGATACATGCCGGTCTTCTTGTTCGTTTACTCAGATAGACATCGCCTGCGTAGCCGCACTGTTGTGGCTGCGGCTTCGTCTGAAGCTCACACCCGCATAACCGGCAATCCCCGACAAAAATAGCCATGCTGCTGCAGGCAGTGGAACCGGGGTGACATCGTCTGCTAGCCCAGCTTCATCCAGAGACTGCAGCGCAACCTGAATGTTATAAGACTTTATAGTGCCGTTAGCATCTGCATACGAGGCTAACATCACCAATTTGCTACCAGACAACAGATAGGCGCCGTCGTTCAGTAAACTCTCTCCTGTCGCGATTGCATTTGCGTTCACGCTGCCAGGTGCGAGCTTTGCTTCAATCCGCGTATTGAAGCACCAATCATTGCTTGGTTTTAGGTAACTTGCATAGCAAGTCGCACCTATCTGATCTTCCTTGCCGGAGCGATTATCGGAGAATACGAGCGAATTTTGTCTCGAGTAGGTGTTGAACGACAGCTTATCGAAGGATCTGGGGTCGGAGGCTGAGGGTGCCGTACTCTCGAAAGGGAGAGGATAGTCGAAGATCACGTCGATCCAGCTTACGCCCCATCCGGTTGGATATGACGTTTGAGTGCCGGTCTGTTTTGGTGTCCCCGCCAAGCTGTAATTGAGTGAGATTGTGCCGCTTACGAGAGGCCTGTACGCAGTCGACTCGTAACCGAAAAGGGTGGCGTCACCGACGGTAAGCGCGCCTGAAAAATTCAATGTTACTGGAACAGCATAACTCTGTGAGCATGCTAGTGAGGCTGCAAGCAAGCCGACAGCTTTGATTTTATTTATTGTTTTCAAGAGAGTCCTTTCTTTATCGAGGGGCTTTTTTAGAAGATAAGAGGTCCAGCGTGGTGGCTCAATCGAGATGAGCCGGGACTGTGAAGTAGTTCTCGGAACCTGGAGCTTCGGCTCAAAAATCGTCACTCATCGGCTGCGACCGATCCGATGGTAGGGGCATCCATTACAAGAGCTCAGTGTGCAGCACGTTCTTTCGATGCCATTGCAGGAACTCCGGATGGGGTCGACTTCGGGAGTCGTCGGGCAGTATCAATTCGCGCCCGGAGTGTATAAGGCTTATCAGTCCTTTAGGTAAGCTGCGCTTGAGGGCTCCAAATCATTGACCTGGTTATCTCCACATAGGGGAGACGGTATGCTGTTCGATCAGATGGTTGCAGGTGGGGTCTTAGTCGAAGACGGGTCCGGCGGGCGCGTTTTCAGTAAAGATTTCGGCTTTAACCGCAAACTCAGCCAGCCCACGATAGTTCATCGTCTGGCCGATCAAAGCCTGCGGCTTGTGCAGAAAGCTATGGTGGTTACCAATGAAGTCCAGCACCACCACATGCGTCTTCTCCGGCTCTGCCTTGCGAAGGCCACGACTGAACTGCTGCAGAAACAGAATCTTGGACTCGGTGGGACGCAGCATCATGATGGTGTCGATGGCTGGTAGATCCACGCCCTCGTTGAAGAGATCGACCGAGAAGATGACCTGAAGCTGATTGCTCTCGAGGTCTTCTAGCGCCTTGCCACGAGACAGCGCAGAGCCTGTATACACCGCAGCAGCCCTCACGCCAGATTTGTTGAACTGCTCGGCCATGAACTCGGCGTGAGCCTTGGAGACGCAGAAGGCGAGGGTGCGGCGCTGGCCCTCTGAGCGCCAGATTCGCAGTGCATGACGAGCACGGCCGAGCGTAGCCAGCTTCACGGAGAGTAGGTGGGGGTCGAACTTGCCAGAGCGCCAGGGGATCTCCGTGTAGTCGACGCTCTCGTCATAAATGCCGTGGTAGCGAAAAGGCGCCAGCAGGTTCTCGTGAATGCCGCGAAACAGATTGCACTCGAAGACCAGGTTGTCATCACACAGCGACAGGATGTCAGACTGATCCGTCCGGTCGGGTGTCGCAGTCAGCCCCAGCAGGAAGCGTGGCGTGAAGTGATTCAGCAGACGGTGCTGGGTTGGTGTTAGCTCGGCGCGGCCGCATGGTGAAACTCATCCACCACGATGTAGTCGAAGTGCGTCGTCGCGAACTGTTCGAGATGCGCCGAGCGACCAATGGTTTGTATGGACGCACACAGCACATCGACGTCGACATCCCGTTGCTGCCCCTTGTAGAAGCCAACCCGCAGGCCTTCGCCGATGCACACAAATGTCGCCGCCGCCTGATGCAGAATCTCTTCCCGGTGCGCGACGAACAGCACGCGTTTGGCCTGAGAGGCTTTCACATCGAAGGCCGCAAGCCAGGTCTTACCCAAACCCGTCGCCAAGACGACCAGACCACGACGATAGCCATGAAGGCGTGACTCATCGAGCGCCGCCAGAGCCTCCACTTGCACCGATGTCGGCGTTGGCGGCTGCACGATCTCATGACTACCTGGCGCGACAGACGTGGCGGGTGGTCGCCTACGCAGTTCATACTCATCGATCCGACGATGCGTGAGGGATACGGCACGCGGATGAGCGAATAGCTGATTGAACTGGTGCTGAGTCGCCAGAAAGCCATCATCACCGGGATAGCAGATACGATAGTTCCACTCCAGGCCATCTTTGAGCGCTTGCCGGCTGATATTGCTGGAGCCGATAAAGGCCTCGCCGACGAGACCAACATTGCTGCCGCCTTGCCCGAGCTGATGAACGAAAAGGTAAGTCTTCAGGTGAAAGCTCGTGCCAGGGGCGCACTCGTAGACTTTGACCTCAGCACCGGATTGCTGCAGGAGCATCAGCTCGCGTAGCGCCTGAGGATCAGTGATGCCAAAGTAATCGCTGGTGAGAATGCGAACCTGCACATTGTCGCGGGTGAGGACGCTTTGGAGATCGTCCCGAAGGAGTTCCAGGCCAGCGCGCTGAATGAAGGCCACTGCCATATCGACTCTAACGGCACGATTGATGGCATTGCAAAGCCAGGGGAGAATGTGATCTGTGGGGCCGCCCGTGATGAGCTGGCCAGTGTACTCGTCTGGCTTCGGTTCGCTCTTCACAAGCTGCGCCGACTCAGCCCGAACATCTCAACTAGCGGCACACGCTACCCCTTCTTGCGAAAAACGATCGTTTCCCAGGATACGGCACTGCGCTGAAGCTTGTCATCTGTGCAAACGGTTAGGTGAACTGTTGACGAAGGTTTTGCACGGATGCTCGCAGAGTGTCTTAATTTGCGTTGCCGAGCACGAGGCTGCAGGGCTTCCCGTCTTTAGTGACATAGTTAGCCTCAGCCAAGGCTTTTTTTAGCCGTGTTGCCATTCGAAACGCTTTAAAGTCTTTTAGCAGGTAACCAGCTACAACTACGCAGAGGCTGAGTCCAGAAACAGCCAGAAGTATGCTCAGCAGCGACGTGGGTGCGAGAAGAATTCCGAACGCCCAGATGACCCCTATAACAAAAATAAAAATCGCTGAAGCTAGGGAATACCCGGCAAACCACTTGTCCCGCAGCTTAACTTCGACTGAGAGGGTGTGGTCTGAATAGCCGTCCACATAATAAGCGAGTAAGCGTAAGTCTTTTATGGAGTAGCACCCAGATGTGTAAAGAAGCATAAGTGCGTTGGCTTTGACGGGTGAGGTACGCAGGCCTGAAACTAGCCGGAATATTTCGTTGTCTCGGAGAAGATCAATAAATTGTAACTGGAGATCGCCTTGAGAAATTTTCTCAGCGAGCTCGGCGATTCGGTTCAGATATCGCCTGCGCACGTAGATTTCGTAGAAGTCGAAGTTGCTTCCAGCAAGCTTTACTACAATAGGTCCACCTATCAGAAAGATAAACGCTATTTGAGCTGAGTAGGGGAGCTTGGTCCACTCTGAGATCAACGCACTCTCCATCGTACTTTCCCCTTAAGCAATGTTGGACAATTTTTTACGCAGGACAAGGGTCTCCCACCCTACGGCTGCACGAAGCAATTTATCGCTTTCTGTGATATGACAAATTGTTTCAAGCCCTTCACTCTCGGCCATTGCTTTGAGAGAGATGCTATCGGTTTCATAGAAAATGCGCTCATCGTGACTTGGCCCATGACGGAGGGTAATAACGATAAGTCCCCCCGAAGTAAGCAGGCGAGAAAGCCGTGTGAGTGCTTTCCGCTGAGATAAGTGATCCAAGTGCATCCAAACTGCAGAAGCTAGGATGAGTTGAATCGGGTGGCCTATAGCTTTCAAAAAATCGGTGGTAACCGGTAAAAGGGGAAGTTCATCATCCAGCCATGCGATATCTTGCTGGGCGGTAGCAGACTTGCCGAGGTCACGAAGACCGACTGCTGGCTCAATGGCGATCACTTTCCAACCAAGTTGGGCCAGCGCTGAGGCGTCACGACCACTTCCTGCGCCAACATCGAGCGCGTATTTTGCCTGTCCTTCTGGATTGTCCTCAATCAGATGAAGCCAGCTACCATGGACATCCGCAAATTCCAGCTGTCGATATTGTTTGAAGAAGTGTTCAGCTTTTTCACTGTAGATACTTGGGCGGTCCATGGAGCTCCTGCTGGGTCGAGACCCGGTCGAAAGAATTGTGCCGCTACAGAACCATGAGGAATTCACCGATAACAATTAGATCGTCATCAATATCTTCCAGGATGATTGGCGGGTAGCCAAACGCATTGGTCTCCGGCTTTAAGATTATCCTGCTGTTACCCAGGTCACCTTCTCCAGTTTTTTCACGGTGGTATCTCTTCACAGTGTAGCGGCCCCCATGGTCGGGGTCGGCTATCGAGCGGTGCTGAACCATCACGATTTTGTTGTTGCGGGTACCGCCTGGATTAGCTTTAAACAAACACCACGACCCGTTCGGAATCCGCCGATTCATGGATTCGCCCACCACTTGAGCAATGAACATGCCTTCGCTCGCGGTCACAAATTCTGGGAGTTCAGCCCATTCACATTCGGCGACATCTTGAGGCGCACTGAAGTCGCCGGCTGCTGCTGCAACATCAAAGATGGGGACATGTTCTTTATAGGGCTTAGCTTGTTCGAAAGGTACTACGGTCAATGGGAGACCGATAGATGGTCCTGCTTCGACTGTATCTGTCTGCGCGTTCTCTCGGCTGGCGGCACTCTTCAAATACGCGTTGGTTTCCTCATCGACAGAGTAAAGGAAGCAACCCTTTTGTCCGCGAGTCATCAGTGTGCGGTAGGTGTTCTTTATGATCTCATCCGTGATTTTTCGCGTCTGCTCGGGACTCTCCTTGAGCAGTTTCTTGAAACCTCGTATCGAGCGGTCCATTGAAGAGCGCTTACCTGCGTCAGTGACAATACGGCCATCACGCACCACAAAGTCGTCCCCGAAAATCACGCCGATGTAGTCTAGCTCCAGACCTTGGCAGGTATGGATGCAACCAACCTGTTCGACGGAGTTTTCGGCCACGAGCCAAAGCCCTCCGTCCTCTCTCAGGTTCCACTGCGCACGGAAGTCGCCTATCACGATGTCATAAGCAGCTGGATCTGTCTTGCTGGCCCAGTCCCAGCAGTAACCTGCCACCATCCGCGATTTATTGTTGAGGCGATTTTTTTCAGTTACTGCAGCTTTCAAGGTGCTGGGGTCATCGAATACCTTCACCTCATAGTCGATATCATCCATAGAGGTGTGGGCGGTATCTCGAACGCCCAAGGTATGGTCTACCCATGCCACGTAGCCATCGGAACCGTTACAGCGAAACTGGGAAACCAGATCGAGTTCAGTAACGCCTGACCCGAGTTCGGCGGCCCAGCGACGAATCTCAGCCACGCGGCCGATATCCTGCAAAGTAACTCGCTGAGCTTCGTCGATGAAGAACACGCTGAGCTTGGAGCAGATGATAAGCTCCATGATCTGATTCTTGCCGAGGTTGCCGTAAAGTCCAGACTTCTCGTTCAGCCGGTGAGCTTCATCTACCAGTAGCACATCGAAGAAGTCCGGTTCGGTTTCAAAATATCCACCAGAGCCTTTGAACATGTTGTCGATATGGGTTTTCTTTCGACTCCCCGTTAGCAGCTTCTTGTAGACCTCTCTCGGTGCGGCGTTCTTCGACACGTACTGGACGAGCAGCTCTCGCTTCGTGAGTTCTGCGAGTAGGTTGATGGCCACAACCGATTTGCCTGTGCCAGGGCCGCCTCTGATGACAAGCGTGTTTTTGCGGCCATTCTTGGCTTTGTGGGCCAGATCAATAGCCGTTTCATACACCAGCTTCTGCTCATCTATCATGAGGAACTCGACATTCCCGTCGAGCATCGAAGCTAACGCATCCGCCAGATTTTTGGACGGCTTGATAACACCATGTTCAATGCGATACATGATGTTATCGCTATCGCCGTACCGCACATGTTGCTTGAAGAACTCAGCAAGCATGAGAGCGTCCTGCGAAATGAAAACAGGCGCCTTCGCGGTGTGCTCGTGATAGAAGGGATCGTTGATTGGTTGTCGAGACCGCATGTTGTGCAAATAGGCACAGGGTCTCAAGGTGATGCTCTCGTTCCGCACGGTCTCGTTATAGTCGTGAATCAGCGCGGCGTATGACCAAGCTTGGTAGGAGGGATGAGGGGTTTCGCGGTCAGTTTTGTTCAGCCATGTTCGGACAATTGCATCCTTCGTCGTAATTTCCGCTTCCTGCCATTGCTTGAGTTCAACGATAATCGCAGTGTCTCGCCGCTCGCTGTCCTTGCCGGTGAGAATGAAGTCGACTCTGCGATTGGTCAGCGGAATGTTGTACTCGATGGCGACGCCTGCAGAATCGGGGATCGCCTCGTCCCAGAGCACCTGTGAAATGTACTGCAGTGAATTTTCCCAGGACAGTGTTTCTGATCGCGGGGAGTTACGATTAAGCGCTCTTCTGACCTCCGCCTCGATCATCTGAGAGATCTTGTTGGATCTCACGTCAGTGATACAACGCTTTTTGTCGGCGCTATATACCAGCATCTCAGGTGCGCCTATAAATCAGTGTATTTGGTGGCGTTACCCCTTGCTTTCGCTACAGGATATTTGCGCTCGTTCTTTTCAAGCTTGCGTTTCGAGGCTTCGAGAATATCTATACCCAATTTGTCAGCAAGACGGACTAGGTAAAGTTGAATGTCGGCGATCTCGTCAGCAACTGCTGTACGCTTTTTGTCATCTAGAGAGGCTGACTCTGCTTCGCTGAGCCACTGAAAACATTCAGCCAACTCCCCCACCTCACCTGCAAGTGCCATGGTAATGTTTTTAGGAGAGTGGTACTGGTCCCAATCTCTTTCCTGGGCGAACTGGGCCATTGCTTTGGTGAGGTATTCCAGGGAGTCAGTCATGGTGCGGTGGCTCTGCAAAAGGCTAAGTGTCCCACGGTAACTGAGCCGAACAAAGCGCTCTTTGCAGAAAGCAGCCCATCGGGGCGTGGAGTCAGGCGTGATAGCCGTTCATGTATGAACAGGTGCAACTTCATGTCGGGCAGCCTTTTTGACCGGCATGCGCAACGCCTGAGTATTGATGCTGGCCTAGTGCAAGGCCGACCGGGTGTCGCTGCGCTGCCATAGTCTTTCATCACCTCGTTCATCGGACGAAGCCAGAGGAATGTCTTGCCGTAGATCGAGCCCGCGCCTCTATTGCTATCGTAGTGTTCAGAACCGATGGGCGATGCATGAATAGGAATAAGAGCGATCGAACGCTAGAGCTGAGATCTAGTTAATGAAAGAAGGCACCAATTTCTGCTGGTGACTCCCGCAACAGGTAATTTTCAATCCTATCCTGTCAGGGAGTATTCGACTTTCCCAGCTGTGACAAGCTTAAATTCCGCGCTTGATCGCTCTGACTCACTGATCAGCAAACCGAGTGATAGGGGTACGGGACGTGCTTCCCCTATGTTGTTGATCTTCCTGAA